>JAWUWD010000107.1:0-73702 GCA_034112085.1 Cyclobacteriaceae bacterium
TGTAGCTCGTTGGATTCATGAAAAAAGTAATCGATCAAAAAATCCAATGATCGAGGTGAATTGTGCTGCCATTCCTTCAGAACTAATCGAAAGTGAGCTATTTGGCCATGAGAAAGGTGCCTTTACCTCTGCCGTAAAGCAACGTATTGGTAAATTCGAACAAGCTAATGGAGGGACTTTATTTCTTGACGAAATTGGTGATATGAGTCTTTCCGCTCAAGCCAAAGTGCTACGGGCACTTCAAGAAAATAAAATAACACGGGTAGGCGGAGATAAGGAAATCAAAGTGGATGTGCGAATAGTTTCAGCTACTAACAAAAACCTCAAAGAAGAGATTAACAATAACAGATTCAGAGAAGATCTATATCATCGCCTCGGTGTAATATTGATTAGTGTTCCTCCATTGAAGGATCGTAAAGAAGATATTCCAATTTTGGTTGATAAGTTCTTAGAAGATATTGCAGGTGAATATGGGACAAAACCCAAATATGCTACAACTGAGGCTATATCAACTCTTCAAAAGTCCGAATGGACTGGGAATATTCGAGAGCTAAGAAATGTAGTAGAAAGACTCGTAATAATGTGCAATGATGAAATCACTGCAGAAGACGTTAGTAAATATGCTGATATCAAATAAAATATTAGATACTTTCTTTCTGCAATTGCTCCTTCACTTCTTGCTTTTTAGTGTCTTTCTTCCCATAGGTTGGGCATGTGTACTGAGTACAAGCAGAAAGGCCTAATGCAAATATCGCAACTATTAACAATCTTGACTTCATAATTCTTTATTCTAAGTGATTACTAGCAACAGTAGTACGTCAAATATAAATAAATTTTGACTGCATCACAACTAAATAACAAAAAAGCCCAACCGGGTAACCGATCGGGCTTCGTTTTTTTTTGTCTATGATAAGTTAACCGATAGCAACTCTCTTAAAAGAGGATACAGTTAATCCACTAGTTACGCTATCTAAATATTTTTCCACTGTCAAAGAACTATCTTTCACGAATGGTTGCGCCATCAAAGTATTGTCTTTGAAGAATTTATTCAATTTACCCTGGGCAATCTTTTCAATAATTTGTTCAGGCTTACCTTCTTCAATTGCTTGCTGTCTACCTATCTGCAACTCTTTGTCTATCACCTCTTGCGCCACTTCACTAGAATCGACAGATACTGGGTTCATTGCTGCAATTTGCATTCCAACGTCTTTACCAGCAGCAGTTACGTCAGCTCCATTCACACCTTTCAATTCCACTAATACACCTAGCTTACTTCCAGCATGGATATAAGGAACAACGGTTTCTCCTTTCATTGTAATCATTTCAGATACAACTAATTTTTCACCAATCTTACCAACCATATCAACAATTTTATCAGCGACAGTCAAATCACCAATTTTATTGTTCATTAATTCCTCTACGCTAGTCGCTTTAGATTCAAATGCACTTTCAACGATAGCATTTCCCAATTCAACAAAAGCATCATTTTTTGCTACGAAGTCAGTCTCACAAGTAAATGCTATCAAAACTGCTTCAGAGCTATCTTCATTAGTTTTAACAAAAATTGATCCTTCAGAAGTCTCTCTATCTGCTCTTGATGCAGACACTTTTTGTCCTTTTTTTCTTAGTAAATCTATTGCAGCGTCAAAATCACCATTTGCTTCTGTTAAAGCTTTTTTGCAGTCCATCATCCCTGCTCCGGTCATTTGTCTTAGTTTGTTAACTTCTTGTGCTGTAATTGCCATAACTTTATTGATTTTTAAAATTCGTATTTAATATGGTATCTAACAAAAATTGAACACCAGTCAGACCAGTGTTCAATTTTGTAAATCTACTCAATATAGAATAAATATTATTTTTCTGGAGTCGCTTCAGTGGTAGTAGTTTCAGCAGGTGCTGCTTCTACAGGTGCCGCTTCCGCAGTTTCTGCTTTCGCATCAACTTGCTTCTTAGCTTCCTCGTCTTTCTTCAATTGTGCTTCTTCCTTATCCTTCTTACGCTCATTCAACCCTTCTTCGATGACACCACCAATGTAGTTAGTGATCAATGAAATTGATTTGAAAGCATCATCATTAGCCGGAATTGGGAAGTCAGCTCCTGTAGGATCTGAGTTCGTATCTACCATAGCAAATACTGGGATATTCAACTTCTTAGCTTCTTTTACTGCGATATGTTCTTTCTTCATATCAATTACGAAAAGTGCTGCAGGAAGTCTCGTCAAGTCAAGGATACCACCAAGGATACGCTCTAACTTTTCTTTTTCCCTAGTCTTCATCAATCTCTCTCTCTTTGCCAAGTTGGTGTAAGACTCATCTTTCATCATCTTTTCAATAGAAGAAATCTTTTTCAAAGACTTTCTCATTGTCGCAAAGTTAGTCAACATCCCACCTAACCATCTTTCAGTTACGTAAGGCATGTTTAACCTTTTTGCTTCTTCAGCAACAATATCCTTTGCTTGCTTTTTAGTAGCAACGAACATTATTTTTCTTCCTGATTTGACCACGCTCTTGAGTGCATTAGATGCTTCTTCAAGGCACCCAAGTGTTTTATTCAAATCGATAATGTGGATACCATTCTTCTCCATGAAGATGTATGGAGCCATACGGGGATCCCACTTTCTCGTTAAGTGTCCAAAATGAACACCAGCATCTAGTAAGTCTTTGTACTCTAATTTGTTAGCCATTAACTTAATTTATTTATAAAAATATAATAAAGCGTACAACCGCACGCTGTAATATTAACGTTTACTGAACTGGAAAGATGCTCTCGCTTTTCTTCTACCCGGCTTCTTACGTTCCACCATTCTTGGATCTCTTGTCAAGAATCCTTCACTTTTAAGTGGGCCTCTGTATTCTGCATCAACTTCACAAAGTGCTCTAGAGATCGCCAATCTAATTGCTTCAGCTTGTCCAGAAACTCCTCCTCCATCTACATTTACTTTGATATCAAAGTTTCCTACAACATCAACTTTCGCAAGAGGCTGTTGTACAATAGTTCTCAATATCTCTGTAGGGAAATAAGTATCCATTGACTTATTATTCACTTTTATCTCGCCTTTTCCAGCGGTCATGTAAATACGTGCAACAGACGTCTTTCTTCTACCAATTGTGTTAATTACTTCCATTGATACTTATAATTTTAATTCTTTTGGTTGCTGCGCCTCATGTGGATGCTCAGCTCCTTCATATACGTACAAGTTTTTGAACAATTGTCTTCCAATTCTGTTTTTCGGCAACATACCTCTAACAGCTCTTTCTACTAACAATGTAGAAGACTTGGCTTTCAATTGGTTTGGCGTAGTCTCTTTTTGACCACCAGGATATCCTGTATGCGATACATACACTTTATCTGTCCATTTCTTTCCCGTTAACTTTATTTTGTCCGCATTAAGAACAATAACATTGTCACCGTTGTCCACATGTGGACTGAAGTCTGGCTTGTATTTTCCGTTGATCGTCTTAGCAATTTCACTTGCTAACCTACCCAACACTTTTGAATCAGCATCTACTATTACCCAGTTCTTATTAACTGATGCACTTTTGGCTGAAATGGTTTTATAACTTAAAGTATCCACTCTAATTATCTTTAATAAATAATAATATAATATATTCCCCTCAAAAAGGGACACAAAGGTAACTGCTTATTTTTTGAAACACAACACTCCCTTGAATATTTTATTGAAAAGTAAGTGATGGTCAAACATTCTTTTCCAATTGACTAACCAATACACGCATATCTTTGAGATAAGGAGCTTCTACCTTCAATTTCTCCCCATTTAATAAATTAAATTCCAGTGAATGTGCATGCAATGCAAATCTCCTAATTAATGGCTGTTCGTCTGTGAATTTCTTCAAACGGTAGTTCTTCTTCAATGAAGATAAGTAGAACATTTTACCACCATAAAGATTATCCCCAGTAATCGGAGCTCCTAAGTGTGCAAGGTGTGCACGTATTTGATGCATCCTACCCGTGATAGGCTTACAACTAATCAATGAATGATTTCGGTAGGCTTTGGTCGTAGTAAAATAAGTAGTGGCTTGCTTACCATCTGATTTATTAATCTTCACTTGCCCATTCCCCTTCGTTACCAAAGCCTCATCAACTAGCGTGTTTTGAAATTGATGAATGCCATCTACAACGGCATGATACTCTTTCGTCACTTCACGCCTTTCGAACTGCATAGATAAATGTCGATAAGCTTCAGGGTTCTTAGCAATAGCCAATACACCAGAAGTTTCTTTATCTAACCGATGACACACTTGTGCATCATCACTATATTCCTTCGCCATATCACTGACATTAGTCTTATCATTGCGATCAGCCAATGTGGATACGAAAGCTGGCTTATTGACCAAGATAAAGTCATTATTTTCGAATATGATGAGGTCAGAAAATTTGATTTTTTTCATGGCGACAAAGGTAAGAGGTCAGTAGCGATTTACAGCACTACTTTGATTCTAATTTATCTTTCCCTCTAGGTAAGGAGAATTTAAACAAAGAACCTTCCCCTTCAACACTCTCCAATTGCATTTTGCTATGATGTCCTTCAACGATATGCTTGACAATCGCTAGCCCCAAACCTGTACCCCCTTTCTCGCGTGACCTGCTTTTATCAACGCGGTAAAATCGCTCAAAAACACGCTTCAAGTCTTCGGCCGGAATTCCTTCTCCATTGTCTTGCACAGATATGTATGTGACGTCTTGAACTTCCTCCAACATCAACTGCACACTCCCATCTTCTTTGGAATACTTTATACCATTGGATACCAAATTATTCAGCACTTGCTTTATCCTCAACCAGTCCGCATACACTATTTGAGGTTGATCACTAGTGTTTTTAACAATCAACTCTAGTTTCCTATTACCTCTTTTACTTTCAAACTGCTCCAATACCTCTTCTGCAAGTCCCTTAATATCAAAGTATTCGAACTGCATTTTGGTTTCTCCAATTTCGATGTGAGAAAGCGTGAGTAGATCATGTACTAATACATCTAATCCATCCAAACTCTTTGCTGCTTTTTGCAAAAAACGAGTACGAACATTCTCATCTTCAACCGCGCCATCTAATAGCGTATGTACAAATCCCTGGGCAGCGAATATTGGAGTCTTCAACTCGTGAGATACATCTGCGATGAACTCCTTGCGAAAAGCTGCCATGCGGGTCATTTCATCGATTTGATATTGCTTAGACAATATGTGACTATAAATTCCCTTGTATAATTTTTTAAATGTTCGAAGTCTAAACTTCTTGCGATTGATCTCTACCTCTTCAACTCTTGATCCTTTTTTTAATTCCTCGAATAACCTTACGACCTCATGTACATCACGATATACCAGATGCTCGATAACCAAGTAAGTGACAATAGATGTCACGAGATATGTAATCAAGAAGCTATAAACTATCTGATTAGCCAATATTAAGTCAATTGCGTAAAGTATTCCTGAGACAAGTATGGAAACTAGTGTGGAAAGTAATAAGGATATGGTTCTTGAAGACTTCAAACAATATTAAGAGTTGAACTTATACCCAACACCTTTAATCGTTTTGATATAGTCTTCACCAACCTTCTCTCTAATCTTACGGATATGGACATCCACAGTACGTGCCAACACATAAACATCAGTACCCCAAATATTTTGAAGCAATTCGTCTCTATTGAAAACCTTATTCGGGTTCTTCATAAGGAAATACAATAACTCAAATTCTTTTTTTGGAAGCACTACTTCTTTCCCTTCTACTTTGACTGTGTAGCTGGTTCTATCTATATGAAGTTCTCTAAGAGTGAGCTGATCTTTCGCTGCATTAGCGCTGCTTCCTCTTCGATAGAAAGCTCCGATTCTACTCATCAATGCCCGCGGTTTTATTGGTTTAGTAATGTAGTCATCTGCTCCAACTTCAAATGCTGCAATCTCAGAATACTCCTCTGATCGCGCAGTTAAGAATATTACAAACACTTCAGACAAAGTATCAATACTTCGTATCTGACGACAAGTTTCTACACCATCTTGTCCCGGCATCATGATATCCATAAGTATTAACTCTGGCAATTGCTCTTTGGCAATTTGAACAGCATCCACACCATTGCCTGCTGTGAATACTTGATATCCTTCTTTTTCTAAGTTGTACTGAAGCAATTCCAAGATTACCTCTTCGTCATCTACAACTAATATTTTCCTCTGTTGGCTTCCCATTCATTCTCTATTCTTAGATAAAAGTATATAATCTCTATCCTATTAAAAACAGAACCTTACAATTTAACAATTTGATAATAATGAAACTACTTAGCTCCCCTTTTGAATTTTTTTATGTCAATCTCGAGTGCTCCGATAAACATTTTTGCTTTAACTTTTAAAGGTATCTTATCTTTATCATCTGACAGCCATACTCGAATAGCATCTTCTCCGTCAAACAAAGAATTCTCGGGCATAATAGGTGATATGATCAATGCTCTATATTTCCCTATTTTAGTCTTCAAAGTTTCTTTACCGACATAAAGCATCTTAAAAATGGTGCTTTCGTCATCAAAAAAGACTTTAAGTTGAATTGTATCCCCTTCGATATAGTTGTCAAAATTCACTGTCCTTAGATAATAATAGCCACTGACCAAATCTTGTGCTTCTGGAGATATTTCAAACTCTTTAGGGTCTTTCCATTTTTTTTTCTTGTCGATATAATTCCTAACAGTTGCTTTTTTATTCTCCACATCAAAATCTACCACTTCGTGCTTACGATATCTTCCTTCCTCTATTTTACGATAGAACTTCCTGGGCACAAGGAGATCCTTGTCAAGGTAAGTGCCAAACTCATCTCGAACTCTCATGAATAAATCGAACATCCCTGCCGTTCGTCCTTGAACAACTATTGAATAGCATTCTTCGCCATCAATCAGCTCATATTGAGGTTGGATTTTCATCACTGCCTCTGCCGCGTTGACAAAACCATAATGAATTTTGTATTGTATTTGTTCCCCCGGTCTAAAAGGAACTGTATTATTTTGAGCAAAGACACATGACACACCTGTGTATAAGCAGGGCAATATCATTTGTAATATGAACCTTATTATTCTCATTAATTATACTGGGTATTTCGACTTATAATATGCAATATATCTAGTTACATCACTACCAAATATATTCAAAAACTCTTCCAGAAAAACACCTTGTTTACTACGATATCTAATATAGGATAAGAAGAAGGTATTATTAACCTCATCACTATTTAGAATATGATGATATTTTTCAGGTTGAGAGAACGTAATCGTATCAACATTAATCACGATATCCTGAATCAGAGTCTTTTTCAGTATCAATTTTTTAGATGTTGGTAAGCTTTGATCAAATGACTTATATAAACCATCCAGTAATTTTGCTCCATCAATAAAATGCTTTACAAATAAATCATAGTCATTTTCACTTCCTAAGTAAGTCTTCAATTCGCTGGACTCTTCACCAAATTCATCTTTCAGAAATTTGATAGCACCTTGCTTACCGACAAATGATGCTAGATTTTCATTGAATCGAACGCTGTCTTTCACGAATAGTGTAAAATGAGTTAGTTCATGGATAATAAGTTCTGCTAGTTGTCCTTCATTTCTTTTGAGCATCTCACTCAGTATAGGGTCTTCTAGCCAGCCTAAAGTTGACCAGCCTCCTGCATTTCTTATCCCAGCATCCAATCCATCCGACAGAAGACGATCTCTCTCTTTCACAGCCATCTTGGAATCAAAAAAACCTTGATAAGGAAAGCTACCGACTATTGGAAAATTCCAAGTATGGGGTTCCAAAGCAAAAGGCTGACTAGCGGTCACTACCCACATTAGCGGTTTACCTTGTTGATCGTACATTGAGGAATAGTTATTGGATGGAGTGATGCCCAAACTATCTACTGCATATTTTTTAATCTTATTTACTAAAAATAATTTTTGACGAATAGAATCTGGTGTATTCACGTCATCTAAATAATCTTGAACTGGCCGCGCACCCCATACTATTTGCAGCTGCCCCTTTGCTTGTACATAGCCATAATATATCAATGTTCGCTGCCAGAAAGCAACTACAACAAACACGATAAACAACCCAAACAATCCTTTCTTTAACATCTAATATCGGACATTTTTGATTTTAGTAAGAAACACTTCTGGTGTAAAACTTAGGTGCATGCCGTGAGAAAACTCAAAAACACCATTACCTAAATCATAAAGTGGTTCAAAACGAATGGAAACATCTAGACCATTGGCTATTTTCTTATTGATCAAACATCTCAGGATCAAAAGTGATCTGTTCTTTTCAATAGTGTTAGCTGTTTTTACGGTCGAAGATACTGAGGAATACAGTTTTCCTCCTTGAATTGACTCATACCCATTACCATTCCAGTAACTCCCTTGAAATTCCAACCCTGACTTCATTTTCAAAGTAGTATTGAGGTATAGAGCATTGCCACTCTCGAAGACTGTAGCTGAAGTATTCGAAAAATCTTTAGACCCAACATAGTAATGATCCATACCCCAGGATGATAGCTTGCCACTAAGTGCTTTTTCATAAGACACCCCAAGTGCCAAATTAGTTGTTGTGACTAGTGGGTTTGGATTTAAATCAATTTGACCTCCCTTATGATATACTATTAATTGGACTGGGATGCTCCATTGAACTTCATCTGTCTTTTTCAGGTAGTAATTGTATGATACACCTCCAACGAGTTCTTCTTGATTAGGATCATTTGGATAGATCATTTTCTCCCAACTCAACCAGACATCCAAGTCCCAATTCGCTCTATTGAATACTCCTTGAAGTCCGTACTCCAGTCTGTCAATTAATCCCTTTTCAAAGTCATAAAGTGGCTCTATCAAATTGTGATTATAAGCGTTTTCCAATGATCCAAATACAATATAATGTCCTCCATCGTTGTACTTGATAGAGAAAGTAGGTAGCACAGAGGTATATTCATCATTGCCAAAATCCTGCTGCAAGAAAACACCTATATCTATTCGCACATGTTCGCCTGCTCTATACGCCAAATAAGGACTGATTTGGTATCCAAAAAGTGTATAGCCGTCTGCAATATCATTGGTGTATTCGTTATTCTTATTGAAACCAAGTGCCCTTACTCCCATCCATAGGGTATTAGAATCTTGTGGCTCGATGACATAGGTTTGTTTGAGCATATCATTGTTCAATTGAGCAAATGAAGTCGCTGTTAACAAAACCCCAATCAATAATAAAGTAATTCTAAGTTGCATCTATTCTTATCTATTATGACAAACTGTACATAAGCTGTTAGCCAGCATTAATACTTTCGTCCTTTCCACTCAAAAGTATAATTTATTGTGCTTATCCCAATACCAAATGTATAAAATGGGTATACTAAGGATAATAACAAACTTGCAGCAATGCATACTTTTTGATCACTCAGTTTCAGTACGCTTTTCACTAATAGCACATCCAGAACCCACTTCAACCCCCATATGGAACCAACTAAAAGAAGATTCTCTTGTTCAAGAGATGAGTAAATGCTCACCCCTATCAAAAGTGCGTAAAACACGAACATAAAAAGCGCCATCATTTTCGTGTTCCAATCTTTATGAAGCTTCCATTTCCCAGCCCATCGAATCCGCTGGTTTATAAAATCTCGAAGAGATGGTTGTGGTTCTGTAAATACTACTGCCTCTGTACTTTTCACGAATCGAATACCCTTTGGATAAGCCTCGTGCATTTTTCGCATAAGGAACTCATCATCACCGGAAGGGTGTTGTTCTGATCCTGCATACCCATGACATGCCTCAAATGCATTTTTTCGAAAAGCCAAGTTTGCTCCGTTGCACATCCCTGACATTCCGAGCTGCCAAGTAGCTGCCCCTACGCCAATCAGAGCTGAAAAATCTATCATTTGCAACTTATCGAAGAAACTTTGAGTTGAAATAGCTACTGGTCCAAAAGCCATTTGGACCTCATCTTCGAAGGTAGAAGCCATACTTCCCACCCAATTTTTTCCTACTGAGCAATCCCCATCTATTGTGATAATAATTTCACCATTTGCCTGATTGATACCTGCAGAAAGTGCACTCTTTTTCCCTGCTTTTCCATCGGAGAGATTGATCAATTTAATAGTGGAGGTTGATCCTTGGATAGATCCATTAATAGCGTTAACACTCCTATCTGTAGAGTGATCATTGACGACTAATATCTCTAAATTTTCTTTAGGATAGATTTGACTTTCGATTTCAGCCAGAAGTTTTCCAATATTACGTTCTTCATTGCGAACAGGAATAATCACTGAAACGGAAAGGCCCCGCTCTTTTTCATCGATCATCTTTAGGGGCTGGATAGCATGCCAAGAGACGATTGTTATAATTAGGAAAACCATATAAAGTCCTCCAAATAAGAGAAATAGAACTATCATCTATTTGAATTAACCTTAAGTCTGATCATAAAGTAAAGCCCAATCAATACAGGTATGAGAATGTTAATCATCCACAATAATAAACTACTTGCCAATACTGCCGGTTGAGAAACTTGATATACTTCGAAAAAGGTAAGTACAGACAATTCTCTAACTCCTAGATCACTCATAAAATTGAATGAAGGAACAATTGATTTAATCAAAAACATCCAGCTTATACCTCCGAATAATGTCAATGGAGATAACGGTATCTTGAAAAGATTCAGAATAAGATAAAACTGAAATGAAAACACCAAATACCGTGACAGCGACAGCAAAAATAAGAATATGTAATCCTTAGTCGGATACTTTCCTACCAAGTCGAAGTAATAAACTAAGCGTTCACCAAATATTTTCACTTTCGAAGTGTAGAGTATTGCTATGACAGCTATTATCAAAAGCACTCCAATCCACCAGAAAGAATTAATCAAAGAAAACTGTAATTCAGACGACTGAATGAAAATCCAAACTCCAACAGCACCAAACAATATGGTTACGGACATTTGCGTGGCATTTCCAAGCCAGACATTCCCTATAAGTTTCCCTTTATTCTCTCCTTTAATACTCAGTAATCTTCCAGCATAATCACCTACAGCCTGTGGCGTAACGAATCCCAGAGTTAATCCTGCAAGGACTCCTCCAAATGCTTCTTTTAAGGTTATTTCACTGATGGGTCGAGCCAACAACTTCCATTTCTCAGCTTCGAGAAACCAATTGAGGGGCATTAGTATTACCACCAACGACAAGATCCCAAGCGTTGAATAGTCCATTATTTTTGCAAGAGCTTCAATCAATCCCTGCCCAAGGCTATCCTTGTTTGATAATTTTCCAAATATTAGCCAAAGAGTAGCTACTAAGACCAGTGCTTTCACAAAAGCGATCCACTTGTATTTACTTCTAGTTGTTTTTTCTTGACCCATCTGTTTATATTGCAAAGCAGCTAAAAATAAATATTAAAATCATCAATCCACCGATCAAAAGTTAATTATCCGAATGTCTGTCAAACAAAAAAAGGAACAAATCATTCTAGGGATTGACCCAGGAACTTCAGTAATGGGATACGGGCTAATCGCAACTAAGGGCCAAGAGCTTACTTTGATCCAGTTTGGAGTCATTCATCTGAGTAAGTATGGCACTCATGAGCTGAAACTTAAGAAAATTTTTGACCGTGTACTAAGCCTTATCGATGACTATCATCCTGATGAAGTTGCTCTTGAAGCACCATTTTTCGGTAAGAATGTACAATCAATGCTAAAACTTGGGCGAGCTCAAGGAGTGGCCATGGCTGCTGCCTTGTCTAGAGAAATTCCGATAACAGAATATGCCCCTAAAAAGGTGAAACAATCTGTCACTGGTAATGGAAATGCATCGAAGGAACAGGTAGCCAGCATGCTTAAGACATTACTTAACTTCAAAGAAATACCAAAATTATTGGATGCAACAGATGCATTAGGTGTTGCAATTTGCCACCACTTCCAGCAGGGAAATGTGGTGTCTGGCAAAAAGAGTTGGAAGTCCTTTTTGAGTGATAATCCAGGAAGAGTTAAGTAACCAGTCTGAAAGATCTTATTGTAATTTTGCTTTAATTTTTGACGCGACTTCAGCCAACTCTTCTTTCGAAGGACTTAGTTTGGGCCTTGTGAAATTAATATCATCCATCGTATTGAGAGGCACTAAGTGTACGTGTGTATGGGGGACTTCAAGCCCAATCACGGCAACACCAACCCTTTTGCAAGGAATGGCTTCTTTCACAGCTTTAGACACTTTCTTTGCAAAGATATTAAGTGCGGAAAGTGTTTCATCTTCCAAATCAAAAATATAATCAACTTCCTCCTTAGGCACGACCAAAGTATGTCCAGCTACGAGAGGACTGACATCCAAAAAAGCAATAAAATTAGCATCCTCAGCAATAATATGGCCCTGTATTTCTCGGTTGATGATTTTTGTGAAAATACTACTCATTGTGTTAATTATTAAAGTCCGATTTCCAATATCTCAAATTCAATGTTTCCTCCTGGAGTAACAATCTTTGCCTTATCCTTTGGTTTTTTACCTAGCAATCCCTTTCCTATTGGTGAATCGACAGATATCTTACCCAGTTTCAAGTCAGCTTCCTCTTCTGCTACCAAAGTGTATGTGAATTCCATCCCATTTTTCGGGTTCTTAATTTTCACTGTAGAAAGAATGGAGACTTTAGATGTATCTATCGTTGACTCATCTATCACTCTTGCATTGCCTACAACCACTTCTAATTGAGAAATTTTTGCTTCTAAATGACCTTGTGCATCCTTTGCAGCATCATATTCAGCATTCTCACTCAAATCACCTTTATCCCTAGCTTCTGCTATTTGTTTAGAAATATCAGTACGACCTCTGGTCGTCAAATCGTTCAACTCAGCTTTGAGCTTGTTTAGGCCTTCCTCTGTGTAGTATGATAATTTCCCCATTCTATATATGTTTAATCTTTCTAGTCTATAAAAACAAAATAACGGCTTCGATATTGAAGCCGTTTTGTTACTTACTTGCAAAAATAATGCATTGACCCTACTCAATGCAAGTGTTTACCATAAAATGATCTAATTACTCTCCAACTAGCTCAGGAGTTTGTTCTTTGAGCTGTTTCATAATATCATCATCGAATTTAGCTAAGTAGAGTGTTTTGGCTTGTTTGAGTTGATCAATTGTGAGTCCTTTAGCCTCCCTTAGATCGGCTTTATAGAGACTAGCATTTTCAAAATCAGTACCTGTTAGATAGCTTCCTCTCATATCTGCCTCCATGAGGAAAGCATTAACAAAGCTTGTCTTAATTAAAAATGCCCCCTGCAAATTTGCCTTAATCAAATAGGCGTCTTTAAAATTAGCCCCACTGGCATAAGCCCCTTCCATATTAGCCTGATTGACATTGGAGTTTTCTAAATTAGTTTGATTCAGACGGGTGTTGGCTAAATTAGTTTCTATCAAAAAAGAATTACTCAGATCTGCAGAATTTAGATTTGAATCTTTAAGATTTACATAGTTTAGATTTGTTTTCGCCAGATAGCTATTCACTAAATTGATCTCATTAATTTCGTGACGATTTAGCCGCTTAATATTACCCACTGTCCGAAATGCTGCTTCCTCTGATTCCCACAATCTAAAATCATCGATTTCATCTTTATACGTTCTGATTCTCTGACGTTTCTCACCATTCTTGTTGAGCCAAAATATCAGAATACCGATAACGGCAATATCGAAAAGCATACCATGTGCTTCAGCTAAAATTTGGCCTACAAACCCGTGGAAGTTTTCAAGATAATAAGGCAAGCTCAATCCTAAAACGACAACAGCTAGCATTGCCAACACAATAGAGGATGTCAATATGGGACGTTCTATTATGTAGTCAAATCGAACTTTTAATTTAGCAATCCGTTCTTTGAACTTCATTAATGGTAAGTAAGGTTAATCTAATAATAGGCAAAGTTGGTACAAAAGAAAAGCATGTTCGGTGTTTTCACTTACCAAATCTTACATCAGGTATTAATCAGTTGATATAGCTTATTAATCAGCACCTGATTTATTTTGAAATAAGACTCATGAGACCACCCACCAATATGTGGTGTCAATATCACATTGCTTGATGAGGACAGGAAGTCGAAACACTCTTGCTGTTCTTTGTTTAATGTATTAAGCTTTTCATTTTGCAACACATCAAGTGCCGCAGCTTTTACTTCATTGCATTTTATAGCATTCACTAAAGAGGGTAGAACAACTATTTCTCCTCTAGATAGATTAAGAAAGTATATTGGCTTTTTAAACTTATTGAAAAAATCATCATCAACCCAACCATACGTTTCATCAATCAGCGGCACATGTAAGCTCAATATATCTGCGGAATTGAAAATTGTTTGTAAACTAACTGCCTGACAATATTGATCCTGATAATCAATGAGGTATTTATCATATGCCAACACGGTGCAACCAAAAGAAGAAAGTCTTTGCGCAACTGCTTTACCCATATTACCATACCCAATAATCCCCACGATCTTCCCAGATAACTCTACGCCTCTATTCCCTTCTCTATCCCACTTTCCTCTAGTCACTTCTAAATGGGACTTGACCACATTATGCATTAGCGATAGTAACATTGCTATAGTTTGTTCACCTACAGCATCTTTATTACCTTCTGGCGCATTGATTATTTGAATCCCTTTATCTGCTAGATATACTTCGTCTAAATTATCAATACCAGCTCCTGCTCTCCCGACAATCTTCAATTTAGATGCTTTGGCAAGCAGTGAACGGTCTACCTTAGTTTTACTTCTAATGAATAGAATTTCAAAATCGACTATTTGCTCAATGATTTCTTCACGAGAAATATCTGGCTTATAAACCGGGATAACATTGATTTCCTTGAGTAGACCGACTACACTTTCATGCATTTCATCTACTATTAAACACTTTAGATTCTTAGACATCACATCAAAAAATGTACGATCATGAAGTAAATTGCCAAACCCAAAATATCATTGGTGGTGGTGATAAATGGACCAGAAGCTAATGCTGGATTGATCCCGAATCTATCAAGTACTATTGGTGTGATAGTCCCCATAAAGGACGCTACCAATACGACACAGAACAATGCCGAGGCAACTATCATTCCTAACTTCAAGTCATCTATTGAAAAGTACATTGCTAACATCACCAAACCTGCTAGCACAATTCCATTGAGTAAGGCTACCAATAATACCTTTATAAGTCTTTTGAATATACTATCTTCAAAAGCTGAAGGGTTTGCCAAAGTTTGAACCACAATCGAAGATGATTGAATGCCTACATTGCCACCCGTGGCCATTATCAAAGGTACGAAAAAGGCTATTGCTAATGACTTACTCAGATCTGCTTGGAATGAATCCATAAGTAAGCTACTTACTAATCCACCGAAAACACCTACAATCAACCATGGCAATCGTGCTCTGGTCAACATCCAAATACTGTCATCTTCCTCTACATCTTGTGAGATCCCTGACATCAACTGACGTTCCTCTTCTGCAGTATCAGTGATTACATCCACGATATCATCAATGGTGATTCTACCCAATAGTTTTCCATGCACATTCACAACGGGCACAGCATCAAGATCATACTTCTGCATGATGTTAGCCACTTCCTCTTGCTCAACAAATGTCTCAACAGAAATCACATCTTCCTCAAATATATCGGAGATCTTGGTATGGTCTTCTGCTAAGATTATCCGTTTTAAAGAGACTCTCCCAAGCAGCTTGTCTGATTCATCTACGACATACATGGAATACAGCTTCTCTACATTCTCAGCTTGTCTTCTTATCTCCTCTATGCATTGGACTACTGTCCAATTGAGATTGGCTTTGATGAGCTCCTTAGCCATCAGTCCGCCTGCTACATCATCTTCATAGCGAAGCAAATCAAGGATGTAAATTTCTTTTTCTTTGTTCTCTATATAAGAAATCACCTCTTCTCTAAGCTGCAAAGGAAGCTCGTTAAGAATATCCACGCCATCATCTGAGTCAAGATTGTCTATAAATCCTGCGATCTCACTTGCTGCAAAAGACTTTAGAAATTTCTCTCTGATGTCTTCATCTAGGTCTTTGATTATCTCCGCTCCTACTTCTTTATCGAGAAGGTCGACCACGTATTTTGATTCTTCTGTATCAAACTCATTTAATAAGGCTGAAATATCAGCAGGCATGACACCGTCCAAGGATTCTACTATAAATGCAGTATCCTTTCCTTCCAAAGCAGCTTCGAAACGCTCTAGATATTCTTTAGATAGCTCAAATTGTGTTACTTGCTCCACTTGGTGATATCTTGAGATAGTCCAACAAAATCATTTACGGATAGCTGTTCTGCTCGCTTATTAAGTAGCTCCATTTCTTGAACCTCTTCTGGCAAATTTAATGGCTTGAGTGAATTACGCAATGTTTTCCTTCGGTTTTGAAATCCCTGCTTCACAACTCTTCTGAATAATTTTTCATCACAGTCTAAGCTGGCAACGTCATTCCTCTTTAGTCGTATAACCCCCGATCTAACTTTTGGTGGTGGATTGAATTTTTCTGGCTCAACGGTGAACAAATACTCAATCTTGTAATATGCCTGAAGTAATACACTCAAAATTCCGTAGCTCTTATTGCCTGGTGGAGATGCCAATCGTTCTGCTACTTCTTTTTGAAGCATGCAGACTATCTCAGGTACTTTAGCTCTGTCATCTAGAACTTTGAAAAATATCTGAGAAGATATATTGTATGGGAAATTACCAATTATTGCATAGTTCTCACCTAATCGCTCCTCCAGATTCATCTTCAAGAAATCACCAGAAATAATTTTACCTTCGAGTTGCGGAAAAGTTTTATTCAAATAAGTAATTGACTCAGTGTCAATATCTATAACATTAGTCTCATACTGCTTATTATCAAGTAAGTATTTAGTGAGAACACCCATTCCAGGACCAATCTCCAACACTTTATCATAATTACGGTGTGAGGTGAGCCCCTTCACAATATCCATCGCAATAGACTCATCATTGAGAAAGTGTTGTCCTAAATGTTTCTTAGCTCTTACTTGTCTAGCCATATTGTTTGACTTTTTTATCGATTGGTAAATATATAACGTACGCTTGATATATTCTCAGAACTGAAAAATTAAGTCTAAACTAATGAAGATCATTCATCAATTATCATCGATTGTAATTGACTCATAATATGTTGGAACAGGAAAAGCGAATCAGTACCTTTCGCACCACTAAGTAGTAAATAAATGAGCAAAGAATATAGAAAACCAATCATCGGAATCACTATAGGAGACATCAACGGTATAGGTCCAGAAGTAATTATTAAGGCACTAGAAAACCCTAATATAAATAATCACATTACCCCTGTGATCTATGGTTCTACTAAGACTTTGTCATATTATAAAAAAGCGCTTGAACTAGAAAGCTTCAATTACTCCCAAGTAAGAGAACAGGAAAGTTTTAATCAGAAAAAAATCAATGTTATCAACTGTTGGGAGGAAACCATTGAAATCACCCCTGGCATCTCTACTAAAGAGGCTGGAAATGCTGCCTTCAAATCGATAGAAGCTGCTACCAAAGACCTTAAAGATGGCAAGATAGATGCCGTGGTGACTGCTCCAATCAACAAACATAATATTCAAAGTGAAGAATTCAAATTCGCTGGTCATACAGAGTACTTCACAGAAGTATTAGAGGCAAAAGATAGCTTAATGCTACTGTGTAGTGAAGATATCAGAGTAGCTGTAGTCACCGGTCACATTCCTATCAAAGATGTCAGCGCAGCAATCACCAAAGAGCGAGTAGAGAACAAACTGAAAATTCTAATTACTACTTTGAAGAAGGATTTTGGGATCACAAAGCCTAAAGTGGCGATATTAGGACTCAACCCTCACGCAGGTGAAGAGGGATTGTTGGGCGATGAGGATAAAGATATTATACTCCCGGTAATTGAGAAATTTAGAGATAAAGGTGATCTATGTTTTGGGCCATTTCCAGCTGATGGTTTTTTTGGCACCGGTACTTATCAAAAATATGATGCAGTGCTGGCGATGTATCACGATCAGGGGCTCATCCCATTCAAAACAATCGCTTTCGAATCTGGTGTAAATTTCACCGCTGGCCTCTCAGCCGTGAGAACTTCTCCGGATCATGGAACGGCTTACGACATCGCTGGACAAAATAAAGCCAGTGAACAATCTATGCGTCAAGCCATATATACGGCACTGGATATTGTGAAAAACAGAAACGAAATCGCTGAATACACCAGAGACTAGTTTAATTATTCACGAATCTTTCACAATCATTTTTATTTATTGAAATTATATTCCTAAATTTGCGATCTTGAATTAAGGAGTGCCGCTGTGAATAGACTGAATGCTTATAACATTGACATCTTCAAACTTAGTAATGCTACGCATGATTATGTTTTTGAAGTGGATTCTTCGTTTTTCGAAGAATTTGAAGAAAGTCTAGCCTCAGATGGTAGAGCGAACGTCATCGTTAAGCTTCGAAAGAGCGAAACGATGATTGAGACTAATATCCAAGTAAAGGGGTCAGTCAAAGTGACTTGTGATCGTAGTTTGGAAGATTATGATCATCATCTTGATACTAATGATGATATCATATTCAAATATGGTGATGAATGGAAGGAATTAAGTGATGAGATCGTCACTATTCCTAATGGGGAGCAGCGCATCAATCTTGCGCAGTACATTTACGAGTTCATTGGGCTAGCTATTCCAATGAAGAGACTTCATCCTAGGTTTGAGCAAGATGAAGTTGAAGATGACGAGACCAATGAAATGATTTATTCGTCTTATGATGAGAACGAAGAAGATATTGATAGTTCAACTACAGAGGAAGTAGATCCTCGTTGGGCAAAATTGAAAGAAATAAAAAAATAACGAATACAATAATTAAAGAAGATAGCAATGGCGCATCCTAAAAGAAAAATATCGAAGCAGAGAAGAGACAAAAGAAGAACTCACTATAAAGCTACTGCTAAGCAATTGGTTGTATGTCCTACAACAGGTGAATTCCACATGCCTCATAGAGCATTCTGGCACGAAGGAAAACTTTACTACAAAGGAAATGTGGTAATGGAGAAAGAGGTATTGGCTTAATCGTCAATCATTCTCAATCTGGATTAATACTAGGGGCTTTAGCCCCTTTCTTTGTTATATGGCAATTTTATCAGAAAACTGTACTATTATTGAGTCAAATCACCCCACTAAAAAAATGTATTTCAGTTTTTGATCTGACAAAAACCTGTAACTTTGGCGATTAACTTTTGATGGTCATCTGTTACATGTTATTGATAATTTGATCGGAAATAAACATTCTATGAGCAATATAAAGGCAGCAATCACAGGCGTACAAGGTTATGTCCCTGAATACAGGCTTACCAATGCAGAACTCGAAACAATGGTGGAAACCAATGACGAGTGGATCACTTCAAGAACTGGAATCAAAGAACGTAGAATTCTTAAAGGAGAAAATCAAGGGACATCTGTCATGGCAATAGCCGCTGTAAAAGGTCTATTAGAAAAAACCAATACTGATCCTGCAGATATAGATCTAATAATTTGTGCTACAGTAACACCAGACTTAGTATTTCCTGCGACTTCAAACATTGTGGCCTCAGAAGTAGGTGCTGTGAATGCATTTAGTTACGACTTAGGTGCTGCATGTTCTGGTTTTATTTACGCACTGAGCACTGGATCTCAATTTATAGAGACTGGGAAATATAAAAAGGTGATTATCATAGGAGCAGATAAGATGTCTTCTATTGTCAATTATCAGGATAGAGCAACATGTATCATTTTTGGTGATGGTGCAGGTGCAGTAATGTTGGAACCATCTGAAGATGAGGACGGTATTATTGACTTTATGCATAAAAGTGACGGGACTGGTGAGCAATATCTTAAGCAACAAGCTGGAGGTAGTCGCTTACCTGCATCGCACGAAACAGTTGATCAACGACTGCATTATGCCCAACAAGAGGGTTCTTCAGTATTCAAGTTTGCAGTAACTAATATGGCTGATTACGCAGGTAAAATCATGGAGCGTAATAACTTAACAGGTGATGATGTAGCATATTTACTAGCCCACCAAGCCAATAAGCGGATCATTGATGCTACAGCAAGAAGGATGGAAATTGGAGATGAGAAAGTATTGATGAATATTGAGAGATATGGAAATACTACCTCCGGAACTATTCCATTATTGATGTGGGACTTTGAATCGAAACTCAAAAAAGGTGACAATCTCATAATTGCAGCATTTGGTGGAGGGTTCACATGGGGATCTGTCTACATCAAATGGGCATATGACACTAAATAATAATATAGACAGTTTTTAGACATTTATATATCAAGGAATAAATAACTTATGGCATCTACAGCAGATTTTAAAAATGGACTTTGTATGGAATACAACCACGGTCTATACACCATTGTAGAGTTTCAACATGTCAAGCCCGGGAAAGGTCCTGCGTTCGTAAGGACAAAACTTAAAAACATAACTACCGGAAAAGTAATTGAAAATACATTTACTTCGGGAGTGAAAGTTACTACTGCCAGAATTGAAAGAAGGCCTCATCAATTTCTTTACAGGGATGATATGGGCTATCACTTTATGAATACGGAGGACTTCGAGCAATTTCCTTTAGAAGAAAAGTTGATCACTGGATACCAGTTTCTTAAAGATGGACAAAATGTTGAGATTCTTTTTCACGCAGAAACTGAAACAGCACTTTCATGCGAGCTTCCTCCATTTGTAGAACTCCTAGTGACGTACACTGAGCCTGGTATTAAGGGAGATACAGCTACAAATGCTACTAAACCTGCAACACTAGATACTGGGGCAATCATTCAAGTGCCCTTATTTATAGATCAAGACCAAAAAATAAAAGTAGATACGCGCGATGGTTCTTATTCTGAGCGTGTAAAATAGACATAACTTTAATCAAAAAACCAACCAATCGGCTATGAAGAGTAAAGAGATAAGAGATTTAATAGACTTTATATCAAGCACAGGTCTCAATGAAGTAAATATTGAGACTGAAGAACTGAAGTTATCTGTTGTAAGAGATGCTAAAGTAAAAACACAAAGTGCTCCTGTACAAATGCAGGCGTCAGTTGCTCAAGCGGCTCCGGTAGCTACCCCTGTTGCAATTGCAGCAAGTGCAACCCCTCCTGCAGCAGATGATTCTAGTAATTACTTAGAAGTGAAGTCACCAATGATTGGTACATTCTACAGATCAACTAATCCTGAATCGCCAGCGTTTGCCTCTGTAGGAGATAAAATTGAAGTGGGACAGACTGTCTGTATTGTAGAGGCAATGAAGCTTTTCAATGAAATAGAGTCTGAAGTATCTGGAACTATTGTAAAAGTAATGGTAGAAAATGCGTCACCTGTAGAATACGATCAGGTGTTGTTCTTAGTTGATCCATCCTAAGCAAACATGGCGCAGTAATGTTTGCTGTATGCTAACACATTTTTAATCCAAAAAATTTAACAAATCGTGTTTAAAAAAATATTAATTGCCAATAGAGGCGAAATTGCCCTTCGCATTATTCGAACTTGTCGCGAAATGGGTGTCAAAACAGTTGCTGTGTATTCAACAGCTGACAAAGAAAGCTTACACGTAAAATTTGCAGACGAAGCAGTTTGCATAGGAAAACCACCTAGTGCTGATTCTTATCTCAATATTCCAAGAATCATCTCAGCGGCAGAAATCACCAATGCAGATGCTATTCACCCAGGATACGGATTCTTGTCTGAAAATGCAGAATTTGCAGCTGTTTGTGAAGAATACAACATCAAGTTCATTGGAGCATCAGCTGACATGATCAACCGCATGGGTGATAAAGCTTCTGCCAAAGCGACCATGAAAAAAGCAGGTGTTCCTGTAATACCAGGGTCTGACGGCTTAATAGACACTATTGCTGAAGGAAAGAAGATCTCAAAAAAGATGAAATATCCAGTCATTCTTAAGGCTACAGCCGGTGGTGGTGGTCGTGGAATGAGAATTGTCCACAACGAAGAAGGCTTTGAAAAAGCTTGGGTCGATTGTAAAATGGAATCAAAAGCAGCTTTCGGGAATGATGACCTCTATTTGGAAAAATACATTGAAGAACCTAGGCATATTGAAATACAAATCGTTGGAGACAGTAATGGGAAAGCATGCCACTTATCTGAAAGAGACTGTTCGATCCAAAGACGCCATCAAAAGCTAGTCGAAGAAACACCCTCACCAGTAGTTGATAAAAAACTACGTGAAAAAATGGGCAAAGCGGCTATCGCTGGAGCTGAAGGAATAAAATATGAAGGTGCTGGAACTGTAGAGTTTTTGGTTGACAAACATGGTGACTTTTATTTCATGGAAATGAATACAAGGATTCAAGTTGAGCACCCGATCACAGAGGAAGTAACAGACTATGATCTGATCAAAGAGCAAATCAAGGTAGCTGCAGGAATACCTATTTCAGGGAAGAATTATTACCCTAATCTATACGCCATGGAGTGCAGAATCAATGCAGAAGATCCTTCTAAAGATTTCAGACCTAGTCCTGGGAAAATAACAAATCTTCATATCCCTGGAGGGCATGGTGTAAGAATTGATAGTCATGTTTATGCAGGATATAGTATTCCTCCAAATTATGACTCTATGATCGCCAAGCTTATAGTGAGTGGTCAATCTAGAGAAGAAGTAATCGTGAGAATGAAGCGTGCATTACAAGAGTTTGTAATAGAAGGAGTGAAAACTACTATTCCATTTCATATCAAACTGATGGACGATGAGGAATTCAAATCAGGTCAATTCACCACTGCATTTATGGAAACCTTTGATCTTTCAGATTTATAAAATTGCATAATCGCAATCATTTTGAAAGGCTACTTTAAGAATATTAAAGTAGCCTTTTCTTTTTCAGAGTAAGTATCCACACTTGCTAAATCACCAAGTTTTTTTAGTTTTACAAAACACAATTAAGCAGAAGATGTCCAATACACAAGAAACCATAACGAATATTCTAGTAGACAAGTTAGGTCTGGCTGCCACTGAAGTCACTCCAGATGCCAATTTCGTTAAAGATTTAGGCATAGACTCCTTAGACTATGCAGAATTAGTGATGGAATTTGAGCGAAATTTCGATATCAGAATACCTGATGAAGATGGGGAGCAGATGCAAACCATCAACCAAGCCGTCAAATACATTGACAATAAAGTATTG
Organism: Cyclobacteriaceae bacterium; assembly: GCA_034112085.1. Classification (GTDB taxonomy): domain Bacteria; phylum Bacteroidota; class Bacteroidia; order Cytophagales; family Cyclobacteriaceae; genus JAWUWD01. Next base: position 23,195 of record JAWUWD010000107.1, read on the forward strand.
AATAAAAAAGAAGCTTAACAGCTCCTTTTTTATTCAATACTTTATTAATTATTACCCTCTAAAATGTTCGTGAACTTTGATCAATGCATAGATGGCAGCTGGTAGCCAAAACAACAAGGTAAGCACCAGGCTAATCCAGAACTCTTGAGTAATACCATAGGTAAGTCCTACTCCTAAAAACGGAATGAAAAAAGCCAATATCATCATCAGCGTGTAATCATCATTGGCTTTTTTAGCCTCTTTCACTTCTTTTATTATTTCCTTTTTGACTTTTTTGTTCTCCCTCTTAAGTTCTTTCTTTAGCAATTTCCCCTCGATCCCTGAGCTATTTATTTGTTGGATACGAATTTCGTGTGCTTCAACAATTTTTTTTATTGGATTTTCTTTGAGTAAAACCAGCGTTTCAGAATTACTAGCTACTAATTCTGATGGATTCACTTCTCCCAATACTTCATCATTAGCATGATAAATGTTTTCCGTAATCAGTTCATGCTTTGAACTCTCGTTAGATTTATGATTAAAATGTGCAGTATACTTTGGCGCACATGAATACAGCAGCGCAATCGACATCAATACAAAAGAATTTCGCAGTAGGTTTTTCATAATTGGTAATTTAGTTCAACTTTGTTTCGATACTAAAATACATCAATACATGACATTATCAAAGATCGTAATCACTTGCCCTCCACATATCAATACCATTCTTGCAAAAGAAGTAGAAGATCTAGGCTATGAGGTGAAAAAAATCAATCGAATGGATGTGGAAATTGAAGGCACGTTCAATGATACGATGTACCTCAATCTACACTTGCGGACAGGGTATCGAGTTCTCTTCCTGGTGAAGTCATTTAAAGCTACCACACCGGAACAACTTTACGATGAAGTGTGCCACATTAAATGGGAAGAAATCATGGATAAAGATGGATACTTCAGTATCCAATCTTATGTCAAAAATGATTTCATTTATGATAGTAAATATGCCAACCTTAAAATCAAAGATGCCATAGCCGATCGGTTTGTCCGAGAGTTCGGGAAGCGTCCTGACTCGGGCCCAAGTATCGACAAGGTTGTACTATTTCTACATTGGAAACTTGATCAATGCCATCTCTATATTGACACCTCTGGAGAGACCATCGCAAAACATGGCTATCGGAAAATTCCTTTTAAAGCTCCAATGCTTGAGGCATTGGCGGCAGCAACGATAAAGGCTAGCCAGTGGGATGGTAAGTCCTCATTTGTTAACCCAATGTGCGGTAGTGGTACGCTTGCTATTGAGGCAGCACTGATAGCCATTAATAAGGCCCCAGGGCTGATGCGTGACAATTTTGGCTTCATGCATATCAAAGGCTACAACTATGCCTACTGGGATAAAATCAAAAAAGAAGCAGAGGAAGCTGTCTTAGACACCATTTCATTTAAAATAACTGCCTCGGACATGAGTCCAGAAGCATTAAAAGTATCTAGAATGAATGCCGCATATGCTAAGGTTGATCACTTGATCAGCTTCGAATTATGTGATTTCTCTAGAACAACAATTCCTGAAACTCCTGGAGTCGTGATGATCAATCCTGAGTACGGAGAACGTCTTGGTGAAGAAGAGGAATTGGTAAAAGTATATCAACAAATTGGCGATTTCTTTAAGAAAAGTTGTTCTGGGTATATGGGTTATATATTCACAGGGAACATGAATCTTGCTAAGAAAATTGGTTTACGTGCTAAAAGAAGGATTGAGTTTTTCAATGCTATGATTGATTGTCGCTTGCTAGAATATGAGCTTTATGTTGGAAGTAAGAGAGAAGAAAATAATTGAATATCGTCCGATCCTATATCGAAAGATTCTATTATTCCTTTCCCATAAGGTTATTAGTCAATCACGTCAAAAATAACCAAATCCTCCTACTGTTTTGGATAGTCCTATTTGCGATTATAAATGGACTTATTGGTAAATTTTTAGGTATTCAATATCTCTTCTTAGATCCTGAATACCTCAATAAGGTTGATTTTTTTAGTTTTATGTTACTAGGGATATCGCTTGCAGGTTTCACTACTGCTTTTCATATTACTAGCTACATTATTGATGGTCATCGTTTTTCATTCATTGGAAAAATTCCAAGGCCATTTACTACTTACAGTCTAAATAACAGTATTATCCCAACGATATTTCTCGGAACTTATGTTTACTTCATTATTGATTATCAACTTAATGTTGGAAGTGCAACCACTTCCAGTATTATCATTGAGATAACTGGGCTGGTCAGTGGGTTTTTATTGATTGGTATTATTCTTTACACCTATTTCCTGCTCACGAATAAGGATATTTTTAGATATGTAGTCTGTAAAGTAGATGAGAAGCTAAAGCAAAAAGTGCCTGCTACTCGTGCGAATGCAATGAATAAGCTACACATAGCTAAAAAAAAACAAATCAAAGTCAGGAGTTATTTGAACTACAGATTGGCCCCTACCAAAATCGTTGATGATAAAGAATTTTACGATAGAGCAACTGTTCTACAAGTCTTTGACCAAAATCATTTAAACCTGGTCATTGTTGAATTTGCCATATTCTCCATATTACTAATCATTGGAATTTTTAGAGAATATGCTATTTTTCAGATACCAGCGGCCGCAAGTTTACTGCTACTGTTTACCATATTTGTTATGATCGCTGGTGCATTCTCCTATTGGTTTGGCAGGTGGTCTACGACCGTTGCTATCGGTATTTTCATAATACTAAATATAATCACACAGAATGATCTACTTCCCAGAGAGTACAAGGCATACGGCCTAAACTATAACACTAAAAAGGTTGCTTATAACCTTAAGACAATAAAAGGTCTCAACAGTACATCCAACTATGAAGGTGATCGCTCCAATACTTTGGTCATTCTTGAAAACTGGAAAGCAAAACATATCGATAAATCTAAGCCTAAAATGGTACTCACATGTGTTAGTGGTGGTGGACAGCGAGCAGCATTATGGACACTTGCGGCTCTTCAGCAGTCAGACAGTATCTCTCAAGGAGAACTGATGAAACACACGATGTTGATGACTGGTGCTTCAGGAGGAATGATCGGTGCTGCCTATTTTAGAGAGCTGACCTTAAGAGATCAAGATAGCTTGTCGGACAATTCGCCTTACAGTGAAGTTCATCAGCAGAATATTGCTCGGGATAATCTCAATTCAATAATATTCAGCTTGTTAGTCAATGATTTTTTTATTGGTGGACTTAAACCTAATGATCCAACATCCAGTTATTCAAAAGATCGAGGATATGCCTTCGAAAAACAGCTAGAAATGAATACTGGTGGCTTGCTTAATAAGACAGTCTCAGAATACCAATTATCAGAACAGAAGGCCGATATTCCTATGCTGATAATGGCTCCCACTATAATGAATGATGGAAGAAAATTATTCATAAGCCCGCAAAATGTTTCATATATGGCAAGTGATCCTGGACAAGATCATTTGTATGGGATTGATTTCTTAAGACTTTTTGAAAATCAAAAAAGTGATCAACTCACGTTCTATAGTGCGTTGAGAATGAACGCGGCATTTCCCTACATCACTCCTAATGTAAGTCTGCCGAGTGAGCCTCCGATAGAAATAATGGATGCGGGTGTGGCTGATAATTTTGGCATTACTGATGCTGTAAGATTTCTATATGTTTTTCAAGAGTGGATCAGTGAGAACACATCAGGAGTAGTCATCCTTTCCATTCGTGATTCTAAAAAAGAGTTTCCGATCAGTAATAAAAAAGGCAGTTCTCTAATCGGGAAATTCACGACTCCAATCAGTAGTATTTATAGTAATTTCGAAAATCTTCAAAATATCAACAATGATTCTCAACTTCAACATGCGAGATCGTGGTTTAAAGGAGACTTAGAGCATATAATAATTGAATATGACCCTTTCCTTAATACAAATGTTACCGAAAGAGCCTCATTAAATTGGAGGCTTACTGAAAAAGAAAAACAGAGTGTTCTAGAAAACATTAGCTCAAAAAAGAACCGTGAAAAGATCATAGAGTTAAGGGAGACCTTGAAAAGGTAATGATCAATTTGATTCAGCTAAATCGAATTGAAGCACAAATTTAGCGCCTTGATCAACTTCACTTTCACACCAAATCTTACCATTCATTGTTTCAACATACTTCTTAGCAATAGAAAGTCCTAAACCAGAAGACTCTTCGTCTCCTGTAGGTTTTGCTGAAAGCTTGACATATCTCTCAAACAAAAATTTCATATCTTTCTCACTTATTCCAGGGCCTTGATCCTGAACACTAATCTCTATCTTATTATCCAGGCACTCAGTACTGATGATAATTTCTGTTTGTTCTTTAGAAAATTTAATTGCGTTTGATATTATATTTTCTAATATCTTTGTAAGATAAGTCCTATCTGCTAGAATAAACGGATCACTATCTGTTAAATTCATCCTCAAAATTATGCTTTTTTTATCAGACACAATTTTCAATGTAGTATAGGCTTCATCGATCAATTGATGAACATCTATCTGAGTAATTTGATAGTTAGTTTTATTAGCGTCAATTGCATTGGTGTCAAGTATTTTCGTGATCATATCCCGTTGTCGGTCTACTAGATCATTGATAAGATTAATAGAATTTACAGTTTCCTCATTAAGTTTAGGATTGATCATTTTCACTATTGAAGCTAATCCCTTTATTTGATTAAGTGGACTTCGAAGATCATGTGAGACAATTTGTATGAGCTCATTTTTCTCATTATTGATCTCAATGAGTTGATTATTCTGCTGAATAATCTCTTCCTTATTTTCCTCCAATTCCTGTGTTCTGACTAACACAAGGTTTTCTAAGTCAGCCTTTTGCTTTTTGATATTACTTAATCGCAATTTATACAGTAGCGTTAGTATAGAAACAAGAGCCAGAAATAGACATAACTTAAAAATTAGAGTGTCCCACCATGGTGCTACTATTTCAATATAAATACTGTCACCTTCTTCGTTCCATAAGAGATCATTGTTAGAACCGATAACCTTAAAAAGGTAATTACCAGGAGGAACATTGGTATAGTTAGCAGTGTTGATTTCGTTCGCTGTAATCCATTCTTTATCAAAATTTTCAAGTTTATACTTATACCGGTTATTCTCTGGACTATTATAGTTCAAAGCTATAAATCCGAAAGAAAAGAAATTTTGATTATGAGCCAATATTATAGTGTCAGTGTCTTCCAGAGGTTGATTAATAATTTTAGATTCATCATTTATCTTTACATATTCATTATAAAGTTTGAAATCTGTAATATGGATAGGAGGAATTATCTTGTTATCAGAAATCTGTCCCGGTTGAAAACTAACCACTCCATATGTTCCTAAAAAAATCTCTCCTGAATCAGACTGATAATACGCGTTACTATTAAATTCGACTCCATCGAAATAATTTTTGAAAGTTTGAGTCTCTGTTTCAAATCTAGAAATCCCCTCATTATGACTAACCCAAAGGTTATTATTGCCATCTTCTAACACACAATAAAGAGAAGTATTGGCAATTCCATGTGCTGTTCCATAATTGGTAAAAGTCAGACTCTCTTTGTTCAACTTATTTAATCCTCCTCCATAGGTAGCAACCCAAATATTCCCACTAGAATCTTCATTAATATGAGTAACACGATCATTGGATAAACTTTTAGAATTTCCTTCTTCATGTTCGAAGTGCAGGAATAACTTCGTATTTGGATCATAGCGATCCAATCCATTTGATCCAAATCCAATCCAATAAACCCCATCTTTATCTTCAAATACCAGTTCTACTATATCACTATACAAGCTGTTTTTATCATTTGGATCATGTTTAATTTTTCTGAATTTACCAGTATCTCTATCCATAATATTCAGACCTTGATCGGTGGATATCCAAAGCAATCCTTTAGAATCTTCATAAATGGAGGATAATTGATTTGAAGAGATGCTATGTTCATCTAATTTATTTGGACTGTAGCTGGTGAATTTTTCAGAATTGATATCAAACTTATTTAGCCCTCTATTGGTAGCTATCCATGCAATATCATTATCATCAATGTAGAGAAACTTCACATGGCTACTGCTCAAAGAGTTGGCTCCATTATATTGATAGGTGGTCACTTCTAGCGTTTGTCTGTTAATTTTCTTTAAGCCATCGACTGAAGATCCTACCCAAACAAACCCTTTGCTATCGACTGATATAGCATGTAAATCTGCATGAGGTGAAATAAGATTTTGATGATTATCTTCTGTATACTGTTTAAAGCGTGCATGATATTTACCAATTTTATTGATTCCTCCTCTCATACCCACCCATAGATCAGAAGCATTGTCAATATATAGAGCATTCACTCTTGGGTATTCTACTTTGAGCTTTTTAAAAGTAGAAGTCTTCTTATTAAATTTATACAAATAGCCTCCATCCGATCCGATCCAGATTTCATCTTCATCGGAACCAAGAATACTTTGAATTATGTTGTTGTTAATTATAGAATGGTCAGGGTACTCAAACTTAATAAGAGTATCATCACTTTGATCAAACTTCAATAGCCCTGCCCCATTGGTTCCTAACCACAAAGCCTCACCATCACCCCATATACACAAAATATCATTTTGTCCAACACTGGAAGAACTCTTGTATGTATGATGGATAAACTCCCTTCTTTTTGAATCAAATTGATTTAATCCATTGGATGTTCCTATCCATAAAACATCATTTGTATCTACATAGAGACTACTAATTTCATCGGCAGATAAAGTTCTATTATCTAGTGGGTTATTATTGAAATGTTCAAAAGTGTTTGCATTAAAATCAAACCGACACAACCCATTTTTTGTCCCAATCCAAATTACTCCATCGGATGTTTTAGCTAGTGCTGAAATTCTATTATGAATCAATGAATTTGGATTGCCCTCCTCATTTTTATAAGAAGTAAATTCATCTGTATCTATATTATATTTATTCAGACCGCCACTTTTAGTCCCAATCCATAAATCCTGATTATCATCTTCTATTAATGCAGTGATATAACTATCACTTATACTCTTTGGGTCTAATACATCGTTTTTGAATATCTTAAATTTAACCCCATCAAATCGATTAAGTCCATCTTGTGAACCAAACCAGATGTAACCATACTTATCTTGATGGATAGCATTTATGCTTGCCTGAGAAAGGCCGTCATTTTTACCATAAAACTCAAAAGGTTGATAGTTTTTTTGCCATGAATACAAATTCAATGACATAAACATCGCGACTATAATCAAGGTCAATCGGTTGATTGACAATATTTTACTAATGTTCAAGGAAAATAAAACTGTAGAATTAAAGATCATGTATAATTATAATCAACAAGTAAGATACTAATGATACCCAATATCATCCATTTATCAATGAATAAGATGCGGTTATTGTTTAAAAACCAGTTAACTACAACTAACAACCGTTAGTCTTTTTAAGACTTTTTGGCTAATTTTGCACTTCAATTTTCGACTGAAGAATTTATAAAGATATGCAACAAGCAGCTCCATACATACCAAAAAATAAGGTCAGAATAGTCACCGCAGCATCTCTATTTGACGGGCATGATGCAGCGATCAATATAATGCGTAGAATCATCCAGGCTACTGGGTGTGAGGTGATCCATCTTGGACATGATCGCAGTGTTGAAGAAGTTGTGAATTGTGCTATTCAGGAAGATGCTCAGGCAATAGCAATGACTTCCTATCAAGGAGGTCATAATGAGTATTTCAAATACATGTATGATCTTTTGAAAGAAAAAGGTGCTGAACATATCAGGATATTTGGCGGTGGAGGTGGAGTGATCCTACCCGAGGAAATTAAAGAATTAATGGACTACGGTGTAACGAGGATCTACGCTCCTGATGATGGTCGATCAATGGGCTTACAGGGGATGATCAATGATATGATAGAGCGATGCGACTTCCCTACGGGTCAAAATCTCAATGGTGCAACAAAACTCATTGGAGAGAAGAATGTCAATGCCATAGCTAAAACTATTTCTGGAGCAGAAAACTTCCCTGAAGAGTCAAAATCTATTCTTGACCAAGTGCATAAGGCAGCCGCTAAAGTTAAGACCCCGATACTTGGGATAACAGGAACTGGCGGCTCGGGTAAATCTTCATTGGTTGACGAGTTGGTTAGAAGGTTCCTGATTGATTTTCCTGAGAAAGATATTGCCATTGTCTCTGTCGATCCTTCAAAGCGAAAAACAGGAGGCGCTCTACTTGGTGATCGAATTCGCATGAATTCTATTAGCAATTCGCGCGTTTATATGCGTTCATTAGCCACGCGTCAATCCAATTTGGCCCTATCAAAACATGTGAACGAAGCCCTTCAAATATTAAAGGCTGCCAATTACGATTTCATCATTTTAGAGACCTCTGGCATTGGTCAATCTGATACAGAGATTTTGGAGCATTCTGATGTATCTCTTTATGTAATGACTCCAGAATATGGGGCAGCAACACAGCTAGAGAAAATCGATATGCTTGACTTTGCGGACGTTATTGCGCTCAATAAGTTTGACAAACGAGGTGCACTTGATGCCATCAGAGATGTCAAAAAACAATATCAAAGGAATCATAATCTTTGGGAGGCAAATGTAGACACAATGCCGGTACACGGAACTATAGCGTCACAGTTCAACGATCCAGGCACCAATTCTCTCTATAAAGTTCTCATGGATAAAATCGTAGAAAAAACAGAAGCAGACCTCCATTCTACTTTCGAAATCACTGAGGAAATGTCAGAGAAGATCTTTGTAATTCCTCCAAAGAGAATACGCTATTTATCAGAAATAGCTGAAAGTAATCGTGGATATGATGAAAAGGCCAACCATCAGAGAGAAGTCGCTCAATCACTTTATGGCATTCAAAAATCTATCGATACGATTCAAAATAGTGAACTAGAAGATAAAGATCGATTGATCAAAGGATTACATGAGGCTTATCAAAACGTTGCACTTGATCTCGATCCGCACAACAAGAAGTTGATAGAAGGCTGGCCCGGAAAAGTAAAAAAATATAAAGATCCGATATATTCATTTAAGGTACGTGACAAAGAAATAAAGATAGAAACGCATTCTGAGTCGCTCTCGCACTCTCAGATACCTAAAGTAGCTCTTCCAACATACGAAGCTTGGGGAGATCTACTTAAATGGAATTTACAAGAAAATGTTCCTGGAGAATTTCCATATACAGCCGGGATTTATCCTTTCAAAAGAGAACGTGAAGATCCTACTCGTATGTTTGCAGGTGAAGGTGGCCCCGAACGTACTAATAGAAGATTTCACTACGTAAGTAAAGGATTACCAGCAGCTAGACTTTCTACTGCATTTGACTCGGTGACCCTAAATGGACAGGAAGCGGACTCTCGGCCTGACATCTATGGTAAAATAGGAAATGCTGGTGTGAGTATTTGTTGCCTTGATGATGCAAAGAAGCTTTACTCTGGATTTGACTTGACAGACCCAACTACTTCAGTGTCTATGACCATCAATGGTCCTGCACCGATGCTGTTAGGATTTTTTATGAACGCAGCTACAGATCAAAACTGTGAGAAATACATCAAGGAAAATGGGCTTGAAAAAGAAGTTGAGAAAAAAATAGCTTCTATATACAAAAACAAAGGAGTAGTACGTCCAAGCTATCAAGGAAGTCTACCAGAAGAGAATAACGGTCTTGGATTGATGTTACTTGGCGTCACAGGAGACTTAGTGCTGCCTGCTGATGTCTATGCTGGTATAAAAGCAGAGACACTGGCAACAGTAAGAGGTACTGTTCAAGCAGATATTCTCAAAGAAGATCAAGCGCAGAATACTTGTATCTTCTCTACCGAATTTGCCTTGCGATTGATGGGTGATGTGCAAGAATATTTCATCACTCAGAATGTTCGAAATTTTTACTCAGTATCTATTTCTGGATATCATATTGCGGAAGCAGGACCTAATCCTATTACTCAATTGGCTTTGACTTTGTCCAATGGGTTTACTTATGTGGAGTACTACCTCAGCCGTGGAATGGACATCAATAAGTTCGCTCCAAATTTATCATTCTTCTTCTCCAATGGAATAGATCCAGAATATGCAGTCATCGGTCGAGTGGCTCGTAGGATTTGGGCAAAAGCGATGAAGCATAAATACAACGCGGATTCTCGTTCTCAGATGTTGAAGTATCACATTCAAACATCCGGTCGCTCATTGCATGCACAGGAAATTGACTTCAATGATATCCGTACCACATTACAAGCGCTGTATGCTATTTATGACAATTGTAACTCCTTACATACAAATGCTTATGATGAAGCTATCACTACTCCTACTGAGGAATCTGTAAGACGTGCTATGGCTATCCAGTTGATTATTAATAAAGAACTGGGACTATCAAAAAACGAAAACCCTATTCAAGGTTCATTTATTACCGAGCAACTAACTGACTTAGTAGAAGAAGCGGTACTACTAGAATTTGATAGGATCACCGAAAGAGGTGGTGTATTAGGTGCGATGGAAACCATGTATCAACGCAGTAAGATTCAAGAGGAAAGCTTGTATTACGAGACATTGAAGCACAATGGAGAGTTTCCGATCATAGGAGTAAATACATTCTTAAGTTCGAAAGGGTCACCGACTGTAATCCCAAAAGAAGTGATTAGAGCAACTGAAGAAGAAAAAGAGTATCAAATCAATATGCTCAAAGAACTTCATAAGGGAAATGAATCCAAAACAGAGGAAGCCTTGAGAAAAGTACAACAGGCAGCCATTCTAAACACTAACATTTTTGAAGAGCTGATGGAAGCCAGTAAGATCTGTTCTTTAGGACAGATTACCAGCGCACTCTTTGAAGTTGGTGGACAGTATAGAAGGAATATGTAAACTCAGTAAATTAGTAAAAGGCACTGTGATTGAATTCACAGTGCCTTTTTTATTTAATCAATAGAGCCAGTTACTCTTTTCATAAATTCATTTAGAGCTTCCTTAGCTGGCTTTCCTTTTTTTATTTCTGCACTTACATCCAATGCTCCATATAGATTAGAAAGTAACTCACCTATTACGTCCAATTCTTCATCCTTCACACCCTTGGCCTCAGTGATGTGTTCTAGCAATTCTATCGTCTCAACAACCCAGTCTTGATCGTTGGTGTCAATAAAATTAACTATGTGTTTAATTAGTGGCAATCTCATCGAGCACAGTGTTTATAACTTCAATTTTATTTCCGGCACTTTGAGAAACTAACTTACCATTTTTGAACCCTGCGAAAGTCGGCAAGTTCTTCACTTCTGCAAGTGATCTTGATTGAGGTAGTTTTTCAGCATCAACATAGATGAATTTCACGTCAGTGTTTTCTGTCGCTAACCTTTTGAACTTAGGTTTGATGATTCTGCAGTTGCCACACCACCCAGCTCCATATTGTACAATTACTTTTTCATTGCTATCAATCTCTTGTTGCAAGCTATCTGACTGTAAGTCTATCATTTCCATATTTATCAATTTAAGTATATACAAACATCGGAAAAGATGATAATAGCACAATGTAATTCTTATATGTTGTACTTATCATTATATAGTCAGTCTCTATGGCATCTCTGTGTAATATAAATTTACACAATGATTAGTCACACATCTTGCACTCTGCTTTCTCCTTGTGTTCACCAACTAGTTTCCCCTTACTGTCAAGTTTATAATCACAGCAATCCATATAACCTTCTAAAATTAGTTTCCTGCCTCGCTGGATTTGAGATTTGACAGTAGGCAATGGGAGATTTAGTTTTTGAGCGATATCACTTTGCTTGACGCCCTTGATATTCGCTAGGTATAAAGGGCGCTTATATTTATTTGGTAGGTGGTTAATAATGCCCGACAGACAATCTTGCTCGGAATGACTATTACTCCCCTCAACCTCAGGTGCCAACTCTTCGTGAGTTAGCTCTTGGGTATTGGATATACTCTTAAAGTAATCCATCACTGCATTTCTCGCGATAGAGAAAAGCCATGATTTCAGTTTGGTAGAATCGGTGAGTTGCTCAATCTTAGTATGAACCTTGATGAATACCTCTTGAAGTATATCCTTAGTGACCTGCTCATCTTTCACTTTACTAGCAATAAACCGTTCTAGGTTAGTATGATATTCGGTCCAAATGTTTTTTGTGTCCATTCTAGATTTCATTTTAGGACTTGTCGGGCATTACTTTATTCAGTGAAAGTAAAGTAATATCCGGCAAGGCTCCAATAATATTAACAACAACCGCTACAGTTACAGTTTTCACATGTGCAGTTATTACATTGCTCATTCTTACACTCATTACAATTGCAGGTACATTCAGTATTTTCCATGATTCTGTTTTTTAGTTCACCGAGTAGACTGCAACAGTCTCAAAAAGATGCACTTATCAGAATAAATTTAACAGGAGTTCTACAAAAAAGAAAAAATTAGCTCATAGATAATTATCGGCAAATAACTATTTTTGCGAACACAACCTTAACTCAACAGTTGCTATGAATACTCTTTCGGATCGAATTAACAATATGGCTGAATCAGCCACTCTTGCTATGGCTTCTAAAGCACGTGAATTTAAGTCACGAGGAATAGATGTAATTAGCTTGAGTCTTGGAGAACCTGATTTTGCTACTCCAAAACATATACAAGAAGGTGCTAAAGATGCTATTGACGAAGGAAAGTATTTTGCCTACCCTCCTGTTCCGGGATACCAAGACGTGAGAGAAGCAATTGCTGATAAATTCAATAAGGAAAACAACATCCCATATAAAGCTGAGAACATAGTTGTTTCGAATGGTGCTAAGCAATCCATCGCCAATGTTATGTATTCTTTGATTAATCCTGGAGATGAAGTTGTTGTATTCTCTCCATTCTGGGTTAGTTACTCTGCCTTGATTGAATTGGCAGAAGGTAAACCAGTGTATATAGAAGGAAGTCTTGAAAATGATTTCAAAGCAACCGCTGAACAACTAAGAGCGGCTATTACACCAAAAACAAAAGCTATTATCTACTCTTCTCCGTGTAATCCGACTGGATCAGTATTCTTGAAAGAGGAATTAGAAGCTATTGCCAAAGTTGTTCTTGAGCATGACCATATCATTGTGATAGCAGATGAGATATATGAACACATCAACTATACTGGCCAGCATCAGAGTATGGCGGCTATTGATGGCATGTTTGACAGAACTATCACAATCAATGGTGTCGCCAAAGGGTTTGCCATGACTGGTTGGCGTGTTGGCTACATAGGCGCTCCTCTTTGGATAGCCAAAGGCTGCACTAAAATACAAGGACAAATCACTTCTGCCAACTGTTCTATTGCGCAAAGGGCAACTTTAACAGCACTTACAAGTGATTTGGGCCCCACTAAAGAAATGGCTGAAGCATATCTCCGAAGAAGAAATATGGTCTATGATCTGCTGAAAGAGATCCCTGGTGTAAACGTAAACTTGCCAGAAGGTGCTTTTTACTTTTTTCCTGATATTAGTGAGTACTTTGGCAAGTCAAATGGAGAGGCAGCTATCAACAACGCATCTGATCTGTGCATTTACTTGTTGGAAAATGCACATGTATCGCTCGTGACTGGCGAAGCATTTGGTGCACCAAAATGTATCCGTATATCTTATGCAGCCTCTGATGAACACTTGATCGAAGCCATGGATCGAATCAAAAAGACATTGGCCCAGTTGAGCTAGACATGAATAATTCCTCTATAGAAAACATATTCAACAATTTCAATGATCTAAATGTTTTGATCATTGGAGATGTAATGGTGGATGCGTATATCTGGGGGAAAGTAGAGCGAATGTCTCCAGAGGCTCCGGTGCCTGTAGTAAGTGTTTCAAAGAAAGATTTTCGCCTTGGAGGTGCTGCCAATGTTGCACTCAATATCAAGGAAATGGGTGCCAATCCCATCTTATGTTCAGTTGTAGGACAAGATCATGATGGAAGAAAGTTAGCGACTAGACTGCAAGAAAGGAACATCACAGATGAAGGCATCTACAAAAGTGAAAGTCGACCTACTACGGTAAAGACCCGTGTAATCTCTGATGACAAACATATTGTCAGAATTGACGAGGAATCTACTGACATTATTAATGATCTGGAAAAAGAAGGATTGCTTAAAAACATCAAAGCACTCTTGCCTCAGTGTCAAGTAGTGATTTTTGAAGACTATGACAAGGGGTGTATTACTCCTGAAGTGATCCAATTCACAGTTGATCTTGCCAAAAAGCATAACATCCCAACAGTGGTTGATCCTAAAAAGCGAAATTTCTTAGATTATAAGGAAGTATCTCTATTCAAACCGAATCTCAAAGAACTAAAAGAAGGGTTAGATATTGATTTTGATGTGACTGACCAATCTGAATTAGAAAGCGCGGTCAGACTACTTTCAGATGCTCTACGCTGTAAGAGTGCCTTTATCACATTATCCGAGCATGGTGTATATATCACTGAGCAAAGTAGTCATGACCATATTCCAGCTCATAAGCGTAACATCGTGGATGTATCAGGTGCTGGTGATACAGTCATTAGTATTTCGGCATTATCTGTGGCCATTGGATTATCGCCATATATGGTAGCTGCCTTATCCAATTTAGCTGGTGGACTTGTTTGTGAGCACGTAGGTGTAGTAACTATAGACAAAAAGCAGTTACTGAAAGAGGCCATTGATAAACTTAGTTGATGATGCGATTCATTCTAGTCATTTCACTTAGCCTCACCTTATCACAATTAGCCTTTTCACAGGTCTTTCAAGTTCAAGCTAAACCTAAAAGACCCACGCCAGAGACTATCACCAAAATGATGGATTTGGGGGTACATGCTATTCACTTAGAAGTGATCATGAATGAGAAAGATCAGCTAGTAATTGATTCTGGGGAACTATTGAGCGATGTGCTAAAGGCAATGGAATGGCACACCAAAAGCTATACAAGATATGAAATCAAGTATGTCATAGAACTGAAACACTCACCTAACTACTTACAAGAGTCTATTGCCGTTCACGATCTATTGGATGCCTACATTCCTTTGTCACGAATTACAATTCAATCAGAAAATTTCAAAGTCTTAAAATTCTGGAATAAAAAGTACCCAAAAATTCAACTCGCTGCTCTTATTAACAATGAGAAATCAATAGACACCAATTTGGCCAATTTGGGATTTAAACCAAATATTTATAGCAGCGATCATAAATCTCTCTCAAAAAATAAAGTAGCAAATCTACACAGGAGAGAAATTAAGGTAATTCCATGGACAGTCAATGACACAACTTCTATGAATCTAGTTATTGGATGGACTGTTGATGGAATCGTGACTGAGGCACCAGATCAATCCCTACTTTTAGGGGTAAATCAAAAAGTGAAAGACGGTAATTAAATATTTATTGATCTGAGTGTAAACCGATTCGATTTCCCTCTGTGTCCATAAATTGAGCTACAAATCCAAACTCACCAATATCCATTTTCGGGAATACAATTTGTCCACCATTTGCTTCCACCCTACCTGCCTCGATGGCTACATCATGACATTGAAAATAAATAGTAGTGCCATCTGCGCTAGGCTTGGCTTCATCAGCTAACAACAAAGCCCCTCCAGTTCCTGATTTTTCAGGATTCATATCAAACATTGCCATCTTTGTTGGCCCCATGTCTAAATCTTGAAATTCTGTTTCTAATACAGCACCATAAAAATTCTTCGCGCGATCCAAATCTATTACCGCGATTTCGAACCAATTGACGGGGTTATTTTTAGCTTCCATTATCATTTGAGTTTTAGTGAAACATTATACTATACTAAATATACATAAATCATTGATTTAGAGTATTGTATAAATCCGACATGTTCAAGCATCATTTATGACATGCGTTAAGATTAAAGAGGTTACTTAGAGCAACCTCTTTAATAAACTTTCTATTTTTGCACTAACATATCAAACAGAAAAGAAAATGTCTAAAAAATATAATGTATACGGTATCGGAAATGCTTTGGTAGATATCGTTACCGAAGTCGATGATCAATTTCTTGCTAAAAATGAGATCGAAAAAGGTTTAATGACTTTGATTGAAGAGGATCGTCAAACAGAACTTTATCATGCTATTGAAAATCGAGACAGCAATATGCAGTGTGGTGGATCTGCTGCCAATACGATGATAGGTGTAAGTCAATTTGGAGGAAATAGCTATTACTCTTGCAAGGTGTCTGACGATGCTCTTGGCAACTTTTACATGAGTGACATGAATAAAAACGGTGTGGATAGCAACCTAGATGCTAGTACACTTCCAAACGGAATCACCGGTAAATGCCTCGTAATGACTACGCCTGATGCCGGCCGTACAATGAATACATTCTTGGGAATCACAGCGACTTATTCTAGAGACCAGATCAGCGAAGAGATCATCAAGCAATCAGAATACGTGTATATCGAAGGGTACTTGGTGACTTCAGATAACGGGCTAGATGCAATGAAATATGCTAAAGGACTCGCTGAGAAAAATGGTATTCAAGTAGCACTTACTTTCTCAGATCCAAGTATGGTGAAATACTTCAAAGATCAAATGCATGAGGTCGTTGGCTCTGGAGTTGACTTACTGTTTTGCAATGAAGAAGAAGCAATGTTATTTACTGATACGGACAACATTTCTGATGCTAGAGAAGCTTTGAAAAAATATGCTAAGAAATTTGCCATCACACAAGGGTCGAATGGTGCCATGATATTTGATGGTGACACTTTCGTAGATATCGAACCTTATAAAGTAGAGGCCATCGACACAAATGGAGCAGGTGATTTATTTGCAGGAGCATTCATGTATGGTATCACTAATGGTCGAAGTTATGCTGAGTCTGGCAAATTAGCTAGTCTTGCTTCTTCTAAAGTTGTTACAAAGTATGGCCCAAGATTAGACTTGGCTCAGGCGCAAGAAGTCTTGAAACAATTGATATAACTGTCAATGAATGATAATTCGCTATTATCATAAACTTAGCTTATCTTTGTAATTATTCTGCGCGGCTACATCACCGTATGGAACAAAATCAAGGATAATTTTGTTGATATATAGCAATAAAATTATATAATCAATAAAGCAAAAATTAATACATGGGCAGATCGCAGGAAACATTCAACAAGAAAGACGTAAGGACCAAGAAGGAGAAGAAGAGAAAAGAAAAATTTGCTAGGAAATTAGCAAAGAAAGAGAATGAGAAAAAAGGTGACTTGGAAGATATGATCATGTATCTTGATGAGAATGGTAACTTCTCTGACACTCCTCCAGATCCAACCAAGAAGAAAAAGGAAATTGATATAGAAAGTATTGCGGTCAGCATTCCAAGAATGGAAAATGTAGAAATCGATCCAATTAGAAAAGGAGTGGTGACATTCTTTAATGACTCGAAAGGTTTTGGATTCATTAAAGATTCTGAAACTCAAGAAAGTGTATTTGTTCACATCAATAATGTAATTGATGAGATCAAAGAGAATAACATGGTCAACTATGAAGTAGAGATGGGTATGAAAGGCCCGACTGCTACGAATGTGAAGATCTACAAAGAACCTATCAAGCCTCCCACACCGGCTCCAGTAGCTCCAGATGCTGATACTCCAGATGCTGACGCTACTGCTGTGACTGATGAGAAGAAAGAATCAGATAAAGAGCCTAAAAAGGATTCTGAGGAAGAGTCAGTCAAAAAGACTGACGAAAAACCTGAATAGATCATAAAATAGCCCATAAAAAAAGGAAGCTCATTGAGCTTCCTTTTTTTATGGGCTATTTTATCAATTAATCTCTTCTCGGCCGCTTGCTGAAATCTTTCTTCTTTCCAGAAGATTTAGGTTTTCTATAGTGCCCTTTTCTTTCGTCAGGATCGCTTTTAGGAGCATTGGCGCTAGGCTCAAACCCTTCAATAACTCCACTAGGTAATTTCTCGCCCAATAGCTTTTCTATCCCACGCACGAACTCTGTCTCGTCATGACTTACCAAAGATATTGCCTCTCCACTTGCTCCTGCTCTACCTGTTCGTCCGATTCTATGCACATAATCTTCAGGTACATTTGGCAACTCAAAATTGACAACATGAGGTAATAGCGGAATGTCTAATCCACGCGCTGCTATATCTGTAGCTACCAATACCCTAACAGTACCTTTCTTAAATCCATCAAGTGCTTTAGTTCTGGCATTCTGGCTTTTATTACCATGTATTGCAGATGCGCTGATACTATTTTTAGCCAACTTTTCACTGAGTCGATTAGCACCATGCTTTGTTCTTGTAAATATGAGGACTTGTTGCCAATCACCTTCACTGATCAACTTAATCAATAAATCAGTTTTTCTGGTTTTGTCTACTTTGTATACCCGTTGTTCGATCTTTTCTACCGTTGTATTTTCAGGAGTTGCTTCTACCGATACTGGATTGTTCAAAATGCCTTTGGCGAGTGCGCGAATCTCCTTAGAGAAAGTAGCTGAAAAAAGCAGGTTTTGGCGCTTAGCAGGCATCAAGGCAATAACCTTTTTGATATCCCTTAAGAAACCCATATCAAGCATTCGGTCTGCTTCATCTAACACCAAAATCTCTACTTGGTCTAAATGGAGAAGACCTTGATTCTGTAAATCAAGTAATCTACCAGGAGTGGCGATTAATACATCTACTCCATTTCTCAAGGCTCTTACTTGAGGGTTTTGATTGACCCCTCCAAATATCACTGTGGAATTTAAGTGCAGGAACTCACTATATGAAACTACATTTTCTGAGACTTGTGCAGCAAGTTCTCTTGTAGGTGTCAATATCAACGCACGAATTGGTCGCCTTTTAAGTTGTTTGGTTTCTGATAATATTTGTAATAGCGGCAAGGTAAATCCTGCCGTCTTCCCAGTCCCTGTTTGTGCAGATGCAAGAATATCTTTCCCCTCCAATATTACAGGTATCGCTTTTTGCTGAATTGGTGAAGGCTCAGTATAACCTTGTTTGTTGACCGCGTGTAGTAACGCTTCGGACAACCCTAATGATTTGAATGACATATAAATTGTTTATAGAAACGACAATTTATTAGTAGTGCCATTCCTTGTTGAGCTGCAAAGGTACGTTGAATTTTCACCATCCAGTACTCTTTACCTAAGGAACTTGTAATCGACATTTCACAGAAGTGGATTCAATAAATTAATTATTCATATATTGAATCCAAATAATTACATCAATTAGAAAAAGACTATGAAACACCTATCCATATTGGTTTGCTATTTACTAGCATTCACTGCGTTTGGTCAAAAAAATACTATCAAAAAAAACAAGCAAAGTATTGTGAAATCTATTGAGAGTCATCAGAAAGAAATGATTGCTCTTAGTGATGATATCTGGGCGCTGGCTGAAACAGCATTCGAAGAAAATAAATCAGCCAAGTTACTTGCTGATTATGCAGAACAGCAAGGCTTCACTGTAGAACGAGGAGTTGCTGGTATGCCGACTGCCTTCGTAGCAACTTACGGATCTGGTAAGCCTGTAATAAGTGTATTGGGAGAATTTGACGCACTTCCAGGTATTTCTCAAAAAGCACAGCCGACCAAAGCTACCCTGAATGAAGGTGCAGCAGGACATGGATGTGGTCACAACCTCTTTGGAGTTGGAAGTTTAGGAGCAGCCATCGCAGTTAAGGAACTCATTGAAAGTGGCAAGATAAAAGGCACAATAAAGTTCTTTGGAACCCCGAGTGAAGAAAAATATTTTGGAAAAATATGGATGGTGAGAGCCGGGCTCTGGGATGATGTAGATGTCAACATCAGCTGGCACCCCTCAGCAGAAACTGAGGCTGATGTACAAAGTTCTTTGGCGCTCATAGATTTCAAAGTTGAGTTTTTTGGGCAGGCTGCTCATGCATCTGCTGATCCGTGGAATGGGCGAAGCGCGTCAGATGCCTTAGAGATATATACAAATGGTATCAACTACTACCGAGAACATGTGAAACCAACGGTGAGAATGCACTATCATATTCAAGATGGTGGACAAGTAGTCAATGTAGTTCCTGATTATTCCAGACTTTGGATGAGGGTACGAGATACAAAACGATCAGGTATGATGCCAGTTTATGACCGTGTGGTCAAAATGGCTGAAGGTGCTGCTATTATGGCGAATGTTGATTATAAAGTATCATTGATATCGGGTATATATGAGGTGCTAGTTAACCGTGAAGGAGGAGCTATCATGCAGTCAAATTTAGAATTGCTAGGACCGATCAAGTATACTGATAGTGAAATCACTTTTGGAAAAAAAATACAAGAAGTGACTGGAAAAGAACAGATAGGAATGGATAGTGAAATCAAACCATTACTGGCAACTAAAGAACATCCTGGAGGTGGATCGACAGATGTAGGTGATGTAAGCTGGAATGTTGCGAACATCAACCTAGGTGTAACAACAGCTCCGAAAGACACTCCATGGCATTCTTGGGCAGTTGTAGCCTGTGGTGGAATGAGTATTGGTCATAAAGGAATGGTATATGCCGCCAAGGCAATGGCAATGACCATGACTGACTTATTTGAAAATCCAAAAATGGTGGAAAAAGTAAAGGCTGAGTACAAAGAACGCAAAGGTGACGAAGTCTATGAAGCCATCATACCTGATGGACCTCCACCAATTCCAAGTAATGCTAAGAAGGACTAATTCACAATTTCATAAAATTATTACTCTTGAAACAATCAATATTAATACTGATTGTCTTAACCCTAATAGGGTGTGACAACACTGCGAATAAAAGTCAATTGCCCGATAAAAAGACCAGTTTGGAGCCAATTGAATCAATGTCTATTTCATTAGAAGATGCAAATAGACTTGCTATGCTGCCATTGCAATGCATGCAAGTGGAGTATCCTAACAAGCTCAATCAGACCATCGGAAGTGGTGAGGATTTGCAATCACCTTCGGAACTGCATCCAGCATTTTATGGATGTTTCGATTGGCACTCCTCCGTCCATGGCCATTGGTCATTGGTGAGTTTATTAAAACAATTTCCGCACCTTGAAAACCGTGATGAGATCAAACTAAAACTAAGTGAAAATATCTCTGCTGAGAATATTCTGCAAGAGTTAGCATATTTCAATGGCAAGAATAACAAATCGTTTGAAAGAACATACGGGTGGGCGTGGATATTGAAGCTGGCAGAAGAGCTACATTCGTGGGAGGATCCATTGGCACGATCATTAGAGCAGAATATGCAGCCACTTACGGATCATATTGTTAAAAGCTATTTAGATTTTTTACCGAAACTCAACTATCCTATCAGGGTTGGTGAACATACCAATACTGCATTTGGGCTTACATTCGCCTATGATTATGCGCTGACGGTTCAGGATACTATTTTACAAAAAATGATATCACAAAGAGCCAAAGATTTCTACCTCAACGATGCACAGTGTCCTATTACTTGGGAGCCAAGTGGGTTTGATTTCCTATCTCCTTGTTTGGAAGAGGCGGATATTATGCGAAGAATACTTCCTGAAAATGAATTCAAAGATTGGTTGCAAAAATTCTTACCGCAATTGAAGTCCATAGACTTCAAATTAGAGACTGGCAGAGTATCAGATCGGACAGATGGCAAACTGGTGCATTTAGATGGAGTGAATTTCAGCAGAGCATGGTGCCTCTATGGCATCGCCAATCAATTTCCTGAATATGAACATCTAAAAGGAATTGCTAATACACACATCAGTCATTCGTTACCCAGTATTGTGGATGACAACTATGAAGGTACTCACTGGTTAGGTTCATTTGCGATTTATGCACTAAACACTGCCTCGAATGTTCAAGTGGATTAAGAATATTGGTCCAGGCACTTTAGTCGCTGCGGCATTTATAGGCCCTGGGACCGTCACCATGTGCACCATCGCTGGAGTCCAGTTTGGATTTACATTGCTTTGGGCGATGATACTCTCTATTGTGGCGACAGTTGTCTTGCAAGAGATGGCAGCCAGGGTTGGGATTATCACGCAGCAAGGTCTAGCTGCAGTCATTAAAGAACAGATTGCCTCACCAATTCTTAAAAAAGCTGCACTCGTGCTGATTCTTGGTGCTGTAGTCATTGGTAATGCTGCTTATGAAGCTGGTAATATTACTGGATCAGCTTTAGGTCTAAGTGCCATATTCGGGGAGAGTCTATTGTCCTATTACCCTATAATCATTGGTTTCATTGCCTTTTCATTACTAAGTATTGGCAATTATAAGGTTCTCGAAAGAAGCTTAGTGGCATTGGTATTACTAATGAGTATTTCATTTCTACTCACAGCCATCATCACCAAACCAGACATCCTTGCCATGTTGAAAGGTATGTTTGTGCCGTCCATTCCCGATAATAGCGCACTAATAATTATTGCTATTGTCGGCACTACCGTAGTTCCTTACAATCTATTCTTACATACGTCACTGGTTAAGGAAAAATGGAATAAAGTAAGTGATTTGGCACTGGCCAGAAAAGATGTATTCATCTCAATTGTACTTGGCGGAGTGGTGTCTATGGCGATAATGGTATCTGCAGCTTCGATTACTGGAGGAAGTATTAGTAACGTAATGGATCTGGCTAAAGGTCTCGAACCCTTATATGGAAGCGCAGCTAAATACTTTTTAGGGATTGGACTTGGTGCGGCCGGTATTACATCTGCGATCACAGCACCACTAGCAGCTGCATATGTAGCTAGAAGTTGTTTTGGGTGGGAAGAATCCTTGAAAGACGTCAAATTCAAAGCAGTATGGATGATCATCCTCCTACTTGGTGTCCTTTTCTCTTCGTTGCAATTTAAACCCATTGAAATAATCACTTTCGCACAAGTTGCCAATGGCTTGTTATTACCAATCGTAGCTTTGTTTCTACTATGGGTAGTGAATAAGACTTCTGTATTAGGAGAATACAAAAACACATTGACTCAGAATGTGATATCGATCATCATCATATTGATCACAATTACTCTAGGTGCTAAAGGAATAATAGGTGCATTGTCATGATTGATATTAATTGCGATGTAGGCGAAGGACTTAACAATGAGCATTTACTCATGCCTTATATTACTTCATGCAATATTGCTAGTGGAGGTCATGCTGGAGATCGGGACAGCATGAATAATGTGGTTCGTTTAGCGGTTAGGCATAACGTTAAAATTGGTATTCACCCGTCCTATCCTGACCGAGAGAATTTTGGAAGAAAGTCCATGGAACTGTCTCGTGAAGATTTAAAGAATACTATTCTTGAACAAGTGCAGGCGTTAGAAAAAGTAGTGAAAGACCTTAATGCTAACAGTCATCATATCAAACCACATGGTGCATTGTACAATGATTTGGCTAAAAGTCATTCGCTCACCAACGATTTTCTAGAAATCATTGAGCCATACAAAAATGACTACAAGTTATATGTTCCATATAATTCAGTCATATCTCAAGAGGCCATTGGTAGAGGATTTAACATAATCTATGAAGCGTTTGCAGACCGCAATTACAACGATGATTTAAGTTTGGTTTCCAGAAAAGAAGATAACGCATTGATTATCTCTCCAGATCAGATCATCAATCATATTTCTGAAATAGTAAACAACAATCAAGTAAGGACTATTTCCGGGAAATTAATGCCAATAAAAGCAGCTACTTTTTGTGTTCACTCGGACACAGGTAATGCAGTTGATATTGTCAAAAGAATTTATCAAGAATTTCAGTAGTCCAGACCAAAGTGAATCACCCTTTAACATATAAGCCTTTTGGAGATATTGCTATACTCATCGAATGGCCATCTAAAATAGATGAGGATATACTCAATGACATCATCTTACTCTATGGAAGTATTCTTACAAATAAGCCAAATAGTGTCACTGAGGTTATTCAGTCGATCAACTCCATTACCATTCTATATGATGCTCAATCGATCACTTTTGAAGCATTGAAATCTTGGTTGGAGAAACAACATAAAAATAAATCCTCTGCACGTAATACTAGCCGCACACTTTGGAAAGTGCCTGTATGCTATGATCAAATATTTGGATTGGATTTACAAGAATTGTCAGATCAACGCGGTCTTCAAATTGATGAGATTATAAATATTCATTCTGAATCAATATATAAAATTTACTCAATAGGTTTTCTTCCTGGTTTTTTATATTTAGGTGGGCTTGATCAACGATTACATATCGGACGTAAATCTACCCCAAGGCTGGAAATTTTAAAAGGTGCTGTAGGCATTGGTGGTGAACAAACTGGGATATACCCAACAGCTAGTCCAGGAGGTTGGCAAATTATTGGCAATACTCCAATATCGCTTTTTGATATCAGCAAAGAATCACCCTGCTTTGCTAAACCAGGAGATAATATTCAATTCGTTCCAGTTTCATTGAGTGAACATAAAGGGCTTGCAGAGCTAATAGCACTGGATTCATACAAGTTAGAGAAGGAGGTGCTCAATGATTAGAGTGCTGAAAAAAGGCCTATATACTTCAATTCAAGACTTAGGCAGAGTTGGTTATCGCAACTTCGGGGTGCCTATCTCTGGAGTGATGGATCACGATTCTGCGATTCTAGCAAATTCCATATTAGCCAATATGGAAAATGATGCCGTGATGGAAATCACTTTGCAAGG
Source organism: Cyclobacteriaceae bacterium (assembly GCA_034112085.1). Lineage (GTDB taxonomy): Bacteria > Bacteroidota > Bacteroidia > Cytophagales > Cyclobacteriaceae > JAWUWD01. The sequence continues at coordinate 47,796 of JAWUWD010000107.1, forward strand.
TCCTCAATTACAGTTCTTAACAGCCACGAAAATTGCAATCACTGGTGCTGACTTAAGCCCAACGTTAAATGGTGAGCCAATAACCGCAAATAATAGTCTCGATATTAAAAGAAATGATATTCTGGACTTTGGGAAAAGAATCAACGGTGCTCGAGCTTACCTAGCGATAGCTGGTGGGTTTCAGACTGATCTAGCACTTAACAGCCGAAGTTATTGCCAGGACATCACTACAAAGAAGACTCTTGATCATGGTGATGATGTTTCATTTCTTTCAAGCTTTGCTGCCAATAGCAAACTCTACAGAAAATCAATTATTGCCCCCTCGGTTATTAATAAATTAGAATTGAAAGTACATAAAGGACCAGAGTATGACCTACTTAACGTGGAGCAAAAAGACAGATTGGAAACTCAGGCTTTCACTATTGGTCTTAACAATCGAATGGCATATCAACTAGAAGAACCTTTAGGAAATCAGTTAAGATCTATTCTTAGTTCAGCTGTACTACCAGGCACCGTACAGCTCACTCCTTCTGGAAAGATGATCATATTGATGAGAGACTGTCAAACGACTGGTGGTTATCCCAGGATTTTTCAGCTATCAGAATCCGCTATCAATGTACTCTCTCAAAAAATTCAAGATGAGGTGATTAGTTTTACTTGGGTATAAACTCAAGTACATTGAATAACTATTTTTGAGTAGAAAATCTCTGTAAACAAAAAAAGCAGTCAAAATTGACTGCTTTTTGGTGTGGGCGCTGAGGGATTCGAACCCCCGACCCCCTCGGTGTAAACGAGGTGCTCTGAACCAACTGAGCTAAGCGCCCTTAAAATATTTCATCAGCTCGATTGCTAATTGGATTGCAAATGTAGCATCTATTTTATTTTATACAAATAAAACATCGCACAAAAGTGAATTTATTTTTTAGCAACCCCAGAAACGTCTCTCAAATAAGCAAAACAGACATAATTCTATTTAATAAAAATCTACAATGAGCCAATATTTCACATTATCTTGCGTAATCAACAATCGGAAGTAATAAGATTGTCAGCTACCTACTCGGCTACTCTTTTATTTTTCTGTTGGGTTAAATCTCTATGAAGAAAGTCTTAAAATATGTAATACTGTCGGCACTGCTTTTCATAGCAACAACAGTGCTACTTGTCTACATTTACAAAGACAACATCATACAGCATTTCATCTCTGAGTTGAATGAAAAGCTGAACACACCTGTGTCAGTTGAGAAAATCGATATTTCTGTATTGGATCAATTCCCCTATATCTCAGTAGTTTTAAATAATGTATCCATTCAAGAAAGCCGTAAAGACAGTGAACAGTTTTTACTCAAAGCAAAAGTAATAGCCTGTGCCTTGAACCCAATTGATATAATGTTAGGGGACTATACTATTAAAGCCGTAGACCTGCGTGATGCGTCTATCCACCTCAATATTGATAAATACAACTCTCCGAATTATCTTATTTTCAAAAAGAAGAAAGATGCCAAAGAATCAGGGACTGTACTTGATCTAAATAAGGTACAACTCAATAATTGCAAGGTCAGTTATAAAAATAATTACTCTAATCAATACATCTCATTCATCAGCGAAGACACTGATGCTTCTGTTCGTGTATCTGGACCTGTCTACTATATCAAAACCAAAGGTGATGTACTAATCGATCAAATATTGGTGAACGATCAAAATTACTTAGACGGAATTTCTTTAATATTAGACACTGATTTTATTTATAACCAACATCAACGTTCGATAGATATAAACACAGCAAAAGTCAATTACCAAAATTCATCATTCGACATATCCGGTGAATATCAATTTGAGCAAAGCAATCTGAAGCTATTGGTGAATAGTCAAGCAACAAATTTGACCATACTCAAAGATCTCATCCCTCCACGCTACTTAGAGAGTCTCACGCCATATAAATATTCTGCGGATGCTCGATTCCAACTCGCTATTGCAGGTAAAATCAGAAAGAATGAATTGCCGCCTCTAAACATATCTTTTGATCTAACAAATGCTCAACTCATTGACAAAGCACATTTCACCAATATAGACCAAGCAAGCATCCAAGGCTACTACCAGAATTATCCTAATGATTCACTGTCAATAGAGGCGACTAATGGCTTGCTCAATGAAAAGCCATTCAGCAGCGACCTCTCATTGACTCATTTTGAGAACCCCATGATGAACTTGATATTCAAAGGAGATGTCGAAGGAAGCACTATAAAACCATGGCTTAGCTTACCGCAAATAGATTCAATATCGGGGGAAATCACACTTGACTTCTCCTTGATTGGAAAAATAAATGATCTTAAACACAGACGTACGATCCCGAATGTTCGCACTTCTGGGGATATAATCATGAAAGATTTCAATGTGTCATTGACTTCCGGAGCATATGAACTCAAGCAGTTAAATGGAAATTTCATATTCGATAATAATGACCTAGCGATAAGTGGGTTTTCTGGATTGATTGGGGAAAGTGATTTCGAACTTACCGGTCTCATTAAAAATTTTCTAGTATTTTCCATGCTTGACAATCAACCCATTGGAATCGAAGCAGACTTCTCCTCGTCATATATCAACATGGATCAATTACTTTCTGGGCAAAATTTCAATGATCAATTAGATCAATCTTATCATTTCGCGATTTCCCGATTACTTTATATGAAGTTGAATTGTAATATTGATCACTTGAAGTTTAGGAGATTTAACGGATCACAGATCAATGGAGACTTAACTGTGCAAAACCAAACCGCCACCTCTAATAAAATATCTGTCACAACCATGGGCGGAAGTATTGATGTACTAGGTTCTATAAATGCGGAAACTGATAGCATTTTTGTATCTTCTACAATGGACTTATCCAAAATACATATTGACAGTTTATTCTATGTGTTTGAGAATTTCGATCAAGATTTTTTAACGAATCAACACCTAAAGGGGATAGTCGATGCACATATAGTCAATCGTGTTTCGTTTGACAAATCACTCATGGTGAACCCTCCATCCATTACGGCAGACATCAATACTACCATTATTAATGGGGAACTCAATAACTTTGAGCCCATGCAAAACCTTGACAAATACTTAGATAATGGAAATCTCGACCGCCTTAGATTTGCAGAACTAGAAAATGACATCCATGTGGAGAATCAGACTATCTACCTGCCTTCAATGGAGATCAACAACAATGTGTCTAACATTAAGATCAGTGGCACACATACATTTGATCAGCAAATAAACTATCGTGTTGTGGCCCCTATCAACAACCGGAACAAGGTTGATAAAGATGCTGCATTTGGTGCAATAGAAACCTCCCAATCAGGTCAAACTAAAATTTTCCTTAAAATCATAGGAACTACTGATGATTACAAAATAACCTATGACAGGTCTGCCTTGAAGAAAGAGGTGATCAGCGACTTAAAGAGAGAGGTCCAGCAACTTAAAGAAGCCTTTCGAAAGAAGGGAAAAAAGAAAAAGGAAGAGGTTGAATTAGAAGAAGAAGATTATTTCGATTGGTGATTGGTCCATGGTTATAAAACTTCTTTATTACTTCAAAAGTTATTTTAGCTTCTAGATAGGGGGAAAATCACAACATCTTATTCTCGATTGCATAAATTTCACTATTTTCGCCCACTATATTGAAAAGTAAAAACATGCCGTTTGGCACTGATTGAGACTCTATGAATTTTCAAAAAATAAATAATCTTACCGGCTGGATAGTTTTTGGCATTGCCACCATAACCTACATGCTTACTCTGGAGATGACTGCTAGTTATTGGGACTGTGGTGAGTTCATTGCGGTATCTTACAAACTAATGGTTCCACACCCTCCTGGAGCACCTTTCTTCCTGCTTCTAGGGCGTATGTTTTCTTTCTTAGCACTGGGGAATGTTGAAAGCGTTGCTTACTGGATCAATATGGTCAGTGTATTGGCTAGTAGCTTTTCAATTTTATTTCTTTTCTGGACGATTGTACTGCTCGGAAAAAAATTACTAAAAGTAGCTTCTCTAAAAGACATTACTGAAACACAAACATTCTTATTGATGGGAGCCGGAGCAGTTGGTGCATTGGCTTATACATTTTCTGATACCTTCTGGTTCTCGGCAGTCGAAGCTGAAGTGTATGCCATGTCTTCTTTCTTTACCGCTTTTGTGTTTTGGGCAATCCTCAAATGGGAGCTTATCGAAAATGATGGTCGAGCAAATCGGTGGTTGATATTAATTGCCTACATGGTGGGTCTATCCATAGGTGTTCACTTACTCAACTTGGTGACGATACCAGCATTAGGGCTTATTTACTACTTCAAAAAACATAAAGTAACTAAATGGGGCTTAGTTGCGACCATGGCAGTTAGTGGTTTGATTGTTATTTTAATTAATAACATCATCATACCTGGTCTGCCATCATTGGCAGCGTCATTTGATATTTTCTTTGTCAATAATCTTGGAATGCCATTTGGTTCTGGTGTTATAGTTTGTGTTCTCTTGGTGATTGTGCCATTAGTCTACGGAATATATTACTCAATCCAGAAGCAAAAAGAATTGCTGAATACCGCCCTTCTTAGTTTAGCATTTATTCTCATAGGTTATTCGTCTTATACGCTTGTGGTAATACGATCGAACTTTGATCCTCCAATTGATGAAAACAATCCTGAGGACATCATGAGCTTTGTGAAATATTTGAAACGTGAGCAGTATGGCAATAGACCATTACTTTACGGGCAATATTTCACAGCCGAGGTGACTGGACAGAAAAAAGGAGAGGTAGTTTACACCAAGGGAAAAGATAAATACGAAATCACTGATCGCAAATTTTCATACGAATACGATAGTAAACAAACTACTCCGTTTCCAAGGATCTACAGTACTTCTCCAGCACATCAAAAGCGCTATCGAGAAATCCTTGGCCTAAAAGAAGGCGAGGTCCCAAATATCATAGACAACTTCCACTTTATGTTCAAACATCAATTGGGATGGATGTATATGCGCTATTTCATGTGGAATTTTGCTGGCCGAGAAAGCGATATTCAAGATGCCGATTGGATGTCTCCATTAGATGCATTCAAAGAAGTTCCTGATGCTATCAGCAGCAATAAAGGACGTAACAACTATTTCATGATTCCTTTAATGCTTGGATTAATTGGCCTATTTTTCAATTACAAACAGGACAAAAAGACATTTGCCGTTACTGGAATGCTATTCTTCCTTACTGGAATGGCCTTGATTCTATATCTCAACTCACCTCCTACTGAACCTAGAGAACGGGACTACATCTATGTAGGATCATATTATGCCTTTGCGATATGGATTGGTTTTGGAATTATCGCGATTGGTAATGGGTTGGCTAGAATTATGAGTAATAAAAAAATTGCCTTTGCCATAGCTATCGCTATTGGTCTAATGGCTCCTGCGATAATGGCTGCTGAAGGCTGGGATGATCATGACAGATCAAATAGATACTTCTCTGTTGACTCTGCTAAGAACTTCTTATCCTCATGTGCTCCCAACTCGATAATATTCACTGGTGGAGATAACGATACCTTCCCGTTGTGGTATGTTCAGGATGTGGAAGGATTCCGTACCGACATGCGTGTGCTGGTGCTGAGTTATTCGAATACGGATTGGTACATCGAGCAGATGATGGACAAGCACTATGAGTCTGAGCCAATTCCGCTTTCGTTGACATTGAAAAATTATCAGCAAGGTGGGCCGAATGACTATCTTCCATATCATGATGTACTAAATGTAAAAGGTGCTTTAGATCTCAAGCAATATTTACAATTGGTGAAAAATGAACACAAAGGGATTCGCGGTGGGCAATCTTATAATTTACTACCAAGTAAAACACTGGCACTTAGTGTTGATAAAAATGCGGTACTTAAAAGCGGTATAATTCCTAAGGGAATGGACAGCTTGGTAGTAGATCAAATGGTCATTAGTTTAAAAGGTAGCGGTTTAGAAAAGAAGGACCTTATGATATTGGATTTGATCGTATCCAACAACTGGGAACGCCCTATCTACTTCAATAACACCTCTATGAGCCAAGTGAATCTTGACCTATCTCCATATGTGGTACAAGAAGGTAACGCCTATCGTCTGCTGCCTGTTCGCAATCCAAAACCTGCAAGAGGAGAATACTTAGTTGATACAGACAAAATGTATGACAATGTGATGAACAAGTTTCAGTTTAGGGAATTGGACAATCCAGAAGTGTATTATAATGAGGACTATCGCAATTTCGTAGTCAATCATCGTTCGACACTTAACACGTTGGCAGAAGCGTTGTTAGATGAAGGTAAAGAAGACAAAGCCAAAGAAGTATTGCTATATAGCTTGAGCAGTATGACCAATGAAGCTATTCCTTATGACTACACTAGCAATCAAACTATGTCAATGCTTTTCCAAGTTGGAGAAAAGGACAAGGCTATTGAAATCGCCAAAATACTTGGTGATCGAGCTGACAGCTTATTGGAATATTACATAGAGAATGACATTCAATTGGGATATGAACTTCAACGAAATGTCATTATCCTAAATGACCTCCAAAGAACACTCAAAAGGTATGGTGAAACTGAATTAGCCACGAAATATGAAACTGCGCTTGACAAACACTATGGAGCTTTAGAGATGTTCGGTGGTAATAGATAATACTTCCTTCAATAAACGATAAATAGAAAAGGGAGTGCAGATTGCACTCCCTTTTTTATTTATTTGTCCGTTGACAATTTAAATCCTACCCCATGATGATTTATTATTTCAATACTACTGTCTGGCCGGAGATACTTTCTCAACCTTGAAATGAACACATCCAAGCTTCTACCTAGGAAATAGTCGTTCTGACCCCATATCTTCTCAAGAATAAATTCTCTTTTTACCACGGTGTTCTTTTGTTGACAGAACAGTTCTAAAAGTAACGCCTCTCGCTCTGTTAGAGATTGCTCTTCAAGCCCCTGTTGAAGCAAATAATTATCCATATCTAAGACGAAATTTCCCAATTCATAAACCCGCTTTAGTGGCTCCACTTTCTGTGTCCGTCTTAAAAAGACGGAAATTCGTAATAGTAACTCATCCATATCAAATGGTTTAGCCACATAATCATCAGCTCCATATCGAAATCCAGCTAGAACATCTTCTTTCATGGTTTTTGCTGTAAGCATAATGACAGGAGTATCATAATCACCATTGCGCACTTCTTGCAGCAGACTGAAACCATCCATTTTGGGTAACATTACATCAAATACGCAGATATCAAACTCTACGTTCTGAAAGTTCTCCCATCCACTCAGTCCATCTTTGCTCCATACTACTTGATAACCAGATTCTTCTAGGTTATCCTTAATTACAAACCCCAAATTCTCATCATCTTCTACAAGCAATATTTTAGATTTGTTATCCATAGATTTAAGCTAGTGGTATTTTGATATAAAAACATGCGCCTTTACCGTCTGAAGTTAATTTAACCTCTCCTTTGTGTGCATTGATTATATATTTCACATAATACAATCCTAGTCCAAAGCCTTTCACGTCATGGACATCTCCAGTTGATACTCGATAAAATTTATTAAAAACTTTCTTTTGCTCATCTTTTGAAATACCGATACCATTATCGCATATAGTAATTTTTAGACAACCATTTTCGTTCGAAGTGGTGATATTGATCTTTGGAGGCTGATCAGTATACTTTATTGCGTTATCTATAAGATTCTGAAACACATTAGATAAGTGCAGGCTATCTACTAACAATTTAGAATTCTCTGCCTTGCTGTTTACGATGAGTTTCCCACCGTTTTCTTGCATCACTGCATCAAATGACTTAGCCACTTGATCGATCAGTAAGTGTACATCTAAGCACTCCAAGTTTAGATGCTTAACTGTATGACTCACCGTAGCAGCTTTTAAGACTTCATCCACTTGGCTCTGGAGACGATCGCTTTCTTTTTGAATAATTGTTGCGTAATTAAGTAACCGCTGTGGTGTCTTAATGATATCTGGATTCTGAATCACTCCTGCAGAGATATTAATGGTAGAAATAGGAGTCTTAAATTCATGAGTCATATTATTGATGAAATCTCTCTGGACTTCAGACAATCTTCGCTGTCTCAATATGACAAACAGCGTATATCCAAAGAAAACCGTAACCAAGAGAAGAACTAATGAAGAGTAAATCCATACACCCATTCGATTAATGATTTGCGTGTTTTTACCAGGGAAGTACACTCCAAAATAGTAATCTTGATTTGATGACTTAGCCAAAGTGGTGTTTTGAATTGCAGCGTCATTATCCTCCAAATGATTTACATAATTGCAATAGACCATTTGATCAGTATTACAATTATATATTCCATATTCGAAATCAGATATAATATCTCGTTGAGCCAGTGCAGACTTCACCATCTCCTCCAAAGAAGATACATTGAATTCACGAGAAAGATTGACAATGAAATAATTTCCAGCAACCTGCTCAACAGGGCTCTTTACTGGTATAGCTTTGTTATTTTGAGCAAACAACTCTTGAGCCACATTGAAAAGTGCAGACCTTGCATCACGATCGAATTGGTCCTGTTGAAGATCAAATGCCTTCCTTACCCAATATATTTGCGTAGAAGTAATGCCTACGATAGAGAGTGTAGCAAGTATGACAAGGAGACGTAGAGATTTATTAGATAGCATGGCCCACAATTTATGAATAATAATTGTGGGCGACTACTCATTAACATGGAATGTATTAATAAAGATTGGACAGCTTAGGTAATAAAGTTTGGACAAAATATCAGAATATTTGATAATAAAGTTTGGACAAAAAAATTTCAATTAAGATAATCTGTATGGTTCTGTCGCATTAATATGATGAAAACAGAATTGTGATAGAATTGCCGATTATGATTTACAAACACCATCGTTATCCTAAGGCTATCATTCTTCACGCAGTTTATTTTAAATTGAGATTTACTTTGAGTTATCGAGATGTGGAAGAATTACTCAAGATACGTGGTGTCAAAGTAGATCACTCCACCATTCAAAGATGGGTTTTCAAGTTTTCATCTTTAGTTGAAGCGAATATGCACAAACGTAACAAACAGGTTTCTGAAAGTTGGCGGATGGACGAGACCTATATCAAAGTAGGAGGTAAGGATAGGCATCTTTACCGAGCAGTAGATAAGCAGGGCAATACAGTTGATTCCCTTTTGACTAAACGAAGGAAGAAAGGGTCCGCACAGAAGTTCTTGAATAAAGCTATAGGACATAATGGCAAACCAAGGATCATAAATATTGATAAAAGTGGAGCCAATATAGCAGGAATCCGAATAGTGAACAAACGAAACTTAACCACCAAAAAGATAAAGATTAGGCGAGTGAAGTACTTGAATAATATAGTTGAGCAAGACCATCGAAATATAAAGAGGCGGATAGTCATCACGACCGGATTTAAGGAATTTGAATCCGCCCAGAGGACATTGGCAGGCATAGAAATCATCAACATGATCAGAAAGAATCAAATACAGAATCCAAGATCAAACTGGTATGCAACATCTAAGTCTTTAGCAGTATAAGAAAATGTAAAATTTCTCTTGATTTGAAATCAAAGCGGATTAATGCGACAGAACCCCCTTGTAAGGTCTTATTAGGAATGGTGAAAATCAGAAAAAGAAAATGACCAATATTGAATTATTGGGCAAAATCTTTTAGAGTTACTTGTTTACGATATCCTCCCTTCTTTGCTACTGGCGATTTTTTATCTTGCTTTGCTATTTGCGATTTTTCCTCTTGGTCGGGTTGATCTACACCTTTATATAACTTATCAAAGTTACTTCGTATCCCACCCATAGATTTGTTGAATTCTTCTTTCAATGCTGTAGAGTATTGTCTGCCATCATCAAGTAATTTCTTTCTTATGGTCTTACTTTTCTTTGACTGGAGCATTATACCTAAGATAGTCCCGGTAGTAATTCCTGCCATCACGCCTATAATAATTTTTTTTACGCTCATAATTGTATTTGTTTCTATCGGTATATTTTCGCTACCAACGAGTTGATAAATCATATTTATCTGTATAGAACACCACTTAATTGGGTCTCATAAATCTTCTCAGTATGTCGAAGATTTATCGTACTCCTGCGAATTGGTTTCAGACCAATAATGGATGCTTCTTGCAGCTAAAGGTCATTATAATTGTTAACTAATGTGTTACACCGATTTGGATGTTACTTACATAATCCACTGATGAGTATCTAAGAGATTGCAGCAGGTGCATTCTGACTGATATTAATCGTTGATCACTAATATCAGTTGTCAAGGTCCAAATTAGGCAAATGAACAAATGGGAGTAAAAGGCTTACCATAATTAAATCGATGTTGTGTAATATATAATCCCTACAACATGATTATTTAATCCCTACAACATGATAAAGAGCAATAAATTAACTAAAGTAATTGATCTAACAAGTGATATATGTAACTCCCAGCAAGCTTGGTGTAACATATATCATAAGTTACATTCCCATCTTTGGATTATATAAAATTTCAATCTTTAAACAAAAAACGAAATGAAAAAATCATATACACTTCTTACTGTATTACTATCAGCAATGTTTTTTGGTAACATGGGCTGCGTTTCGGGTTCTACCGAAAAAATGAAAAATGCAGTAGTTGAGACAGATGAAGTCGAGAAAAATGTGACCGAAGCGAAAATAGAATATCTAGCTGATATGGAAGACTATATGAAAGAGATCAACACTAAAATCTCGGAAAATCGACAAAGTATCACGGAATTCAAGGTCCGGGTATCCAATAGTAAAAAGGAGGGAAAAGTTGAATATGAGAAGAGAATAAATGACTTAGAGATGAAAAATAAGGACGTGAAAAGGAAAATGGACGAATATAAGACCGAAAGCAAAGATAAATGGAGTGCGTTTAAGATTGAGTTTAGTCATGATATGGACGAACTTAGTAATGCCCTGAAGGATCTTACTGTCAATAGTATGAAGTAACTGAATTTGATTAAATGTAAAATGAATTATTTAATAGATAATTCACTTACACTTTCTTCAGTACAGTTGGGCCAGGCTATAATAAACCTGCCCTTTTCATACTTTAAGTAGTTGGAGTGACTTACAGGAAGGAAGTTTTAATCATGAAATGAAGTTTGTCAAAAATGGCTTTCTAAATAAATAGCATAATTTATTGCTGTGCATATAGCCAACCAATCCAGAATCAGTGATTTATGTAACTAACGGACTTTATTGTGCAAGCATTTTGTTCTGACCTATATTTACCTTACAGATAATTCACTTAGCCAAAAACATACGTTGAAACTTTACATAAAATACATGGTAAGCGTCCGTTGTATAATGGCCGTGAAAGACATACTAAAGAATTTGAGACTTCATTTCATCGTTGTTGATCTCGGTGAGGTCGAAATCATGGAGGACCTTAATACTGATGTTCTAAATGAGCTCAGAAGTAGTCTTTTGGAAATAGGCTTAGAACTTATGGAAGATCAAAAGGCGATTTTGATTGAAAAAATAAAGAATGTTATTACTGAAATGATCCACAACTCTGATGAAGTTCCTAAAGTGAATTACTCAGATTATATAAGTGAAAAGCTGGATTACGATTACAACTACTTATCGAACATTTTTACGGAAGTTAAAGGCATTACAATACAGCAGTTCATTATCGTTCATAAAATTGAGCGAATAAAGGAGTTGATAATTTATGATCAACTAAGTATATCTGAAATAGCCTGGAAAATGAGTTATAGTAGCGTTGCTCACTTGTCAAACCAGTTTAAAAAAATGACAGGCCTTACACCCACTCGTTATAAACAGCTGAAAAATAGGATTAGGCAACCGATAGAAGAAATCGGTAATGCGGCTTCTTCAAAACCCAAAAATTAATTGATAATGATCGAATCACTGAAAAAAGAATCGAAATATGTAAGAAGCTTGTTAGAAGCTAGTCTTGATCCATTGGTAACGATCAGTGCAGAAGGAAAGATTACTGATGTAAATAAAGCCTTGATGAAAGTTACCGGCATTTCAAGAACTGGGCTTATAGGCACCAATTTCTCTTCTTATTTCACCTCTCCTAAAAAAGCGCAAGAAGGATATTTACAAGTCTATGAAAAGAATTTTGTCTCTGATTATGCTTTAACCATAAAACATAAAAACGGCAACTTAACAGACGTGCTTTATAATGCTTCCTTATATAAGGACGAAAATGGAAAGGTGTTGGGTGTTTTTGCAGCTGCTCGTGATGTAACCGAACAAAAGTGGGCCATTGAATTGCGCGCTGCTAACAAAGAATTAGTTTATCAAAATGAGAAACGTGCAGCTGAATTAGTTCTGGCCCATAAAGAACTAATATATCAAACCAGCGAAAAAGAAAAACGAATTGCAGAGTTGGCAATTGCAGACATTGAACTTGATTTTCAAAACAAAGAGAAAAAAAAGCGAGAAATCGCTAATAAGAAACTCAAAGCACTTAGCTCCTCTGCTAAACTAGCATCTCAATTTTCATTGAGCCTTATTGAAGCCAGTCATGACCTATTAGTAACCATTAGCACGAAAGGTAAGATTGTGGACATAAATCAGGCCATGGTAAACATTACAGGTGTCCCACGAAAAAAATTAACAGGGACTGACTTTTTTGATTATTTCACAGAGCCTCAAAAAGCAAGACTAGTATATAAAGAAGTATTTGCCAAAGGATCTGTAACCGACTCCCCGCTAACGTTGCGACATAAGGATGGCAAATTAACCGATGTTCTTTTTAATGGATCTGTTTATAAAGATGATAATAATAATGTGCAAGGTGTAGTTATTGTTGCCAGAGATGTTACAGATCAGACGAGAATCAGCACAGATTTGTTGGAAGCAAAAGAATCTGCAGAATTGGCTACAACCGTTGCTCAGGAAGCTAAATTCAAAGCTGAAGAGGTAGCTGAAATCGCAGAAAACGAAGTAAAGTCGAAACAACAGTTTTTGTCAAACATGAGTCATGAAATTCGCACTCCTATGAATGCGATTATTGGCTTTACGAAAGTGCTGTTAAAAACTAAACTTACGGCTAAGCAAAAAGAATACTTAAAGGCCATAAAAACGAGTGGTAACTCATTAATCGTGCTTATCAACGACATCCTTGATTTGGCCAAAGTCGATGCTGGAAAAATGACTTTTGAAAAATCTCCCTTCAAATTGGCTTCTTCCTTGTCTTTAATGCTTCATTTATTTGAAGCTAAAATACAGGAGAAAAATTTGTCGCTCATTAAGAATTATCATGACGACATACCTGAGGTACTTCTTGGAGACCCTGCTCGACTTCACCAGATTATTCTAAATCTTGTAAGTAACGCAGTAAAGTTTACTTCAAAAGGACACATTGCTGTTTCAGTTCGCCTGCTAAGTGAAGATAAGGAAAGTGTGAGTATTGAATTCTCCATTTCTGATACTGGTATTGGGATCAAGGAAACCCAAATAGATCAGATCTTTGAAAACTTTAGCCAAGCATCAAGTGATACTTCCAGGCTGTATGGCGGAACTGGATTGGGCCTTGCCATTGTGAAAAAGTTGGTAGAAGCACAGGGAGGTAGCATAAGGGTGAAAAGTGTGCCTGATGTAGGCACTACTTTTAGCTTTATTCTGAATTTTGAACAAACAGTTGAAGACGCAGTATCAGAAATTGAATTTGTGAAGTTAGATGAGGAATTTAAAAACACCAAAGTCTTGGTAGTTGAAGACATTAAGCTCAACCAATTATTGATGAAAACCTTGTTAGACGAATTCGGCTTTGAACTTGATATTGCCTCAAATGGTCTGATTGCAATTGAAAAATTAAAAGCCAAATCATACGATATTATTTTGATGGATCTCCAAATGCCGGAAATGAATGGTTTTGAGGCTACTCATTATATTCGAAACACGATGCGTTCCAAAATTCCGATCATAGCATTGACAGCGGATGTAACTACTGCTGACTTAAAAAAATGCAAGTCAGTAGGAATGAATGATTACCTGGCCAAACCGGTAGATGAGCGGCTATTATATAGTAAAATAGTGAGTTTGGTAGACCATATACCCGTAGAAACCATAGATTCGGAAGCAGAAACCATAGCAAAATCTGAGGCAAAAATAAAAACATTAAAATGTATTGATCTGACATATCTGAAACATATTAGCAAGTCAAATTCTGAAATAATGATGGAAGTAATGGTGCTTTATCTGGAACAAACACCATCATTGATTGAATTGATGCAGAAAAGCTCTCTGACAAAAGATTGGGAGTCGTTGCAGGCAGTTGCACATAGAATTATTTCATCATTTGCAATAGTCGGTATTCATGTTGATTTCGAAAACATGGCAAAAAAACTGCAACAATATGCAGCAAATAAAGAAGAGAATCCAGAAATAAAAAAACTGGTGTTGCAAATTACAAATATTTGTAATCAGGCATGTATTGAGATCGAAGAAGAATTGGACAGTCTAAAGAGTATTAACAATGGAAACTGAAAAAATAAAAATATTCCTGGTCGATGATGACGCACTATATTTGAAATCCTTAGAAATAGAATTTAGGCAAAAGGCGGACTTTCTTGTTGAAACCTTTCCATCTGGTGAAGAATGTTTGAGAAATATTTCACTTGATCCTGATTTGATCATTTTAGACTATCATCTTGATGGCATTAATAAGAATGCCATGAACGGCTTACAGACATTGGATAAAATAAAGGAAATCGATCCAGACATGCCAGTCTTGATGTTATCGGCACAGGACAAAATTGATGTAGCTATAAACTGCATACACCATAAAGCCTTTGACTATGTAGTGAAAAGTGAAACCGCTTTTTTACGGCTTGAGAAAATTATAACTTCGGTTTTTAAGTTTAAAAAAATGGAAAAAAAACTGAGTTGGTATATTGACAGGATGTAAGTCAAGTAATTCTTGATATGCTGATGAAACTGCTCTATAACGAATATCTTAAAAGAAAATACCACAATAACATTTAGATTTCATTTGACTTTAATTGAATTCATCAGCTGAACAATTCTAAATAATAAAGAGGAACAATACAGATGACTCAAAAATCTAATAAATCTCACACCCTACTTGAAAGACGAAAAAAAGTAGTTGCTAATGGTGTTGGTGTATTTAATACATCGACTGTTCAACATGCAAAAGGAGCTATCATCACTGATGAAGATGGTAATGAGTTAATTGACTTTGCGGGTGGTATAGGAGTGGTAAATGCTGGTCATTGCCCTGAACCTGTAGTGAAGGCAATAAAGGATCAAGCTGATAAATATCTACATACCAGTTTCAATGTGGTCACCTATGAGCCATATATCAAATTATGTGAAGAACTCTGTGAGATATTACCACATGGTAAGCAAACCAAAGCAATGTTGGTCAGTACAGGTGCCGAAGCAGTAGAGAATGCCATTAAGATAGCTCGTCAGGCAACTAAACGAGAGGCTGTTCTATGTTTCACAGATGCATATCATGGCAGAACATTGATGGCCATGACGCTTACAAGTAAAGTAGATTACAAACTTGAATGTGGTCCTTTTGCACCGGAAGTATATCGTATTCCATTCCCGAATTTTTATCGATATTCCGATGGGAAATCGATGGAAGACTTTGTAATAACAAAGCTTAAGGCATTACATGCGTCCAGTAAAAATTTGATTGACCCTAAAAATCTGGCAGCAGTTATCATTGAGCCAATTCAAGGTGAAGGCGGTTTTAATCCAGTACCTCAAAAATATTTTGAAGGACTTCGTGAGTTTTGTAATGTGCATGGTATCATGCTTATCGCAGACGAGATACAAAGTGGCTTCGCGAGAACAGGACATTGGGCAAGTTGGCAGCACTATAATGTCCAGCCAGACATCAGTACCTATGGCAAGTCTATGGGTTCTGGACTACCTATTGCAGCGGTTATTGGAAGATCGGAAATAATGGATGCCGCAGCACAAGGAACCATTGGAGGAACATATATAGGCAGTCCAATTTCTTGTGCCGCGTCATTGGCGACTATTCAATATATGAAAGATATCAATCTTAATGACAGGGCGAATGAGGTAGGTAAAATCGTGATGGATAGGTTGGAAAAGGTTAAAGAAGTATGCTCAGATATTGGTGATGTGAGAGGCTTAGGGGCAATGGTTGCAGTAGAGTTTGTGATAGACGGAGATCCACATCAACCTAATGGGGAATTGTGTGATACTATTGTGAAAGGCTGTGCGGAAAGTGGTCTGATAATCATAAGTGCAGGTACTTATAAAAATATGATTAGGATTCTTTCTCCTTTGGTGATTACCAATGAAGAGTTGAATAAGGGGCTTGATATACTCGAGCAACAAATAATGGACAAAACTAAAAAATAAAAGATGAAACGATTCGCAATTTCAGGCATACAAATGAAAGTGTCAGCTGTTCAGGCCAATGTGGAAATGATGAAGCTGAAACTTGACATTACCATGAACCTATATCCATGGGTACAGATACTTTAGTTTACTTAAATACATGAAATGATCTCGCACCTTTTTTAGGAAGGGTAAAAGAAAGCCGGGTACCGAATAGTTTTGGATAAAACACTAATCGGTGAAGATGCTGGTTACTTTGTTTTATTCATAGATAAAGGAAGAAAATAAATTAATGCTTCACTCTCAATATTAGATATGACTAGCCAAAAAAAAGCAATAAGTGCACCTTATTACAGTATTGGCCAACTTCGGCTTGACAAATGGAATGAACTCAAAAACCAAAGTGAAGAATTATCTCACTGCACTATTGGGTCAGATGATGAAAATAAGCACAAGAAGAAGATCGAGGAACTGCTAGAAGACTTGTCAATAGTAGAGCAATACTTTGCACTACCAGGAATGACAATAATTGATAGATTGATAAATTCATTGGCTCAAGATGAACTTGGTGTTTTGGCTCAAATCATCAATAACACCACACGTCAACTTGTAAATGATATTTACAGTGGAAATTCATTTTTTCCCACGGAAGATGATTCGGATCAATTGGAAATTGAATCTATGAATAGTGTTCAACAAGGTATGAAGAAAAACTATTTTGAAGTACTCTTTGTGGAAAACCTGAACTCAAAAGATGAAATAGCATTGCATGAAAAACTCCATGAACTGCATGATCCAAATGAACAATTTAATTACAATGTGATTATTCAGCATTCTTTTCAGGATGCTTTAATAGCTCTTTTTTTCAACCCCAATATCCAAGCGGTGGTTATCCGCTATGCCCCACCATACCTATCTGAGAACATAACTCCTTTAATAGAACCATACATCCAAAACGTACTTAATATCACTCTAGATGATATTCCTGAATTTGAATTGGGCCCTCGGATAGGGACATTGATCCGTCAATTCAGACCCGAGCTTGACACCTATTATGTAACGGACACAGGACTGGGTAATCTGGAAGAAAGTACACTTAAGACCTTCGAAAGAATTTATTATCGAAAGGAAGACTTGCAAGAGTTGCACTTGGCCATAATAAGAGGCATCAGCGACAGGTATCATACGCCATTTTTCAGCGCTTTACAAGAATATAGTAAAAAGCCTACTGGTGTATTTCATGCGATGCCTATATCCAGAGGTAATTCTGTGTTCAAGTCTAAATGGATTCAAGACTTTGGGGAGTTTTATGGGAGAAATATGTTTCTGGCAGAGACATCTTCAACGACTGGCGGTATGGACTCCTTATTGCAACCCACAGGAACTTTGAAAAAAGCACAAGAAATGGCTGCCCAAGCGTATGGTTCAAAACGAACATTTTTCGTAACCAATGGTACTTCAACAGCTAATAAAATTGTGCTGCAAGCGCTGGTAGAACCGGGAGACTTGGTATTAGTAGATAGGGATTGCCATAAATCACATCATTATGGGTTGGTATTATCAGGGGCTTATCCTGTTTATCTTGATTCGTACCCTATTGAAAAGTATTCAATATACGGTGCTGTTCCGTTGGAACAAATCATTGAAAAATTATTGATACTCAAGAAAGCTGGTCGATTGAATAAAGTGAAAATGTTATTGCTTACTAATTGCACTTTTGATGGAATTGTGTACAACGTACAACGTGTCATGGAAACGGTTTTGGCGATAAAACCAGATATGATTTTCTTATGGGATGAGGCATGGTTTGCCTTTGCAGGATTTACCTATACCTACAAACAAAGAACAGGAATGTTCAGTGCAAATAAACTCCATGAAAAGTATCAGTCCAAGGCATACCGTAAACAATATAAGGAACATATAAATGGACTAAAAGAGGGGGAGGAATCTACACTTCCTGATCCCCATAAAGTACGTATCAGAGTATATGCCACACAAAGTACGCACAAAACTCTGAGCAGTTTCCGTCAAGGTTCAATGATTCATGTTTGGGATGAGGATTTTCGCAAAAAAGCGGAAAACACCTTCCTAGAAGCCTATATGACTCACACTTCCACTTCTCCTAACTATCAAATCTTGGCATCACTCGATGTAGGCAGAAGACAAGTTCAATTTGAAGGATATGAAATGGTAGAACGGAGTATTGAATTGGCAATGGTCTTTCGCGCAAAAGTGAATGATAGCCCCTTGCTAAGCAAATATTTCGATGTGCTCACAATGAAAGACCTGATTCCAGATCAATATAGGGAGACCGGGTTGAATGAATATTATGAATTGGCCACAGGATGGAATCGAATGGAAGAGGCTTGGGAAAATGATGAATTCATGCTTGATCCTACTAAAATCACTCTCTTTATTGGTAGAACCGGTATTGATGGGGATACTTTCAAAAACAAGTATCTGATGGATAAATACGATATCCAGATCAATAAAACTTCCATAAACACGGTGCTTTTTATGACAAACATAGGCACAACAAGAGGAAGTGTAGCCTACCTTACTCAAATATTACTTAATATTGCTGAAGAGCTGGACGAGCATTTTGATACACTGAATAAGCGAGAAAGGGAAATAGCTGGTGTACGTGTGCAATCACTTAACATGGACGTGCCTCCTTTGCCTGATTTCAGTAGTTTTCATTCTTCTTTTCTGGCTGTACCAGGCGTGCCAGGAGGGGATTTAAGAGCTGCTTACTTCCTTGCTTATCAAGAAGATAACTGCGAATATATCTCAATGCAAGATTGTAATGAGGCACTGAGTCAAGGAAGAGAGATGGTAGCATCTTCATTCGTCATTCCCTATCCTCCAGGATTTCCTGTCCTCGTTCCGGGACAGGTTATAAGTAAGGAAATCATTCGTTTTATGCTGGCTTTAGATGTCACTGAAATTCATGGATATCGTGCAGATCTTGGTCTGCGAATATTCCGAGATTCCGTGTTGAATCGACAAAAAACGGTCACAGCTATGGGAACTATAGGGCATGGATAGCGCTCCAGCTGCTAATCCAGCTTGGGTGGCCAATATAATGGGTTCTTTCAAGTCGCTTGCGGCTGCTACGCCAAGTGGCAAGACTAGCAGTTGATCAAATGCCGTCATTGGCACCCAAAACCTGCCGCCCTTAGCCAATTGTTTCTTTGGATGTAGTGATTGTCCAAATAATGGTCTGTTGTACGGGTCATTTTGATTCGACTGTGTCTTTCGAATGTATAGTTTTAATCAGCCTTAAGAGGAAAATCCAATGAAACGTAACGCCAATGAGTACGGCCAAATGAAATAACTCATGAGCCTCAAAGTAAGATGGAATTATAACTGGAAACTGAGCCCAATCAATAAGAGCCCCGATCGTATAGGAAGCCCCACCTAAAATCAAGTATTTAACTGGTATTTCTTTCTTTAATTTCAAAATCCCAATAATAGACACCAACCCGAGCCAACCAAACGCAAGGAATACGGAATGAGTCAAATAAGTAGGCAATTCATTAAAATATATGGAGCCGAAAGTAATTCCTAGCGTAGCGATCACTGAAGCAAGGATGATAATACCCCATTTCATTAATCCTGAAAATAGCACCAGATGAATAGCGATCAAAGTACCTGAAATAAGTAAGAATATTCCTGCGTGATCCAGAATTCGTAAAACATATCGAGCAGTCGTCTCTATTGGTAGTAAATGATATATACCGCTCATTGCAAGAAGGAAAATGGAAGTAAAGCCATAAATAATAATAGGAATTGGTAGAATACGCCCAATTCCTCCTTTTTTAAATAGTATGAAAAGAAGTATGCCTACGACAAATGCACCAAGCAAGTGAGTAGCTGAACTAATAGGGTCTTCAAAACCAAGGATGGGGATTGTTTTCATAATTATGAGAAATTATCAATAGGATATCGCAGGAAAAAGAGATTTATAGTCATCCTGGGTTAACACTAAACAAATATCCCACCAACGCAGTCAGACCCATTGCGGCCGTACCCCAAAAAGTAATTCTTAAGATAGCCTTAAGTACATTAGAGCCACCGGCCTTAGCAGCCAACGCGCCTAAAAGAATGAGAAATGCAATTGCAAAACTATATAGTAAATATTCCATTTGATGTAATGGTGCAAAAAAGGCCACAGTCAAAGGTAGTGTGCCGCCAACCGTAAATGCTGCACCTGACGCAAACGCAGCTTGAATAGGATTAGCTCTACTCATTTCATTAATACCCAGCTCGTCTCTAGTATGGGCCTCAAGGGCATCTCGATCGGTTAATTCTTTGGCAACAAGAAGTGCTGTTTCACTTTTGAGTCCTCTCTGTTTATATATCTCAGCCAGCATTTGCAGTTCCAATTCGGGGGTTTCTTTGAGCTCTAGGTGTTCACGTTCGATATCTGCTTTTTCAACATCTGTCTGAGAACTCACCGATACATATTCGCCAGCAGCCATAGATAGCGCTCCAGCGACTAATCCGGCTAAAGTGGCCAGCACAATGGGCTCTCTCGTATCACTTGCAGCTGCCACCCCAATCGCCAGACTTGCTACGGAGATGATACCATCATTGGCACCAAGTACCGCAGCCCTGAGCCAATTGCTTCTTTGGATGTAGTGATTGTCTAAATAATGGTCTGTTGCATCTGTCACTTTAAAAATTGGTAGGCTTTCAAATCCATATCTGTGTTAGGTAATTACCAGTGTCTATCAACGCCTTCTTTCCCATTATTGGCAAAAAGAATTTCATACCCTTCGAGTTCGAAATATTCTGTGAGGTTCTCAAGAATATCTTCATTATCTTCAATGAGTAAAATTGTCTTTACCATTAATACTTTCATTGCAGTTTATTTTTAGAGTTATTATTAAATTTTCACCAGCATTTTTCCTAAATTTTTTCCGTCAAATAAATCAATAAATGCCTGGGGAATGTTATCAAACCCCTCAACTAAAGTTTCGCTAAAGGTTATTTTTTTATCTTTGAGCCAAGCTGTTAATTGTATTGTAGCGGATGGAAATTTATCTGTAAAATCACTAATGATAAACCCCCGCATAGTAGCGCTTTTTACCAGAATGATGGGTTGCAATCGAGGACCAAGTGGAGCACTAGTTTCATTGTAAAGAGAGATTGCACCACATACCGGTAATCGTGCATATTTATTAATATTTGCTAAAACAGCATCTGAAATCTCACCACCTACATTGTCAAAGTAGATATCCACCCCGTTTGGGCAGGCATTTCTAACGGCTTCTTTTAAATCGGATGTTGATTTATAATTTATCGCAGCATCAAATTTGAATTTTGATTTGAGCAGGGCTGTTTTTTCATCTGAACCTGTGATCCCAACTACTTTACAACCCAGTAATTTGCCAATCTGGCCCACAACTGTTCCAACAGCTCCAGCTGATCCGGAAACGACTATTGTTTCACCTTTCTTTGGCAACCCAATTTCCATTAAACCTAAATAGGCAGTAAGCCCAGTCATTCCTAGAATCCCCATATAACAGGATAATTTACTTTCAGTTTGATCTACCTTATTTAAACCTGCCCCTTTAGTAGTTTGGTATTCCCTCCAATCCAAATTGCCTGAAACAAAGTCTCCTTCCTTAAAATCCACATGCTTGCTGTCCATCACTTCGGCCATAATTCCTGATTGTATGGGTTGATGTAATTCAAATGGAGGCACATATGATTTAGCCTCATTCATTCTACCTCGCAAATATGGATCGACAGAAACATATACTGTTTTCAATAAAATCTCACCGTCTTTAGCAGCAGGAACTTCGCTATTGGTGATTTTAAAATCACTGAGTATTGGTTTTCCGTGTGGGCGTTTATTAAGAAGAATTATTTTATTCATGGTTTAAAATTTTAATGATAAGTCTTTCATTTCAAGTTAAAAGCTAATGGCTGCTTCGATATTAATGCCTCTTAGACTATTAATAGTTTTTTAATCGACCCACTATAGTTTCTATTGCCGCATTTAATTTATTAAGCGCATTATTCACTGCTTTATCCACAGTCTTTGCGTGACTGGTCACCGCAATCGGCTGTCTGTTTTCCAGCCGCGCTTCTAGCATACAACGCTTGTCATTCTCTCCCTTTTTTCGAGAATTTTCATCTGCGAGATGCACTTCAACTCTCGTTATTTGATCGCTGAAATGAGATAGCTCATCCTCAATTAAGGAACTCACATAACTTTCAAGTCTTTCGTCTCCTGGTATATTTTTATCTGTATTTAATTGAATTGTCATATTCTATTATATTTAAAAGCTCTGTCCTTTCTTAGGGTACAGAACCTATGTTATTTTTTACTTATTTGTCAGGATCACTTTCATAGCCTTTTCTTTGGCTGCATTACCAAAGACCTCGTAAGCCTTAAGTATCTCATTTAAATTAAAACGGTGCGTAATTAGCTCCTCTGGTTTGATTTTTCCAGACTGTACCGTTTTCAGTAGCATCGGGGTAGTATTGGTATTGACTAGTCCCATGGTGATAGTGATATTTTGAATCCATAAGTCCTGAATTTGTAGGTCTACACTATGCCCATGTACACCAATATTGGCTACATGTCCTCCAGGACGAACGACTCGTTGACAGATGTCGAATGTAGCTGGGGCACCTACCGCTTCAATGGCCACGTCTACGCCATCTTTTGTTTCTGATATTATTTTTTTAATGGCATTTTCCTCTCCTGAGTTTATAGTATGGGTAGCACCTAACTTCTTGGCCAACTTCAAACGATTAGCATCCAGATCAATCATAAAAATTTTTGCAGGTGAATAATAGAATTGCGCAGTTAGCAAAGCAGACATGCCTATGGGGCCGGCACCCACAATAGCAATTGTATCACCAGGTTTTACGCAGCCGTTGATCACACCTATCTCATGACCAGTTGGGAGGATATCACTTAACATAACCAGAGCTTCTTCGTCAATTCCTTTTGGAACAGCATAAAGGCTATTGTCAGCATGTGGAATACGAACATACTCAGCCTGTGTGCCGTTGATCAGATTTCCCAATATCCAGCCACCATCTTCACAGTGCCCATACATTTGTTTTTTACAATACTCACAAGATCCGTCAGCAGTGATACAAGAAATAATAACATGATCACCTTTCTTGAAATTCCTGACCGATGCACCCACTTCTTCGATCACACCGATACCTTCATGTCCTAGTGTAGTTCCTGGCTTAACAGAGGGAGTTTTACCATTCAGAATTCCTAAATCAGTTCCACAGATGGTTGTTTTAATTATTTTGACCAGAGCATCCGTTGGCTTAGCAATAGCTGGCTTAGTCACATCTTTCCATTCGATCTTGCCAGGTCCGTTATAGACGAGGCCTTTCACAGTTGAATCCTTTTTGGAAGGAGAACCGTTTGACGTGACTTTTTTTGTGGAGATAATTGTATCAGATATCATTCTTAATGTTTATATGAAACTCAATAATTAAGATCTATAAGGTGATGCTATTTACTCTTAAGTGTATTACAAATAAATTAGCAAGAATTACATAAATCGCTGATGGTTTGTACAAAACACTAACTTCAGTTAATAAATTGGATATGGAATAAGGATTTGATGTGGACAGGTACAACGTTTAACAATAGTTATGTAATACTTGCAACAACTACCCTCGACCTTTTTGGCAGGAACAATGCAAGCAACGAGCAAACAAAAGCGTCCTTATAAGGACAACCCAGCTTTGATCTAATTGAAGTCAAACGTGCATATTTTAAATCAATGAATTGAATCCACATTTTAAATGAACCAAAAAGGCGAAAAGCGGCTATTTCCACAATTTAAATGAACCAGAAAAATCTTAATAAAATAGAAAATAAATAGTTTTTAAACAACTATATTAAGACTTCTTAATAAGAGATGGTAAAAGTGATTTCCACATTTTAAAAAGACCACGACAATCTTCAACGATTGTGTTTTGATATTTATTATGATATCTCTGCATAATTGTAATGGTCTTCATTTGGCTAATTTCAACTTTTGTCCTTATAAGGACGCTTTTGTTTACCTTTTCCTTGCAGTGCCGTGTCACCAATGGCGTAGGAAAACATAAGCTTTCTGTGAATCCTAAAAGAAAAATTACAAGGCAATCTGTTTTAGAACAGTTGGGACAAGAAATTAAAAAATTGTTTGTGTCAATATTTATATAAACCTTGCGGTAAGGGTATAAAAAAAATCATTCCTATCATGTCAAAAATATTTTTAGTCACAGTCTTTTTAAGCATTCCCGTAATTTTATTTTCACAAAGTACAGTTAAGGAAGACGCTATCGAACAACCATTGTATAAACCATTTATTGAAAGATATATACTTGATGAAATCAAAAGTTTAAGGCAGGAAAATCAAAGCTTGAAAGCACATGTTACAGAACAAATTGCTGAAGCCAAATTAGAGTCAGCAGATAGAGCAATTAATTATACCACAAGTACAATAAATAACATTTTTTACATAATAACTGCGGCAGCTTCATTGTTGGTGCTTTTAGGTTGGCGTTCTCTAAATGACATAAAAAAGAGTCTAAAGAGTGATATGGGAAAGAATATTCAATCCCTTACGGCTGACTATGAAAATCGTTTACAGCAGATTGAGGAAAAAATGATGGAGCGTTCGAATATCATGATAGAAACGCAACAAGACATAACAAATACAAATTCGATTCACTCCTTATGGATGCGCGTTGGACTAGAAAAAAGTGAAGAAGATAAAATTTCAATATATGATGAAATTTTAAACATAAACGAGAATGACATTGAAGCCATGACCTATAAGGCTGACGCATTGTTAGAAATTGGAGAAGTCCGCTGGGCATTGGATCTTTCAAATACCGCAATTGAATATGACTCTGAGTACTCTCCTGCATACTGGCAGCGTGCTTGTGCTTATGCAAAGCTGGATAAACAATCTGAAGCACTTAAAGATATTGAAAAGGCAGTAGAATTGTCAGAAACCCTACAAGACGAACTGCTAAATGAAAAACATTTTGAAAATTTGCATGGTAATAAATCTTTTAAGATGTTAATTCCCCACTCGTAACCACTAGATCTTTTGAGTGGTTATTTCAATAGAAACAGGCAATGGCGAACACACGAGATTTTGTATAAATAATAGCATTCAATGTGCAAAATATCAAAGTTTGCAATCTACTCAGACTACGTAGCTATTTGATCGGTAAGTGCCACGCAATCTATTGACTCAATTGATACTCCAAATATTTTTTACAATTTCCCCGACCATTAATCCCTCGGTAACAAAAAACATTCTTATAGACGGTTAAGGGAGTGCTGATTGTATCTTCTTTTCCCTGGTATACAGGACATGTATTGATATATTGCCAACGTTTTGCAGACATATTATAGATGTTTAGAGATAAACTATTCTTTAAATTTTTACTAAATGCGGATGATACTAAATGAAATTATTTACACTCTTTATATCCTCTTTTACAGGTCTCTATGCCAGACATTCATTGATTC
>JAWUWD010000108.1:0-7264 GCA_034112085.1 Cyclobacteriaceae bacterium
AATAAAAAAAGCAATTCAATCACACCGGTTAAAGTCTGGGATTCTGATTGTACAGGCTATTTGGTTGGTAAAGATTATGATTTGTGGTTTTCTGAGCAACTGCAAACACCATGTAAGTTGGTATTCATGGGGGATCAAAAAAGAAATATTGTTTCTAAAGTATTAGAAAATAAAGGAGAAGTGAGCTATGCTGATGGATATCCATATTTGGTAGTTGGTCAATCATCTTTAGATGACCTCAATGATCGACTTGATGAATCAGTGCCAATTGATCGGTTTCGACCCAACTTCCTATTTTCAAAGGCATTGCCATTTGAAGAGGATGGGTGGAGTGATTTTAAAATTGGAAATATAGAGTTTGTTGGAGTAAAGCCTTGTGCGCGCTGCGTGATGACTACTATCAATCAGTTAACAGGGGGAAAGGGGAAAGAACCGCTTAAAACACTGTCAACATTTAGACAAAGAGATAACAAGATATACTTCGGATTGAATGCAATTTTAAAAAAACCAGGCATGATCAAAGTAGAAGATGTTCTAACAGTTTCAGGTCGCAAACAGTTATTTCAGATATAAATAATGACAATCATTCGGGGATTAGAAATGCATCCTTAAATTTGTTGAAAATAGCTGCATCTATGGATTTCCTTTACTTAAAGTCTCTACACATTGTGTTTATTGTGACGTGGTTTGCAGGGCTTTTTTATATCGTAAGACTATTCATTTATCATACAGAGGCTGATCAGAAACCTGAGCCAGATAGAACCATTCTTTCTAATCAGTTTAAGAAAATGGAGCGACTATTATGGTATGTGATCACATGGCCATCCGCTATATTGACCTTAATATTTGGGACTTTAACATTATTACAAGTACCTCACTTACTCAGTCAAGGGTTCATGCATGTAAAGCTTACTTTAGTAGGTTTACTATATATTTATCAATTTTTAACTCATCGCATATACAGAAAATTACAGAAAAATAATTTCTCACTAAGTTCTACGCAGCTAAGAATGTGGAACGAAGTACCAACAGTTTTTTTGATAAGTATAGTTTTCCTTATTGTGTTGA
Organism: Cyclobacteriaceae bacterium; assembly: GCA_034112085.1. Taxonomy (GTDB): domain Bacteria; phylum Bacteroidota; class Bacteroidia; order Cytophagales; family Cyclobacteriaceae; genus JAWUWD01. The sequence goes on from JAWUWD010000108.1 coordinate 1,069, forward strand.
AAAGCACATTAAGCATGATTTGGGGAGTAGCAGGTTTTTTCGCAGTTGTCGCGGTGTTGATGGTTGCTATTGGAGTTTATAAAAAATACAGAAATACAGATGAAAAATAATCTATGGGTATTGGTGTTGCTCGCCATGAGTTGTACCGATCCAAAAGAGGAGAAACTTCCAATTATGGGGAGGAAAGAAATCTCGCAAAAAGAAGTCAATGGTGAAATGGTAGCGGATACGGTTTATCATCAAATTGGAGATTTTTTCTTCGTGAATCAAGATAGTTTAGAGGTTACTCATGATACTTTCAAAGATCAGATATATATAGCTGATTTTTTCTTTACATCATGCCCGACTATCTGTCCGATTATGAAGACGCAGATGCTGCGAGTATATGATGAAATACAAAATATGGATGATGTGAAAATATTGTCACATACGATTGATCCAGAATATGATACAGTTGCGTTACTTAAGGATTTTGCAGAAAGATTGGGTGTAACGAGTGATAAATGGCACTTTGTGACTGGCGAGAAAGAAATAATATATGACGCTGGTCAGCGAAGTTATATGGTGACAGCATTGGAAGATAGTAGTCAACCAGGAGGTTTTGTACACAGTGGAGCATTTATACTGGTAGATAAAGATCGTAGAGTCCGAGGTCTATATGACGGCACCAAAGCTGATCAAGTGGATCGTTTGATAAGTGAGCTGGCGGTCTTAAGAAAAGAATATGAGGTGACACTTAACTAGTTATGCTAAGAATAATTATCATGATATCTCTCGGCTCTCTTACCAGTTGTACGAGTAAGAAAATTTCTGAACAATCTCTTACTAAGGCTGAAGAGGTTCGGTATGAACAATATTTTGTAGAAGGTCAACAACTTTATAATCTACACTGCAGTAACTGTCATCAAGCCAATGGTGAAGGTGTAGGGAAGTTGTTTCCACCAATCAAATTTTCGGACTATATGGAGAAGAATTTTGATAAAGTAATTTGCTTAATGCAAAATGGAATTTCAGGAGAGATCATGGTCAATGGAGTCAGTTTTAATCAACCCATGCCTGGTATTCAAGGATTGACCAATCTAGAAGTGGCAGAAATTGCCACATTTATATATAATACTTGGGGGCACGAAAGAGGCTATATCGATGTGAAATCTGTTAACAAGGTTCTAGAGAATTGCCTATAATGCTCTCTAAGAGTAGTGCTCAGTGTTTTTTTCTTTTTTAAGCAGCCTGGCAAGCCTATTTCCTGTTAAGGCGCCAAATCCAGCAGGTAACGCACCGATTACCCCGGTGATCATAATCAAAATGTATTTATTATTGACTGTCAAGATACTTGCTATTTTTTCTGTCAAAATACTTTGAGAATTAATATCAATCACCAGCGCATATCCAAACCACAGTAGGAAGATTGCTGAGAATCCAGCAAAGAATGAAGAGATCCCTTTATTGCCAGATAGCAGTAATCCTATAATGAAAGCAGCTATGACCGCACTCCACCAAGGTAAGAATGATTGCAGTAACCATGAAGTAATAATGGTCAATAATAGTTGGATCAAAAATTTCATTTTTCAGAAGGTGTTAAGGTTTGTGAGATCATAATTTGATCATCATAATTCTTATTTGGTTGCATGAACAGTAAAGGTAATAATTCTCCAGTTCTCCATTTTTCAACCATGTTGTCATAATAGTAACTGCCAGGGTTTCCAGATTGTCCACCTGGATAGATACCATACGCAGTTGGAGGACTGGTCATTTCTACTACAAATCGTTGAGATGGGCCATGCTGACCTTTAGTAGAGTTAATAGCGTGTCTGTGACCATCTATCTGGATATTCAGTATGCTCAAGTCTTTTATTCTAGATAAGTGAAGGATCTTGGTTGCTTTGTCATCCCCCCAATTATATTCGGGATCATCACTTATTAATTTTTTCAGATACTCACTGGTTTGATCAAATGATTGATTAATCAATTCAGTAAGGGTTTCATTATTGGCGGTGCTTGCATTATCAAAGAAGGCTAAAGAGGGATTGTCCTTCATTAATAAATATGTGTTGTAGTGCGATGGGCGAGCCATGGCCAGTGTGTCTACATCAAATTCATCCCAAATATTTGAATAAAGATTCATCCACCAGATATTGAAAATTAATGGAGCTTTTGTTTCGGCTCGATATACATAGTCCCATCTTTTAAGTCGCTCTAGATAATCTATCTGTTCCACAGTGAATTTATCACCTCTCAAGCTGTCCAACAACAACGGAAGTATTTCAGCAGCCTTCAAGCTATAGCTATCCATCTGCATCTGAGCCATGTCCTGGATAGTAATGTTTTGTTTGGAACTTAGTAGGTCGTTAATCCTGCGATTGCGATAGTACTCATTACTGGCGTTGTAGAAGTAATACGGGTACAATGAATCTACCGAATGCTGGTTAGCGGAGCCAATGAATCCTTTTTCTGGATTGAGTATTCTAGCATTTTGGGCTTTTGGTATGGTTATTCCCCACTCATGACTAGGGTTAGACCCGTCCATGAGGAATTTCCCTTGCCCTTTCCATTTGACTGGGAAGTCGCCCTGAACTGTCATGGCAATATCTCCTTGTGTACTACTAAACACTATGTTTTGAGGAGGAGAATCCCAATATTCAATGGCAGCAATATGTTCATCATAATTATTTGCACGATTTAATAATAAAAGCCCGTTCTGAACGCGAGAAGGGTTGTGCCCACTCCATTTGAGTGCGTAATATTGATTTTTGTGATCATCATTGAGGAAACTACCATCATATACCACAGGGCCATGATGTGTGTAAATAACTGTATCATAAAATGGTTCACTTCCTTTAGCCTTGATTTCTTCTATTTTTAAAGTTGTTGATCTCCAAGCGCTATCGTATAGGTACTCCAACTCCGTATCATCTTTGAATGTAATATTGTACCAATCTCGCGTATCTCTTGGGGCATTAGTGAATCCCCAGGATGTAGAATCATTGTGTCCAATGGTGATACCAAGTGCTCCAGCAAACGTGTAGCCATAAACATTGACAGTTGGAGATTGAAGCTGCATCATGATCCATAATGAAGGAAGATTTAGTCCTAAATGGGTGTCATTGGAAAGTATGGGTACGCCACTCTTTGTTTTACTACCTGATACCACCCAATTATTACTGCCATTACTTGGGTCAGGTTTTTCGAATGTCTTGCCAGTGTATTTTTTTATATCTTCTGTATTTATTTCGGTAGTGACTATTGGATCAAATGCCCACAGACTATCAGGATGAGTTGTAATCGTAGGTTCTATTCCTTCAGGTCTATCTGGGAATAGAAGATCAAAGGTTTCACCTCCGAATAAATTTCTCGCATTGGTGTTTTCCAGATCATTATCAAATCCAGTCAAATTATCTGTCATGTATTGCAGGATCAGAGCTGTCTTCAGAGGTGTCCACGGTTCTGGCTCATAATCCATTAACTTGTATTCCAGAGGAAGGTCCCGATATGATAAAGAAGAAATATAAGTGTTGACTCCATCCGCATAGGCATCGACCAGGGACACCAAATAGGGATCATTTTCGAAACTTGCTAATGTGGCTTTTGCTCCATGAACCATGCCTTTTCTACGTTGTAGTCTGTCGAAATTAATCCCCTTATCGCCAATTAATTCAGAAATTCTACCAGCTGCCGCATGCGTCTGAAACTCCATTTGCCAAAGTCTTAGGTTGGCTATCACATAGCCTTGTGCCATATAGAGATCTTTGTCATTGCTTGCCGTAATATGGGGGACTAGATTACTATCATATTGGATACTCACACTATTTTGGAGTCCTTTTAAGGTGATTTCTGAATTAATAGATAAATTCTTGTTTGTAGCATTTTGCCAAAAGCCTTCGAAAGGATTAAGAAAATGTCCTAGTGGGGGGGCGCTGGTACCTCCTAACGAGATGGCATTGCTTAAAAAGTATATGAGAGAGGAGGTAATTAATAGAGGAATAATAAAACGAACTATTTTCATTGGACAAACGGGTTTTTGTACTCTAAAACATTAAACTAGTGATATTTTCTTAGTTTAATATGTTTTGCTTTTATTTATAGTTTGCCCCAATCAAAGCTATTATATTTGACATTAATATTTTTTTAACTGTTGGCCAATTCATTAATGCAGAAAATTGCTGGAAATAAGGTGCTTGTCACAGGTGGAGCTGGATTTATTGGTTCTAACCTTGTCGGACATTTGATCGAAAACAATGTTGGGTATGTACGAGTATTGGATAACCTTTCCACAGGGTATTTTAAGAATATTGCGAAGTTTGAAAGTCTTTCAAACTTTGAATTTGTAGAAGGAGATATAAGGGATATTGATATATGTCAAAAGGCATGTGATGGCATGGATTATGTGCTTCATCAAGCTGCGCTTGGCTCCGTACCTAGATCTATCAATGACCCAATTACGAGCAATGATGTGAATGTCTCTGGATATCTCAACATGCTTGTAGCAGTGAGAGATCAGAAAGTTAAAAGAATGGTTTATGCTGCATCTTCGAGTACCTATGGAGATTCAAAAGGTCTTCCGAAGGTAGAAGATAACATAGGAAAACCTTTATCTCCTTATGCAGTGACCAAATATGTAAATGAGCTATATGCTGATGTATTTGCGAAGACCTATCAAATGGAGATCATTGGACTAAGATACTTCAATGTGTTTGGGCCAAATCAAGATCCAAATGGGGCGTATGCCGCAGTAATACCAAAGTTTATTGATTTATTTCTAAATAATGAAGCTCCAGCGATCAATGGTGATGGAACGATCTCTAGGGATTTCACGTATGTGGATAATGCAGTTCAGGCCAATATCAAAGCAATGCTCACTGATAATTCTGACGCAGTCAACGAAGTATACAATGTTGCTTGCGGTGACTCAACATCTTTGAATCAATTGGTTTCGATACTGAAGGCTGAAACAAATTCAAATACGGAAGTAACATATGGCCCTAATAGGTTAGGTGACATAGAACATAGTTTGGCTGATATAAGTAAAGCCAATGATAGAATAGGCTACTTGCCTGAAATTGATATTAATGAAGGGTTGAAGAGAACGGTTGCTTGGTTTAAAGATAGTCGGGGATGAGAGAATATACGTCTGAAGTTATCGAGAAAGCAAAAAACATAAAAGCACTGATCTTTGATGTTGATGGCGTCTTGACAGATGGAAAGATTATCTACGACAACAATGGTGTTGAATCTAAGGCTTTCAATGTGAAAGATGGACAAATTATCAAACATGTGAAGGAGGCTGGGATAGTGGTTGGAGCAATTACTGGAAGATCATCTGATATTGTCAAGAAACGCTGTGAAGAATTAAAACTTAATTTTTATTTTCAAGGAATTCATGACAAACCAGAAATATTTGAACAGGTTTGTGAAAAATATGGGTTACAAAAAAATGAGGTCGCTTATATAGGAGATGATATTATAGATTTAGGGATATTGAGTCAATGTGGTTTGGCGGTAGCGCCCGCTGATGCGATGAGTTATGTTCAAGACCAGGTTCATTTAGTTAGTGACAAAAAAGGAGGAGATGGTGTAGTAAGAGAAGTAGGGGATTTGCTACTTTTGAGCCGTGGACTACTAATGGGTATTATGGAAAGCTATTTAAAACAGTAGATGGAAGTTTTTTAAAATAGGGCGAGGATTACAGTTATGATCGAAGTTGGAGAGGATTGTGGAATGCTCAAGGGTTGGAAGAAAAGAATGAAACTTAATGCCTCAGATATAATAATCAAATGATTTTGGAAGGGAAAGAGTGGTATGTTTTTTATACCCGAAGTAGGTATGAGAAAAAATGCAAAGACTACTTGCTCAAATATGATTATGATGTTTTTTTACCTACTCATAAAGTACTTCGACAATGGTCGGACAGAAAGAAAAAGGTGGAAGTGCCGTTGTTCAATTCCTACATTTTTGTGAAGTCTAGAAAAGATCAGATACATGAAGTTTTGAAAACACCGGGAATCGTCAAAAACTTATTGTTTAATGGCGAACCTGCGGTGCTTCGAGAAAACGAAGTAGCTGCTATTAACTACTGGCTGGAGACAGGGTTATCTATTGAGGTTGAAGGAATGAACCATGACTTTCGAATTGGAGAAAGGGTTAAAGTGTTAGATGGAGTATTCCAGGGTGTTGAAGGAGATATTTATAAAAGAGATGA
>JAWUWD010000109.1:0-11120 GCA_034112085.1 Cyclobacteriaceae bacterium
AATAATAAGAACGCGGATCCTCCGGTGGTACATTCGTTGGACAAACATGAACTTCGGCACCTACTGCTTTCAGTGCATCAATTTTCTCCTGCGACTGCTTATCTGCCAAAGTGAAGATACACTTATAGCCTTTGCAACAAGCAGCCAGTGCCAATCCCATTCCCGTGTTTCCAGAAGTACATTCTATGATCGTTCCACCAGGTTTTAGATCTCCACTTTCCTCAGCCATTTCGATCATTTTGACAGCCATACGATCTTTGATCGAATGACCGGGATTAAAATATTCCACCTTGGCAAGAATAGTCCCTTTAATTCCATTTGTCACACTGTTTAGTCTGACCAATGGTGTATTTCCTATGGTGTCAATTATCGAATTGTAGTACATGCTTTGATGATTAATTTTCGCAAAAGTAAATAAAAAGAATCGGGTTATGAAGAAGGATCTATCTTAAGATGCAGCACCTGCCAATAAGTACATCACAGCCATCCTGGTTGCTACTCCATTTTCAACCTGATCGAGAATAATTGCATGATCAGAATCCGCCACATCACTACTCAACTCTACCCCTCTATTGATAGGGCCTGGGTGTAGTATAGTAATCTCTTTGTCCAAGGAATCTAGTAACGCTTTATTTATTCCGTAGTATAACGAATACTCTCTTAGAGATGGAAAGTACTTAAGCTGCTGACGTTCTAATTGTATTCTCAACACATTAGCTACATCACACCATTGCAGTGCTTTGCGAACATCGAGTTCTACTTTCACACCAAGCTCTTTGATATACTTGGGTAGCAATGTACTGGGCCCGCAAAGCATAACCTCTGCACCTAACTTTTGCAAAGCAAATATATTGGACAAAGCAACCCTTGAATGAAGGACATCCCCAATAATCGCAACTTTCAATCCTTCTAAACTTCCAAACTTTTCTCTGATGGAGAATGTGTCTAAAATTGCTTGAGTAGGATGCTCATGAGTTCCATCACCGGCATTGACAATATTAGCGTCTATGTGCTTTGCTAAAAAGTGCGGTGCTCCTGGACTTGAATGCCTCATGACAACCATATCAACTTTCATTGCTAAGATGTTATTGACTGTGTCTAAGAGCGTCTCCCCTTTCTTAACTGAACTATTGGAAGATGAAAAGTTAATCACATCAGCTGATAGACGTTTTTCTGCCAACTCGAAAGACAACTTTGTTCTTGTCGAGTTCTCGAAAAATATATTAGCAATTGTAATATCTCGTAATGAAGGCACTTTCTTAATCGGTCGATTGATAATGTCTTTAAAATTGTCAGCGGTTTCAAATATCAGTTCAAGGTCAGCTCGTGTGATGTCTTTAATCCCTAACAGATGTTTTTGACTAAGTTGTGACATTATTGTTCTTCCTTATTTATCAACCAAATTTTATTTTGCTTATGACCTTGACCTATCAATTCCACTAATACCCTTTCGGTATCTAAGGTATTAACATGTTTACCCACATAGTCTGGAGCTATGGGTAAGTCCCGACTATAGCTCCTATTCACCATCACCAAAAGCTCTACCTTACTTGGCCTTCCAAATGCAATCATTGCATCCATGGCAGCCCGAACTGATCGACCTGTGTATAACACGTCATCAACAAGTATGACTTTCTTATCTTCTATTATGAAAGGAATCTTGGTTTCATTGGCCTTGGCTGGAGTATCTCTTCTTCGAAAGTCATCCCTATAGAAGGTGGTATCCAAATAACCTGTTTCGATAGGTTTTCCGATTTCTTTTTCAAGCTTTTGCTGAAGGATATCCGCTAGAAAAATGCCTTTGGGCTGAAGCCCCAAAATGACTGAGTTAGAGAAATCATTATGATTTTCAATTAATTGCTGACTCAACCTACTCAGGGTGATGTCTAAAAGAAGAGAATCGAGTATGAGTCTTTTTTGCATATATCGATTACAAATATAATGAAAGAATTTTTTAAAATTTGTTAGCGATATACAATCTTATTAATGAAAAACACTCTTCGGCCCAGTTCTGCTCCTGTAACGACTTTGTTAGATATATTTTGAACACCGTAGGCATAAAAAGTGTTACCATGCCACTTCTCCAACCCTACCATTTTGTTATTAATATTGGCACGAACCGCATCACTATCAAACTTCAGTTTCAATTCATTAAAGCTTTTACCTTCTAAGACTTCATCATCCTTAATTATCTTGGATCGAATCACATTATTATATAAATACAATAACACTATTCTATCTTCTTCCACACTTGCCTTTACAAATTGCTCTCTTTCGAATGTTTTCACATCAGTAATTTCAAAACTATTATCCCATAACAATTTACCCGTTTGATCAAATCCCAAAACCACCGCATGCGTATATCTGTAACCATCAAAAATAGTTTCAGTTCCTGATGCTCCTCCAGCACGTTGAAAAATGCCAGACGCTGATGCTGCTGTCGGGTATCGATATTTTGGGTAAAATGCTTCCCCTATCATCACAAATTGATCTCCTTTCTGAATAATATCATGTACCAAAAGTCTGTAATTAAATTTGACTTTTTTCTCATTAATCTTTCTGCGTTCTATCCTTTCTTTAACCCGTTTCTCTCTGTTAATTTTCATATAGCTAAAGAAATTTTTCAATTCAGCATAGTTATAGAAACTAACTTGATGCTCTCCTAGTTTATTTATATTGGCCAAAAAAATTCCCCGAGAATATTCGGAATTCCTACGCCCATATGTTCCTGCAATCAATTTCCTTTCTCCTTTCCAATTACAACTCCTTCCATAAATCAAACTCTTGTCTTCAATATTATCTAACAGGGTGTTTGTTATTAAATTTCCTTCAAAATCAAATGTTTTAATATCCAGTAGTTTATTATTTCTTCCGCCAAATGATAACCCCGATAATATAACGTCAACCGTTTCATCTGCATTTACTTTGAGTTGAACAAGTTCACTTTTTTGATGATAAAACCCAGGAAGTACCTTTGTCTTTCTAGATGAAAAGCTATAGAACAAAACCAAAGGTCTATAATTGTAATATCCACCAATTAACACTCCATGATTAGAAGTTTTAAAATCACTTAAGTTAAATGGTATATAATTTTCCACATAGTGATGAGTACCAATACCTGATTTAGTGTTAATTGATATTAGCTCAAGACCAGTTTTATTTTCAGAGTTGTTAGTAAATAATAAGTGAAGTTGATTCTTATGAAAATGATATTTCGCAAAAGAAATTCCCTGATCAATCGCATAAGTGTTTTGCCAAGTAATTTGAAAAGCAGTATCTAATTGCAGTACTTCCCAATGCTGTCCTTCACTGTCTGAAGTGTTAATGATGCTACGAAAGAGCAATAATTCACTTCCTTCACCATTGATTACAGTATATGGGTTTTCTCCTTGATCAAGTGATACTTCAAACCTATGGGGTTGTGAAAGTTGAGAATGTACGCAATAGGGAATTAAGACAGAAAGAGAATATATTACGACATATAAAGCATGTTTCATTCTATGACTAACTTATTAATGAAAAAAATGTTTCGTCTTTCATCTTTAGCAGCCAATCTTGGGTTGTTTATTTTCTGATACCCCCAGATTACAAACTTATTATCATACCAGTATTCAACCTTTCCTTGTCTTTCTGACCCCATCTTCACTTCATCGAATTCTTCAAAAGTATCAATGGCTAAAGTACTATCTACTTCCATACCACTCGTTAGGTCAAAAGTGTGATAGCTAATATTATGATCCTTTTTGTACAGAGATATCACTTCATTTCCAACATTGTTAATCTTAGCCACTTGCTCAAGTGATAGAGTTTCTGCATCGATGAGCGACATGCTCCTATCCCACAGTAGCTTACCATCTAGATCAACGCCCAAGATTACACTCTCATAATAAGAGATATGTGAAGCTCCTTCAGTTTTGGTCAACTTAGAAGATCTGGTAACGTATTTTTGAGCTGTTTTGTCTCTATAACCCTTATCTGCTGCTGAATTATAGCCCAATGGTGAACTACTTTCTTTAAATTCTGGCTTGTACAGTTCCGAAGTAATTAAATATTGATCACTCTGTTGCTTCAATTCATGGACATACACTTGTGACTTATAATCGAAAGACTTGTTTTTAATTTTAGCATCCAATACCCGCTTCTTCATTTTCATTGCCCTTTTTGGGTTCATATAATCAAAAAAATGATCAAGTTCAGCAAAGCCAATATATTCCATTTTCATATGATCTCCTGGGGCTAGACTTCCAAAATAATACCCTTGCGAGAAATATGAATTATTATCAGCAAAGCTTCCAGATACAATGATCTTATCATTTGAACCTATGATCATTCGTCCATTCAGCGCCCTCCAATTTTGATTTAACTCATATTTAACATCAACAAGAATTTGCCCATCATGTCCGAAGCTTTTTAATGCTATTTCATTATGATTTATGGCATTTCTTTGCCCCATAAGTACGTTATAAGACTGGTGATGCTCATCGTAATTGAAGTCCAGTACTTCACTTTTCGAGCTAAAAAAACCCGGAACCACCTTTACTTTATCATTGATATAATCAAAAACTACGAATGTAGCTCGATAATTAATATATCCACCTAGTACTATAGATTGACTATTAATTATTAGATGAGACACATCCATTTTTAATTCATTTTCAATTTCATAAGTATCAATGCTACCATTCTCTAAAGAAATTTTTGATAAAAGAAATTTACTTTTGGCAGTACTCTTATCGTTAAAAAGCAAATAAAAATCCCCAGCATTGTACTCGTACCCCATGAAGGTATATTTATAATTTACCTCTACGTTTAAATTAATTGTTTCTTCTAATAAAGTGTCTAATACCATTACTTCCCAGGACTCTTTACGATTGACATGTTTGCTAGATTCCCTAAAAAGAATTATTCCCTGCTCTTCAGCCATTACCACTAAATAATTTTCATCCGAATATTTAAAGGGCAGCTCTATCCTCTCTGTTTGGTTGATTTGTCCGTAAGCGACTATGACGAGAAGAAGAAAAAATAAAGTAAACGTTGATTTCATGAGCTTTGCTAATAACTGAGTCTATTAATATAGAAAACATTACGCTTATTCATATTGCCTTCTCCTCGGTTATTTTTTATTCGTTGATATCCCCACGTCAAAAAATGATTGTCATACCAGTATTCAGTTTGACCTAAATCACTATTTCTCACTTGATCGTTATCGTACTTTTTCCCCAATTTCACACTACTGCTTTTTTCTATCAACTCTCCATTTTTTATCTGTAATTGATAAATTTCTCCTTCGATGTTATAAATCAGTGTCAGTACATCTTGGTCAACCAACATTCTCACTCTTTCTTTCAATTGAAAGGATTTAGTATCGTTGATCTTAAAACTATGGTTCCAAGTGAGATCTCCACGTTTATCAATCGCAGCTACTACAGCATGGGTGAATTTATACCCATCAAAAACTGTACGTGTATCATAAAAGTATCCTCTAGCCCCACGTCTTCTATAGCTCTCTGTACGGTAAGTTGGATAGTATGCTTCTCCAACCATCACATATTGATCATCGTAAACCAATACTTCATGGACCAACAATCTGTATTTCAGTTTTAGGTCCTTCCCTTTTGCTGACTTTTTTTTGGCTTTTTCATTCAATCTAGTCTGCTCCTTATCACTTAGAAAATCAAAGAAATTAGACATATCCGTAAATCGATGATACTTCTTAATCACCTCTCGATTCCCAACATACGCAGCAACATACATACCTTGGGAAGTCGCTCGGTTGCGATAGCCATAAGTACCAACCACTAATTTATCCATGGCATTAAGTGCAGTCAATTTCCCCGTAAGCAATCCATATTCCTTAGCTGGTTTCACGACAAACTCAGTACTTTGTTTTGTGTTGACATCAAAAGTCTTTGCTAGAATTTGTTTCTCTTTGTTCACCTCCATTGAAATCGTAGCCGTAATTTGAGTATTCCCATTTCTCAACACTTCTAGAACCTTCACATTTTTGGCGCTAATTGCCATTGAAAATGGAGCCACCTTTTTTGTAGACAAATCAAATTCCAGCAACACAGGAAGCCTTTTCAAAGTACCAAGTATATACACCTTTTTATTAATCACAGAAAAGTCATCTATTACAAGATTATCCAAATAAGAGAATATATACTTCGCCACTTCTCCACTAGTAGATTGAATTATATAGAACTCTACTTCCTCCCTCGATTGGTTATTATAAATAAGATAAAGGTTACTCTCGTGATATTCATACTGAGTCAATGAGAGCCGCTTATTGTATGAGATGGATTGTCTCCATTGCTCTTTCATATCGGTATCGTATCCGACTACTTTGAGTATATTGGCTGGATCTAATAGATTATCAGATCTACTATCCAATACGGCAAAACCAAGACTATCCATTGGGACAACTAACGGCTTCTGCTCATTAGGGCGCACTGAAATTTCAATACGCGAACTATCGCTTTGCGAAAAAGCTGGCACAAGAGACAATAGAAATGCGATGGTTGCGAATACTCGATTCATTTATTATTTTTTTCTTTGATTCATCAAAAATTAAGCCATCATAAATCATTATATATTGTATAGTAATATCGATTATTGAATGTATTCATAACCTAAAAGAGGGAGTCCACAGTGGACTCCCTCTTTCATCATCTGAGAACAACTAGTGGCTTATTCAGGTGTCTTCTCATCTGGAAACTCCTTCTTGAAGTCTATCCAGTATTGACTAATAGTGGATTTTATATCTTTCCTAAGATATAAAATACCAAAAAGATTCGGTAAGGTCATCAAAGCAATGGTGATCCCTGAAAGTGTCCAAATGATGGTAGTATCCGCGAAAGATGCGAAGAAGAATGCTCCAACATATACGACACGATAATACACCACTGACTTTGGTCCTAATAGGAATGTCATGGCTCTATCTCCGTAGTATGACCAAGAGATCGCTGTACTAAAGGCAAATAGCAGTAAGCCAATTGAAACGATGTATTGTCCCCAATCTCCGAAGAATCCTTTTGTAAAGGCAATTGCGGTTAATGGAGCACTGTGAACAAGTGATTCTCCCTCGAAAATTAAATCCGTATTTATAGGTTTTCCAGATTCAATTTTAATAATTCCTGTAAAAAGTGTTTTCTCATCATCCTCAAAAACATTTATGTTTTCAGCTAATGATCGTGCGTTGATGATTGACACTTCATTTTGAATTACTCCATTCTCAACACTTAAGTCTCCACTATAGCTTGGAAGTGGATCTTTTCCTGAAATATGTCCATATAGCTGCGTTACACCCTCATCAGTATCATCACTATAAGTAATCCCAGAAATGATCTGCATATCCGTTGATTGAAACTTATTCAAATGTTTTTGATTCCAAACTCCTGAAGACAAAAGCACCAATCCAGTCACAGTACAAATAACTATCGTATCGATAAATGGCTCCAAAATTGCCACTAGACCTTCAGAAACTGGCTCTTTTGTTCTCGCTGCCGCATGCGCAATAGGTGCACTACCTTGACCAGCTTCATTTGAGAATAATCCTCTACCGACTCCTTTATTGAATGCAAAAGCGATCGATGCTCCAACAAAACCACCAGTAGCTGCCGAACCAGAAAATAAATCAGCAAAAATTGAGATGAAAGAAGGGCCTATATTCCCAATATTATAAAATATCACAGAAAATGCACCTATGAAATAAATGATCGCCATGGTAGGAACTAGCCTCTCAGTAACTGCAGCAATTCTTTTGATACCACCTATGATTACAATCCCTAACAAGACTGCCAGCACTCCACCAGTAACCATATGTTGTACTCCGAATGTGGCCGACATTGAATTTGCTATACTATTAATTTGAGGTAAACTTCCCGTTCCAAATGAAGACAATACAGTTGCTATAGCGAAGATGACCGCCAACCAACCCATCTTCATCTTATTTTTCATGAAGTACATTGGCCCACCGGACATCGTGCCATCAGCAGTCTTTTCTCTGTACTTATGTGAAAGCGTCACTTCCACGAACTTAGTCGTCATACCAAAAGCAGCAGTCATCAACATCCAGAACAAAGCCGCAGGCCCACCTATATGAATCGCCAAGGCAACACCTGCAATATTACCAGTCCCAACCGTACCTGAAAGAGCAGTCGTCAATGCTTGAAAATGAGAGGTATCTCCTTCATCATCAACTTTATCGAACTTGCCTTTGACTACTTTTATGGCAAATCCAAAATATCGAATTTGCGGAAACTTGAGATAAATAGTAAAGAAAAGCCCTGTGCCAAGAAGGACATAAGGAAACCAGAAAGAACTACCTATATAGCTATCTATAAGTTGTAGTATTTCATTCAATTGCTGCATAATTTATCTCTAGAAGTGGTTATTAAAATTTGACAAGCAACAAAAATAAGAAATTAACCGTAAGCACAAAAAGCCAACTACCTGAATGGTCAATTACATTGATGTTCGCACGTAGAAAATTGAGGCGAGAAGTGAATAGAGAAACGAAAACATATCGATTAATTATAACTGGACTTGCATTCATTGTCACTATGAATAGTTATTCCCAAATCGATGACATCTCTGATATTAGAAACAAAGTGTTTTATTCTGAATTCAATCTTGACAAATCGCTTGCACTCATTGAGCAAATAAACTTACTAGACTTATCTGACCCCATGGTGAAAGCCTATAATGGAGCAAGTAAATTACTTGTCGCAAAGTATTCATGGAATCCACTTGATAAGATTTCCTTTTTAAGGGGAGGCATCAAAAACATTAATTCTGCAGTGTCTGGAGATCTCGGGAATATAGAAATTAGGTTTCTCCGATTTTATATTGAAAACTCCCTTCCTAAACACTTAGGTCTTTCTGCTCACCTGATCGATGACAAGAAGATGATTATTAATCATCTTGACCATATGACTTCATTGAGTCTAACAAAGGACATAGCCATATTCATCAATCAGTATATGATTGACTATGGAAATTGTTCTGTTGAAGAAATTTCTCAGATCAGCAATAGCATTTCCCGTCTGAAATTCAATGAATAATTGCTTGATATCAACAACTCATTTTTGAAATAATATTTACGAAGACATACAACCCTTTCAGTCATTTATGCATTTAGAAGATTGAATGAATTACTCAGAATTAATCAAACGTTGTAAGAAAGGAGATAGTAAAGCACAAAAACTGCTTTACAACCAACTCGCAACTCCGATGTATAGGGTCTGTATCAGATACTTCAATAATGAATTTGATGCAGAAGACACTTTGATTAGTGGCCTATATAAGTTCTTTCAGAGTATTGATAAGTTTCAATATAATAATGAAGCTAAGCTATATGCATGGGTCAAAAGAATAATTGTGAATGAGGCACTTATGCTCATTAGAAGTCGAACTAACCTCAACCTGGTTAGTTCAAGTCAAGCAGACAATATCAGTGGAGATATTACCCCTCTTCAAGATTTGGAGGCTAAAGACATCTTGAAGTTAATCAGAGAGCTTCCCCCAGGTTATCGAACAGTATTCAATCTATATGTGATAGAAGGATATAACCACAAGGAAATTGGGGAGATGTTAGACATTAGCGATAATACTTCGAAGTCCCAGCTGCATAAAGCGAAAATAAGCTTACAAAAGAAAATAAAGACTAATGCCCAATACTATGGAACATAAATCTCTCATAAATAAACTTGAATCTCTGGATTTGAAAAATGCAGGTAACTTACAATGGGATCAAGAAAGGACCTGGTCAAGACTCAACGCACAACTAGGAGCTACTGTAAACAAAAAGACTCCTGTATGGAAATACATGGTGGCTGCTAGCATTTTCTTTTTGACGGCATTTGTCACAGCTTATGTGATGTTCTACAATACCAATTCTTCTACAAACATAAGTAGTCATGATAACTTAGCTTTAACATCACTCCCTTATATCACTGATGAATTAGATGTCAATTGTGAACAACTAGTGCAAACTCCAATTTGCGTAAAACAAGAATCCTCTATTTCTAAAGTAGAAAAAGAAAAGAAAACTAAAAAATCAACTCCAGTGATTGATCAAGCTCGTGCTCAGTTAGAAGACATTGTCATTGATCAGACTTCTTTTTCTCAGTTAATTGAAATAGGAGAAATTCAACCGGCTATTAATTCTATTGCAAAATCCGAGGTAGCTCAAATAGAGGAGATAGTCATAACTGAGCAATTTTTGAGCGAAGTAGAACACAAGACAGTAAAAGAAATACCTAATGCATCTATTTTGAGCGCTAGACCAATTTCAATTCAAAAAAAGAGGTTTTCTATAAGGCTTCTTCATAGAAAGAATAAAGCAAAACCTCATAACACCAATAAAGCTTCTGCACTCAGATTATTTGCTAGTAATTAATTATTAATTTTTCTAAAAAAAATTCGATGAAAAGTAAAACAAAACACTTTCTAATAGGCATGTTATGCCTATTCCACAGTCTCAACGCACTTGCTCAAAAAGATGAGTACATTACTCACCCTGACACTCTGCGTATTGATTTATCTGATGAACAATCTATAACCTTTGCTTTTCAAAATATTAACAATGTTCGTTTTAATAATGAATTCGACTCTGTGTGGTTAGCCTATATCAATAAGATTGGAGCTATACTCAAATTAGAAACTCAAAAAGAACCAGTTTATGTGAGCTTAGTTAATAAATTGATGGAAAATGAGGAAAGGGAAGTGGTAGAAGTCAAACCTCTTGATCGAGAAAAAAAGATCTACATTTCTCGAAATAACAAGCTTCAAAACATAGCAAAGCTCAATCACATACACTTCACAATACAAAATATTGCTATTAATGCTTATCTCGTACAAACCAGCAACTTAAGTTCACTGAATTCACTTAATCTTAAACGTCTCCAGTCATTTTTGACTGAACAACAGGAGAATATATTAAGCCCAAAGAAAGCTTATTATGTTAGTACTCAAGCTCGAGAAGAATCATTTACTAATCTTAAAATAACAGATAGTGGTGTGACAGATTTCTTAAGTTTAACCGCTGGGATTGGTGGTGGTTTGTTTAGAGATAAGTTAGTTCCGGAAATAGCCCTCAATGCTGACATCACTTTTGGTAG
>JAWUWD010000110.1:0-8812 GCA_034112085.1 Cyclobacteriaceae bacterium
GTATTTCTTCCTATAAATAATAGAAAAATGCTCGACCAATAAAGGAATATCATCTAATCGCTGCTGTAAGGAAGGCAATTTCATTTCAACAGTATTAATGCGATAAAGTAAATCTTGTCTAAACTCTTTATCCTCCACCATTTCATACAATGGCATATTGGTTGCGCAGATCAGTCTAAAATCAACAGTGATTTCTTTACTAGAGCCAACTCTTCTGATAGTCTTGTTTTGCAACACGGTAAGAAGTTTGGCTTGTAATGGCAAAGAAAGATTTCCTATTTCGTCAAGAAATATTGTGCCCTTATGTGCCAATTCAAAACGTCCAGGTCGATCTTCTTTGGCATCAGTAAATGCCCCTTTGGTATGACCAAATAACTCACTTTCAAAA
Organism: Cyclobacteriaceae bacterium; assembly: GCA_034112085.1. Classification (GTDB taxonomy): domain Bacteria; phylum Bacteroidota; class Bacteroidia; order Cytophagales; family Cyclobacteriaceae; genus JAWUWD01. The sequence goes on from JAWUWD010000110.1 coordinate 389, forward strand.
AGTGACTCACTGATTGCTCCCAGATCGACTGATATGAATATTTCACACTTCCTATCAGATTGACGATGTAGTGCTCTCGCTACCACTTCTTTGCCTGTCCCATTCTCCCCGAGAATGAGCACATTGGCATCGGTATTAGCCACTTTCTCTACCAAAGATTTGATGCGCTGAACTTCAGGAGATTCCCCTATAAAATCTTTGAATGGTTGATCGGCCTCTCCAGAGACTACCTGCTGTGTGGCTTTAAGTTGAGTAATTTTCTTTTTTGATTTTCTAAGTTCCAAAGCAGAGTAGATTGTGGCCAAGAGCTTCTGATTCTTCCAAGGCTTCAACACAAAGTCTGTAGCCCCTAATTTCATTGCTCTGACCGCTAAGTCAACCTCACCATAGGCAGTAATCAATATCACGATGATGTCTGGGCTCATCTCCTTGATTTGCGTTAGCCAATAAAATCCTTCCGCTCCATCATTGAGACCTTTTTTGAAATTCATATCCAGCAGTATGACATCATAGTCATTGGCTTGTATGAGCGTGTTTAGTCTCTTGGGACTATTTTCGATGGTGATGGTAGTGAATTCTTGCTTCAGAAACATCCTTGCGGTCTCCAAAACATCGATGTCATCATCAACAATCAGAATATTAGCTTCTGTCTTTTTCATTGGATTTAATAACTTGATATCAGATTGAAGGCAATATAATAAGTGTATCACATGTGTTACAAACAAGTGTATCATTATCATTACACATCATGAGTAAAATTTTGAATACATATTCGTAAGTATCTGGTTTACTAACACTTAAGCATATTGGCATTCATTTAGCTAAATAACAGTCAATAAGTAAATATAAAGTCATGTTAAAGAATTATTTAAAAATCACTTTCCGCAACTTGTTGAAAAATAAGGGATATACTTCTATCAATATCCTTGGATTAACATTAGGAATTGCTTCCGCTTTGATCATCACATTGATTATTAGATATGAACTAGGGTTCGATCAACATCACAATAATAAAGACAACATCTATAGGGTAGTTCGACATAGTACCAATGCTTCAGGTCTCTCTACACAACCCAACGTCACCTACCCATTAGCAGAGGCACTTAGAACGCAACTGCCAAATCTTGAGCAAAACATTGCCTTGATAGATTACCATGGAGATAATCAATTGGTAGCTGGAGAGAAGAAAGGTTCTGAAGAGCATATCGTTTTTGCAGACCCTCAGTTATTCAATATTTTTAATTTCCCTGTCATCTCTGGGAATCCTATAGAGGATCTCAAAGATCCCGGCAAAGTATTTATCACTCCTACTATTGCCAAAAAGTATTTTGGAGAATCTTCACCTATAGGTAAGACCATTGAGCTGGGCGGTATACTAGATTTAGAAGTTGTAGGTCTACTCAGTGAAAGTAATGACAATAGTCATCTCAAAATGAATATTGTCGTGTCCTATGCCTCTTTCAATAAGTCATTCACCGGAGGTTTTGATATTGACCAATGGGGTGTAAATATGTCAGGATACACCTACTTACACCTACCTAATAATAATGATGTTGAAGCAATTGAAAAAGCTTTGGAGTCATTAGTTCTCGCGCATTATGCTGAAAATGGTGATGGCAGTGAAACAATTGAATTTCATCTTCAACGACTAGATGATATCCATTTTGATAATAAATATGCAAACGGAACTTTCGAATCCGTTGATGAGAATTTTATTTTCATTCTCACATGCATAGGTATTTTCATCCTCATCATTGCTTGCGTCAATTTTGTTAATATGTCTACTGCACTGGCAACCAAACGTGCCAAGGAGGTCGGTATGAGAAGAACATTAGGTGCTGGAAAATCAGAATTGATTGCACAATTCATGGGTGAAACATTTATCATCACCTTATTTGCCTTGACATTGGCACTGGCAGCGGTAGAACGACTCCTTCCCTATATCAGCAACTTTTTACAAAAAACTTTAAGCCTTAGCATATTTTCAGATACAGCTATGCTACTTTCAATAGTTACATTATTGATTTTTGTAACGGTTGCTGCAGGGCTTTATCCAGCTATTGTATTGGCGAGTTATCAACCAGTCCACGCATTGAAGGTCAAATTAAATAACTCAAAAAAAGGATTTTCTCTACGCATTGGATTGGTAGCATTTCAATTTGTAATCTCTCAAATATTGATCATCTCAACAATTATCATCGCAGCACAAACAGATTACTTCCTAAACAAACCTCTTGGGTTTGATAAAGACATGATCATCTCTATCCCACTAGCAGAACGGGATAGTCTCAAAAACCAAACACTGAAACAAAGAGTTCTACAGAACACTGCTATCAAAAACTTCTCATTTGCCGTGGGAGCTCCTACTTCTGAGAACAATATAGGCACTAGTTTTACTGTAGATGAATATGCTGATGGCCAACAATATGACATCTCACTTAAAACTGCTGATGAAGACTATATGAGTACTTATGGAATCGAACTTATCGAGGGGAGGTGGTTCAATGATACAGACCCAATGAGTGAAGCCAGAGGGTTGCAAATCAAGAAAGGATTTGTGGTCAATGAAACTGCAGTAAGAGTTATGGGCTACGCTATGGAAGAAGTCATTGGAAAAAACATCACAATCGGCATCAATGATATCAGTGCTCCTGTTGTAGGAGTAGTCAAAGATTTTCATATGCGTTCTTTTCATGAAAAAATAGAGCCTATGGTGATTCTTGATGTACCCAAACTCTATTATCAAGCTGGAATCAAAGTATCTAGAGAGCACCTTGATGAAACTATAGAATTTTTGAAGTCAACTTGGGAAGAGACCTACCCTGAATACATATTTGAATACAGTTTCTTGGATCAGGAGATTGCAAACAATTATGAAGCAGAGCAACGCACGTTCACTTTATTCAAAGTTTTTGCAGGCATTTCGATCTTCATTTGTTGTATTGGTCTTTTCGGACTTGTATCATTCCTTGTTACAAGTAAAACCAAGGAAGTTGGTGTAAGGAAAGTTCTGGGAGCTTCAGTGAGTAGCATCTTATTATTGTTCTCATCAGACTTCCTCAAAATAATGGCAATCGCTTTTGTAATAGCTGCTCCGATTGTTTGGTATGCGCTCCAAAACTGGCTCAATAATTTTGCTTATCATATTGACCTTCAATTAGGCCATTTCATCATTGGTCTACTAGGTACTGTATTGATTACAATATTATCGATCAGCATTCAGTCAGTGAAAGCTGCGACAGCCAATCCAGTAGACGCACTAATAGACGAATAACAACAACAACAAAACTCAACCTCATGTTACGTAACTACATCATCACTGCATTTCGCAACTTATATAGAAATAGAACCAATACATCAATTAGTGTGATCGGGCTATCCTTAGGTATCACTTGCAGCATGATCTTATTCTTGCTCAATGGCCACATGAGAAGCTTTAACAAGCACCATGAAAACTATGACAATATCTATAGATTGGTGCGAGATAGTGACTCTCAAGGTGGAGGACGTGATTATACTACAGGTGCGGCATCTCCTACGATAGACGCTTTGAGAATTGACTACCCATACATCGATAATGCATTTATGATAATGGGGAGACATGGAAGTAACCTTTTCGAGGTCAAAACTGACAATGGTGACGTCAAGTATTTTGAAGAAAATGATGGAATTGCTTACACAGAAGCAGCATTTTTCACGACATTCACTAGGGCTGTTCTACAAGGGAATTCTTCAAAACTCTTAGAAAACCCAAATGAAATTGTACTATCTGAAAAATTTGCTAAGAAGTTTTTTGGCGATCAAAATCCAATAGGTCAATTTGTCAATTTAGATAAAAATATTGAATTAAAAGTCGTTGGGGTTATGGCTGATTACCTACCTACTTCGGATTTTCCATTTGAGGCCTTCGTCTCCTATGAGACCCATAAAAAAAAGCATCTTGAAGGAGGCTGGGGGAGTGTGAGCAGTGATGATCAAATATACCTGTTAATAGAAAATTCTAACGATGTCGATAAACTAAGAACCCAACTTCCTGATTTTGTGGCTAAAAACTATGCTAATGATGATGGAAACATAGAAATGCATGTACAGCCCATGTCTGATTTACATTTCAGTGAAAATTACGCAAACTTCAGCTATAACACTGTGAGTGAAGGTGAGCTGATGGTGATGTGGATTATAGGAGTTTTTCTAATTCTTACGGCTTGCATCAACTTCATCAATTTATCCACAGCTGTTGCTGTGAAAAGATCAAAGGAAATTGGGATACGCAAAGTTCTAGGTAGCACACGTGCACAATTGATTAAACAACATCTCGGAGAAACATTCATAGTTACCCTAGTCGCAGTACTTGTGTCCATCGGACTTTCGGAGCTGGGTATCATACAACTCAATCAGTTCTTAGGTACACAAGTAGAAATGAATATCGTGACAAATCTATCATTGCAACTCTATCTCACCGCTGTCCTTGTATTAGTCACTTTATTATCTGGACTTTATCCTTCGCTTGTTATTTCCAACTATAGTCCAGTAATGGCTCTGAAGAACCTCATCACCTATAATAATAGTAGTAAAATCTCACTAAGAAAGTCATTGGTGGTTTTCCAATTCTTAATCTCACAGGTATTCATCATTGGTACTATAGTAGTAGTCTCTCAACTGGATTTCATAAAAAATACAGAATTAGGGTTTCAGACAGAAGGTATAATTACAGTTCCCTTACCAGAGCGGAACAATGAGAAGAAGAAAGCACTTTACAATGAGCTTAATCGCCTATCGGGTGTAGAATTAATAAGTCTGGCATACACCACTCCAGTATCAGGCTCTACCTCTGCCACCAATATGTCAATAAGTGAGGATGCAGAAGACTACACTGTTGAAGTCAAACTCGCTGATCATAATTATACTGAGATATTCGATATCAAAATCCTAGCTGGAGTAGGATTAGAAGAATCAGATACGATCATCGCTGTACTTGTCAATGAAGAGGTAGCGAAAATGACAGGGCATCAAAATCCAGAAGAAATCATCGGGAAAATGATCAATATTTGGGGTTCCAATGTGCCCATTACAGGGGTAATCAATGATTTTCATTCACGATCACTGACAGATACAAAATCTCCAGTTGTACTATTCCATAGGCTAGACACCTATCGAATTGCTAATATAAAAATCAATACCCGCAATCTTATGGGGACATCAGCAGCAATAGAAGAAGTCTGGAAGCGAGTATACCCAGAGTATAACTATGAACAAGAATTTATGGACAGTAGAGTAGCTGAATTTTATGAGAGCGAAGAACAAATGGCAACAATCTTCACTACATTCTCTAGTATTGCCATTTTGATCGGGTGTCTGGGTCTCTTCGGGTTAGCCTCTTTTATGGTCAATCAAAAAATAAAAGAAATAGGTGTTCGAAAAGTTCTCGGAGCCTCTGTAAACCAAATAATAATGTTGTTTGGTAAGGAGTTTATGAAGTTGATATTGTTCTCTTTCTTAATAGCCGCTCCTCTTTCGTACTACACTATGAATTTATGGCTCGAAAACTACGAAAATCATATCCAGATCGGCCCTTGGGTATTCACCGTTGCTGTAGGTTCTACTTTGTTCATAGCACTTATCACTGTAGGTACTAAGACTTTCAAAGCGGCTACTGCTAATCCTGTTGATAGTCTTCAAGACGAATAATAATAACAGAACTATGATAAAAAATTATATCAAAATCGCCTTTAGGACTTTCGTTAAAGAGAAGTTCTACGCCATCATCAATGTATTGGGTCTTTCACTAGGTATAGCTTCCAGCCTACTAATTGCTATGTACATCTTGCACGAGACAAGCTATGATGAATTTCACCCAGATGTAGAAAACACCTACAGAGTCAATATGACCTCCATCTGGAACCCTGACGGAGGTATTATGGGCTCTTCAGTGATACCTCTTGCAGAATCATTGGAGTCAGAGTTTCCATCTATCACTTCTACTTTGCGTATCAACACCCCAGGGACACAACTTGTCAATACTGTAGACATCAATGGAAATGTTCAGGCATATAATGAAGATAATGTACTGGCAGTAGATTCTACATTCTTTGAGTTCTTCAATATTCCATTACTGGAGGGAGATCCTATCTCCGCCCTGGATCAAAAAAATTCAATTATCCTTACCGAATCAATTGCTCGGAAATACTTTGGCAACGAATCTGCGCTAGGTAGAACGCTACTTCTCGGAGACGAAAGAACGCCAGTAAAAATAACTGGTGTAAGCGTAGATCCTCCCTCCAATATGCATTTTGGCTTCGATATGTTGATGTCAATGCATACTAACCCAAGCATCAAGAGATTCGAATGGAGTTGGATATGGACACAAGTAGTGACCTATGTCAAAGTAGCCGGTGACCCAATTATCGTTCAAGATCAGATGCCGATAATTGCTCCCAAATACGCAGTAAGTGCATTCACAAGACTCGGAATAGATTTTGATGAATATCAAAAAGAAAAAGGCGGCATTAACTTTTATTTACAGCCTGTAGAAGACATTCATTTACACTCTGATCAAATCCATAATCGGATCGGGGCGGACAGTAACATAACCTATCTATACGTATTTGGGACAATAGCAGTGTTCATATTGTTATTGGCGAGTATCAACTTCATGAATCTTACCACTGCGAGAGCATCTGGAAGAGCTAAAGAAATTGGAGTCAAGAAGGTGCTCGGTTCTACTAAAAAACACCTCGTCTATCAGTTTTTGGCAGAAGCTATTTTTATGAGTGTGATAGCTACCATTGTAGCACTTGGACTAGTAGAGCTTTCCAAAATTGGTTTATTGAGAATGATTAGTCTTGATTTTGGACAAAACATCTTCACGGATTGGAAGTTATTGTTGAGCGTATTGCTTTTGCCAATCATACTCGGAATTTTAGCTGGAAGTTATCCAGCGTTCTATTTGACTTCTTTCAAGCCTGCCCAAGTATTGAAGGGTAAATTACAATCAGGCATGAAGAATACAGGGATCAGGAATACACTGGTGATCTTCCAATTTACAATTGCCATTGTGTTGATGGCATGTTCGTTGATAGTATATCGTCAACTCGACTATTTCAAAACAGGTGATTTAGGTTTTGACAGAGATCACATTATGATCATTCATGATGCTGATAAGCTAAGTAATCAATTAGAATCATTTAAAAATGAACTTGATCAAAATCCAGAAGTGATCAATAGTGCATTGGCGACAATAATGCCAGGAACTGGTATGGAAGACCTATTTCACGACCCCAATAATCCTGATAAAAAAGTGTCATTAGGCGTATTCAAAATAGATGAAAAATATATCAACACACTAAACATACAAATAGCTCAAGGTAGAAACTTCTCCAAAGACTATCTTTCAGACAAGTCAGGAATCATTCTCAATGAAAGCGCTATGCGAGCCTTTGGATGGGATAGGGAAAACGTACTTGGTAAAGAAGTTGATTATTTTGAAGACTCATATGAGGTCATTGGTATTGTATCAGATTTTCATAATCAGTCTTTGCAATACAACATTTCTCCAATAGGATTCTTTCACATCAATTCTAGTATGTGGCTTGACTCAAGGCTTATTGCCATCAAATTCCATCCAAAAAACATCAAGGCACTATTGTCTAGTATCAAGTCCAAATGGAATGGCGTAACAGAAACAACTCCATTTACCTATTCATTTTTAGACGAGAACTTGGCCAGAGGTTATGAAGCAGAAGAACAAATCGGTCAGCTATTTACAGTATTCACAGTACTGGCACTTATCATAGCATGTATTGGGTTATTCGGATTAGCCTCCTATATCGCCACTCAGCGAAGTAAAGAGATCGGTGTGAGAAAGGTACTTGGTGCCTCTATCAAGGGACTGGTGATTATGTTAAATAAGGATTTTACTAAGTTAGTAGTTGTCTCTATTGTGATTGCTACCCCTATTTCCATTTTGATGATGAATCAGTGGCTAGAGCAGTTCGCCAATAAAATCACCATTGGCTGGAATATCTTCCTGATAATTGGCGTAAGTGTGCTTTTCATTTCATGGATCACCGTGGCATTTCATTCTATCAAGACAGCAATGCTTAATCCTACAGACATCCTCAAGGATGAGTAATTTTCTTCGTAATTTGTTCGATCATTCAGCAACTAAAATTGATATGAGAAAACTATTAGCTCTCGTTTTAATACTGGGGACAAATTACTGTATTGCTCAAACTACAAAAACTATTAAAAACTATGGCAATTCATTGCCGGTAGAAGATGCTGAGCTACATCTTGACAAAAACACACATTATAAAGTGATTTTTGACATTGCAAAATCCCCCGATGAGAAGGGCAAGCTCAATTCATCAATCAATACTATTGCTCGATTTATAAATATGCATGTGAGTCAAGGTGTTCCATTGG
>JAWUWD010000111.1:0-12864 GCA_034112085.1 Cyclobacteriaceae bacterium
CACCTTTCTATTGCCTTAACTAAGCTTATTCTCCAGCCAACTCTACACTTCTTTTGATAAATGAAGTCAGGTCTGCACCAGTTAATAAGTTTTGAGATAGCATAGCTAAATCATATGCCTGCTTGGCGAGTAGTGCTTGCTTAGCTTCATCACTTTCCTTCAATATCTTACTGATGATACTGTGATTAGCATTTACAGCCATATTGTACTGATCAGGCATGTTAGCCATCATGGCATATTGTCCACCACCAGTCTGCGCCATGTCTTTCATTCTTCTCATGAACTCTGACATAGTTATCGTCACGGGCATATCACTAGGAGACTGTGATTCTACCATCACGGTCATTGCTGGGTTGTTGATCGCTTTTTCGAAAACTTCTTTTGTTTTGTCCTCATCTTCTTTAGACAGCACGCTTTCTATTTTCTCGTCTTTGTCGATCAACTTATCGATGGTCTCTGCATCTACACGCTTCAGGCTTGTCTTCTCAAGCTTCTGTTCCATGTGATTGATGAAGTGACTATCAATCATGCCATCCAAGATTATTACATCGTATCCTTTGGCCTTAGCAGCCTCAATGAACCCATGCTGTTTGCCTTCATCTGAAGTGTAGAGGTAGCTGATATTTCCATCTTTATCTGTTTGATTAGGAGATACTTTTTCTTTGTACTCTTCTAGAGTGAAGAATTTACCATCAATGTTTTTCAATAAAGCAAAGTCTTTTGCCTTGTCATAAAACTTCTCTTCACTTAACATTCCGTACTTCACGAAGATACCAATATCATCCCATTTTGATTCGTAAGATTCTCTCTCTTTTTTGAATAGATCACCTAGTTTGTCAGCAACTTTCTTCGTGATGTAACTATTGATCTTCTTCACATTGCTGTCAGACTGCAAGTAACTTCTAGAGACATTCAGAGGAATATCTGGAGAGTCAATTACTCCATGAAGCAACATCAAAAACTCAGGAACTACATCTTTTACTTCGTCAGTAATGAATACTTGACGAGAATAGAGTTGAATTTTGTTCTTCTGAACTTCAAAATCATTTTTAGCTTTAGGGAAGTACAATACACCAGTCATGTTGAATGGGTAATCTACATTCAAGTGAATCCAGAACAATGGATCTTCAGAGAATGGGTATAATTCCTTGTAAAAATTCAAATAATCTTCATCTGTAAGATCAGATGGGGATTTGGTCCATATAGGGCTCGTATTATTGATGATGTTATCAACCTTTACAGTTTTGAATTTAGGCTTATCATCTTTGTCCTTACCATCTTCTAGTTGCTCATCCTTCTCTCCAAACTTGATAGTCACTGGCAAGAATTTGCAATACTTGTCGAGGATACCTTGAAGTTTGAACTGATCTAAAAACTCTAGAGAATCTTCGTTGATGTGCAAAACTACATCTGTACCGCGATCTTCTTTCTCTGCTGTTCCGATTTCATAAGAAGTAGAACCGTCACATGTCCATTTGGCAGCTTCACTGCCTTCTTGGTATGATTTAGAGATGATGTCTACTGTGTCTGCGACCATAAATGCAGAGTAAAACCCTAAACCGAACTTACCAATGATCTCTTTGGCATCACCAGCATCTTTGAATTTCTCCACAAACTCAGTAGCTCCAGAGAATGCAATTTGGTTGATGTATTTTTTGATCTCTTCAGCGGTCATTCCAATACCTTTGTCGCTGATAGTGATGGTTTTTTTCTCTTTGTCAAAGCTTACCTCGACTCTTAGATCTTCTCCAAGCTCTCCAGTGAATTCTCCTAGTGAAGACAAACGCTTAATTTTTTGCGTAGCATCTACTGCATTAGAAGTTAATTCTCTCAAAAATATCTCGTGATCTGAGTACAAGAATTTTTTAATTATGGGGAATATGTTTTCGGTGTGAATCGAAATGGTTCCTTTTTCAGACATTTTTATTATGATTTGAGTTGTTAAAATTTCTATTTGATGAAACGTCCTTTTCAAAAGCTATTCCAAACAATAAAATGTGACAGGATGACAGTAAATAAAAATGGGTTATCCTTTTACGGATAACCCATTTCACTCGAAGTAATTAATTATTTACTTCTCTGTTTCCAATTGAGTATCGTCTTTGATGATATTACCTTTAGCGTCTAGCTCAATTATCTCATAACCAAGTCTCGCAAGTCCTGGCTTGACCGTTTCTTTGTCACCGACTACGAGTATATTCATATTATCAACTTGAAGATACTTTTTAGCCAATGCATCTATGTCCCTCTTCGTTATTTCGTTGATGATCTTATTTTGTTCATCAACAAAATTCTTATCTAGATCATACTGAACGATTCTGCGTAAGAATCCTGCCTTTTGATAAGGCGCCTCATAGCTGCGTGCATCTCTCTGGCCAATAGATTTCTTCAAGAATGAAAGTTCACCTTCAGTGATCCCGTCTTTTCGGAATTCAGTCAATTCCTTCATAAACTCATAAACTGCGCTGTCTGTTACATTGCCTCTGACACCGGCAGAAGCTGTGAAAGGGCCAGCATCAGCATTGCTACTGAAATACGATCTTGCTCCATAAGTATATCCTTTATCTTCTCGAAGGTTTAGGTTGATACGGCTATTGAAAGCTCCTCCCAATGTATAGTTCATCAAAGTAGATTTGTAGTATTCGCCAGTGGCATCATACTTCAGGTCAGTCATGTAACCAATACGAATCTCACTTTGAGGTGCTTCCTTTTTATCTACTAAGTAGATCTTTGTTTTATCAACTGTTTGAGGTGCAGGCATAACAGGAACTTTAACAGATGTCTTTTCCCAAGACTTCAAGAAGGCAAGTTGGTCCATTACTTCCTTTTTATCTACATCTCCCACGATCACCAATTCAGAAATTGACGGAGAGTAGTTAGCTGCGTAGAATGCCTTGACATCATCAAGTGTTATTTTAGTCACAGATTCTTCAATACCGTTAGCAGGAACTGACATGATGTGTTCGTCACCATAAAGCAACCTGCTGTATGCTACATTCGCAATAGCTGTTGGCTGTTTCTCTTGTGCTTTAACTCCTTCTAGCTGTTGCTTCTTAGCACGATCAAAATCTTCCTGAGTGAACTTAGGATGCATTAGCTTTTCTTCCATCAATTTGAGAGTAGCAGAAAGGTTCTTCTTCAAAGATCTTACAGATACGCTAGTAGACGTATTGCCTGAAGAAACACTAATACTACTACCAAGTTTACGAAGCTCTTCAGAGATAGCTTCTGAGGTGTAGTTGTCTGTTGACTCATTCATCAAAGAAGCCGTCATTGAAGCTAACCCTGATTTAGTAGGGTCATTGGCCTCCATTTTATGTCCGCCATTGATAGTCAGTTGTACTGCTACGGTAGGAATTTCATCAGATTTTGTTCCAATTACTTTCATTCCGTTGGCCATAGTTTCTGTCCAGTATTCTGGGATTTTCACTAGAGGGCTTTGACCTGGTGTTGGCTTCACACTTCTGTCAAAGTTATCTTTTGCTTTGTTGTATGTAAGACCAGAGTAATCTGTAGATGGAAAAGCATTGTCTCCGGACGTAATAGGTGTGAAATTATCTGGCTTAGCAGCTTGTCCTTCTTCACTAGCCATTACACTTAGTAATACTGCCTTTTGATCTTTGATATACTTATTGTATACACGGATTACATCCTCCTTAGTAACGGATAAGTATCGGTCTAATTCGGTTTGTATTAAATTTGGATTGGACTGGTACGTCTCATATGCTGCAAGTTGTGACACTTTTCCACTAACAGTAGCTAAACCATTTATAGTTCTTGACTCGTAGGTGGATTTGAATTTTTCTATGTCGGCATCTTTTACACCACTATTTTCGAATGCCACTAGTGCTTCTCTCATTTCTTTTTCGAAGTCTGCTAATGACTTACCAGGAAATGGCAACACGAACATGGTGAACTCTCCAGCGTGCTCAGAAGTATTATGAAACACGCTTGATTGGATGGCTTTTTGAGTTTTCACAAAACTTTGATAAAAATAGGAAGAATTACCTGTTCCGATAATTTCAGCTAAACAATCAAGTGCAGGTTCATCTATATGAAAACTTGGAACTGTCGGGAAAGTGAAAAGGAGTGCAGGGAAACGAATGTTCTTGTCAACATAAGAAACATAACGATCTTCTGTAAGCTTCACAGGGCCAAGATTCATTTTAGCAACTTCTGGTCCTTTAGGTATTGATCCAAAGTATTTTTCTACCATAGAGATGACCTCTTTAGGTTTGATATCTCCACCTACTGTAATAGTAGCGTTATTTGGTCCATACCATCTCAGAAAGAATTTTTTAAGATCACTTACTTCGACTCTGTCTAGATCTTCGAGTAGTCCTATGGTTAACCACGAATATGGATGTCCATAAGGGTAAAGTGTAGAAGCATTAAGTTCACTCCATGATCCATAAGGTCTGTTGTCATAATTTTGACCTTTCTCATTTTTCACTGTAGATCGCTGAACTTCAAATTTCTTTTGTGTAACGGCATCAAGTAAGAACCCCATTCTGTCAGACTCGAGCCAAAGCATGGTCTCCAGTTGGTTACTTGGCACGGTCTCAAAGTAATTAGTTCGATCTCTATTGGTTGTTCCATTAAGCGTTCCTCCAGATTCTGTGACAAATTTGAAGTGTTCTTCATCACCTACGTTATCAGAACCTTGAAACATCATGTGCTCAAAGAAATGTGCGAAGCCGGACTTTTTCAATTCTTCTCTTGCCGAACCTACATGATAGGTTACATCTACATGTACAATTGGGTCAGAATGATCTTCGTGAATAATCAATTTCAGCCCATTACTGAGTTGATATTTTTGATATGGGATGACAATATCATCCCCTTTTTTAGTAACTGATTCGATTAGTTTTGTTTGTGAGTATCCCATAGAGGCTGTTAATGCTGCAAATATGAGTAATAGTTTGTGCTTCATCATCATCAATTTTTAATTCAGAAATAATTTAGGGTGGAATATATGGCTAATAATGGGGTTTTCAATAGTAGAATCAAGAAGCAATCATATTATTTAATGAATGCATGGTATTGATGATGATTATTAAAAAAGTGCAGTTATCTGTGAGTAATATAACAGATAACTTATTAATGGTACTTAGTATTCATGATTTGACAGTTGTAATGGAATGTTAGAGGAGGAGGAAATACGTCAGAGGATTCATGGATTTTAAGAAAAATTTATTGGAGTTGTGTGGGTTACTAAATAAGGCTACGTCTCATTAAATGAAAAGTTGTATCTTTTGAGAAAAATTACACCTGTAAGCTTTTGGCTTATCGTAAAAATTGTATTTTTGAAACGATAAGTAATTGTTACGGATGGAACCTCTTTTCAGTTTGAGTGATTTTTTTATGCTATGTATTTCATCCTAATAGGAGGTAAGTTTTAACTATGCTATTGACTAGTTTTTTCACAATTGAAGAATCATATCTGTTTGCGCTTTTTGCGATAATTATTTTCATTTTCTTAATCGTTGATTTAGGAGTTTTTAATAAGAAAGCTCAACGAATATCTACTAAATCAGCATTGTATCAATCTATTTTTTGGGTTGTGGTATCCGTTTCTTTTGGATTTCTGATCTATAAGTACAATGGCGGGGCGGAAGTGTCTTTGGAGTATTTCTCCGCATATCTAACAGAGTACGCTTTGTCAGTTGACAATATATTTGTCATTCTACTCATTTTGAGGTACTTCAAGGTGAAGGATATTTACTATCACAATATATTGTTCTGGGGGATATTAGGAGCATTGGTTTTTAGAGGAATATTTATTTTCCTTGGAGCTATTCTTATTGCTAAGTTTCACTGGATCCTTTACATCTTCGGAGCGTTCTTAGTGTACACTGGGGTGAAAATTTTCTTTGACAATGAGGAAGAAGAGATTCATCCGGAAAGCAATATTTTCCTAAAAGTCTGCCGTAAGTACTTACCATTTACTAAGGAAGACTTTGGTGGTAGATTCGTAACAAGAATAGATGGTAAATTGTGGTTTACACCTTTATTCTTAGTCATTGTATTAATTGAGACTACAGATCTAATATTTGCTGTAGATTCTATACCGGCAGCTTTTGCAATCACGCGAAATGAGTTTTTGATATACACTTCTAATATTTTTGCTGTACTAGGCTTGAGAGCCAAGTTCTTCTTATTAGCAGGAATAATTGAGAAATTTTATCTGCTTCAGAAAGGGTTGTCATTTATACTAGTTTTCATTGGTGCGAAAATGCTTCTTGAGTGGTTTGGCATTGTGATTTCAATAGAGATTTCTTTTGCCTTTATCATACTCGCTCTTGTGCTCTCTATATTGCTGTCAGTGATCTTCCCTAAGACTGAGGAGAAGCAAGAAGATGCTAAAACTAATCAAATAGAATCTTAATCAAACAGAAATTTCAAGGCATAAAAAAAGCCATTCTGATATCAGAATGGCTTTGATGTTGTAGTGAGATATTTATCAAACGTAGTTATTCAACATAACTGGCATTACCAACATCAATATGTCCTCGTTATCATTTTTATCCTTAGGGATAAGAAGCCCAGCTCTATTAGGTTCAGAAAGGTGCATCTCTACCATTTGAGAATCTAGATTGCCTAACATTTCAATTAAGAATTTCGCGTTAAATCCAATTTCAATATCCTCCCCGTTGTGTTCGCAAGAAAGCCTTTCATTTGCTTCATTGGCAAAATCTAGATCTTCGGCTGATATTTGAAGTTCGCTACCAGCTATTTTCAACCTTACTTGATGCGTTGTCTTATTTGCGTATATCGCTATTCTTTTCAACGAGCTTAAGAATTCCATGCGATTGATCGTCATGACATTGTTATTGTCCGTAGGGATCACATTGTCATAGTCTGGGTATCTCTCATCTATTAGACGGCAGATCATTCTTACATTTCCAAATTTGAAGAAGGCATTTGACACACTAAATTCTACAGTTACAGAAGTGTTTTCTGATGGTAGAGTGGTTTTTAATAAGTTAAGTGCTTTTCTAGGGATAATGATCGCAGTGCCATTATCAGAAGCTACATCTACTCTTCTGTAGCGCACTAACCTATGACCGTCAGTTGCTACGAATGTAGTGTTGGTGTCTGTCAAGTTTAGATACACTCCAGTCATTGCCGGTCTCAACTCGTCATTACTTGTCGCAAAGATCGAATTGTTGATAGCACTAGATAAGACTTCAGTAGACATTTCTACGGAGAAGTCATTAGCAACGGCAGGTACTTTTGGAAAGTCTGTTGCGTTTTCTCCAGCAAGCTTGTATCGCCCATTATCAGAGCTGATCTCTATGCTGTAAGTTTCTTCATCTATCGAGAAAGTAACTGGTTGTTCTGGTAAGTTCTTCAAAGTGTCTAGAAGAATTCGAGCTGGGACTGCTATGTTGCCATTTTCTTTCGATTCTATTTCCATTTCAGTGATCATGGAAGTTTGTAAATCAGACGCAGTGACGGTCAGTTTTCCTTCGCTTATTTCGAAAAGGAAATTTTCCAATATAGGCACTACTGGATTGGTCGTGATGACTCCATTGATGCCGGACAATTGCTTAAGTAGCGCAGCTGAAGAAACAATAAATTTCATAGGTGTAAAGTAAGTATAGAGATTTTAAAACTCGGTAAAGTTAAAAAGAAAATTAATATTACATACTATAATAGGAGGCAATCAGCACCATCTATCTGTAGTATTATTCTAAGTTGAAGTCTGTGTCTGACCTGATCAAACTATTCACTTGATTCTGGTCAAAGGTAGCCCATTCTGTATTGTTGATTTGACCTATTGTGATATCAGGATATATATAGAAGTCTAGGATCATTTGTTGTCCGCCAACATCTTGTACTGTTACATTTAGATCGGAGGAACTCGTTATCGTATCAAGAGCTGTATGATAGGTTTGTACTTGTAAGAATGAAATCTGCTGCATATACTCATACATTGCAGCGGTATCTAATTTGATGACTGATGGGATAGTATATCTCGATTTGTCATATACAATATCAAAGTTCGCTTCAGGTTGATTTGGATATTGAATGATCATTTTGTCAAGAGTAGACCAATTGGACGCAAATACATACGGAGACCTCCAATCTTGTGATTTGAGCTTAAAAATATCGGCAATATGGTAATTGTATCCTGGGATGTTGACTACGTATGCTAGGTCATCTATGAAGTAAGTCAAAGTCCCTTTTTCATTTTCAACAACCCTGAATGATCTCAATTCTTGATTATTTCCACTCAAGGTGACTTGAAAAATATTATGACTGCCACTGCTTAAATCCTCTTGAATATTGGCAGCAGCTATTCTTCGAACACTTACTTCACTCAATATACCTAGTAAGTCATTCACCAGCGTTGGATTAGCTGTGAGTGTGTCATTTAGCACCCATTGCCTCCCATCTTTGTTTAACGAAACCACGCTAGACTTACTTGATATCTTTACCAGATCTATTTCGTTGACTTTTTCTTTCAGTGCAAAGTGCCCTTTGTCGATATCCAGTTTATTGGAGTCAGGCTGATAAAGTGCAGCAACAGTAGTGACTGCAAGGAGTATAGTCCAGACAATAAGAAGCTTTATGTTTTTCTTTTGCTGCATCGATTATGAAAAGTTGGTGTATTTCCTTTTTCGCCAATAATACTTAGCGACTCCAAAAGTGATAAGTAATGCAATAGGCATTCCGAGATTAAAAATCTTCCAAAAAGTAGCATCTCTCTCAACTTTCACATTGTCCAAAGGACGAATCTTGATTTCTTTTGACCTCGCGGTGATAAGTCCATCACTATCCGTCAAGTAAGCCATGAGGTTAATAATAAGGTCTTTGTTGGCAAATGTATTTCGTGTATTGGGATCAAACCCTAAATCCAATGGTTGATTGTTGGTAGGGTTGACGGAGTTTTCTGCTAAGTCACCGTCAGCTATTACCACAATTTTGGTTTCAACACTTACATCTAGTCTGCTTTCATAATTTACGTTTTCTGGTAAGAATCGATTTTTGAATAAAGAGGTGAATGAGCCTTCTAGTAAATACCCGATTGGGAGGTTTTTCTGATTCAATTTCTCAGGAGTCAAGTCCTGGTTGATATGTGCCAAACTCACATGTACTGGAGCTGTTAATGATCTAGAATATTCTGAAGTAAACATCAGAGGTGTCTTTTTGACATTTTGTGTTTTGATAGTATCGATAGTACTCACAAACTTGGTCAGGACTGCATCTAGATTTTTGACAGATGGGTGTTCACTGTATTGGTTGATGACGGGGTAGAAAGGCCAGCGGAATGGCTTAAGTTGAGGTTTGTCATCAATATTGCCTACGACCACAACTTCAGTGCCTGCCACGCGATCTTGGATCAGTGTATTATTGATTCTCAGACCATATTTGAAAAGCAGATCATCAATGTTCAAATCGTAAGGAAAGGCATAGTTGAATGGCGAAGAGATACTATCCATATTGACCGACAACTTGTCAATCATCATCAAGGCGCTCCCACCATGCATGATGTATTGGTCTAGATGGTATTTATCTTGTTCAGAAAATGAAGACGTTGGCCTAGCGATTATTAATGAGTTGTACTGGCTAAGGTTAGGTGCGCTGAGTTCGACATCCTCAATGAGAAACGTTTCACTCAACGCGATTTTCATTCCAATAATTTGGTTATCACTAAGTTCTCCATGCCCTTTGATTATCCCTACCTTCTGACGCTCGATAGAAGTCAGTTTTGAGATGGAGTGTGCTATTTCATATTCAAGTGACTCGATCGATAAGTTGAGTTTTTCTCTAGCATTAGCGGCTTGATCTGATTTCTTCAAAAGAGTAACGCCCACTTCTCTGCCACCATAAGAGATGATCGCTCCTGGGAAGATGAGCTTCTGAGTTTCTTTGCCATCTTCATTATCATATAACCTAGTAGGGGATATGCCTTTGGCAGCAAGCTGCTGTATGAATTCGTTCTTGGCTGCTTGATCCATATTGGTGGTTGGATCATTGAAACTGTATTGCACGAGGTTGTCAGAATATATATTGAATTCTGCCAATGTTTCTTGAATGCTTCTCTGCAGTCTTTTGAAGTCTGGATTGAGGTCTCCAGCTAAGTATACTTCCACATAAACCTGATCATCAAGCTGTGAGAGCATCTCTTTTGTGGCTTCATTAATCGTGTAGCGATTTTCTTCTGTAAGATCCCACCTGAAAAAATGTCTGGATGATGAAATGTTGACTAACACCAATAAAGTAATGCCTATCAGCATTATTAAGAAATCTCCGGTGCTCTTACTTTTCATGCTTACCATTTTCTACTGCCAATGATTAGTTTGGTGAATAGTAACATCCCAATGGTGATGCTGATAAAATAAATTAGATTTCTAGAATCTAATAAGCCCTTACTTAACGCTGTGTAGTGATAAGAAATACCCAATTGCTCGACAATAGAACCATTATCTCCAAAAACACTCATTGCTGACAGTGATGAGAAACCAGCGTACAGCATAAAGCACATGAAGACTGAAAGGATAAAGGCAATTATTTGATTGGAGGTAATGGCTGATGAGAATATCCCAATAGCAGTGAAAACACCACCCAGTAATGTGAGACCAATGTATGATCCAATGACGCCAGGTGTGTCTATGTTGCCAACCGGTGTTCCGAGTTGGTATATAGTGTAGTAGTATAGCAAAGTTGGGATAAGTGCAAAGATTACCAAAAAGTAGGCGGATAAGTATTTACCACCTATGATTTGCCAATCCGTAAGAGGTCTAGTGAAGAGTAGTTCTAATGTGCCTGATTTTGATTCTTCGGCAAACATCCTCATCGTAATGGCTGGAATAAGGAACATAAATACATAGGGTCCAAAAGCAAATAAAGTTTCCATGTCAGCGTAGCCATAACTCAGGACACTCGTTTCTGGGAAAACCCACATCAAAAGCCCCACTGCAGTCAGAAATACACTGATAACGATATACGCAATAAGCGTATTGAGGAAATAATTGACTTCTTTGAGGAAAATAGTAATCATCTATGCTGAAGGATTGGTCAATTGATGAAATACTTGTTCAATACTTTCTTCTTCTAAGTTCATCCCTATCAAAGGAACCCCTTGACTAGCCGCCAGCTCGAAAACTGCTTGTCTTATATCATTCTTTTTATCAGAGAAGATCGCATATTTTGTTTCAGATAGTTGTTTCACTCTATCTACATGTTCGATGGCCCTGAGTAAGTCAATATTGATTGAAGTGCTGAATTCGGCAGTCACTTTATTTAGTTCATTTCTTTCAGCTTTCAATTCTTTGATAGGATCGTTGGCTACGATCTTCCCATGATTGATCACGATGACTCTACTGCACAAAGCTTGTACTTCTTGCATAATGTGAGTCGAGAATATCACTGTTTTATCTAGACTCACCTCTTTGATTAGGTTTCGTATCTCAACCAATTGATTTGGATCTAGCCCTGTAGTAGGCTCATCCAATATGAGCACTTCCGGATCATGGATCAATGCTTGAGCTAGACCAACACGCTGTCGGTATCCTTTGGAAAGAGAGCCAATCAATTTATTCTGTTCTATGCTCAGTCCACACATGCCTATCATTAAGGAAGCACGATCTTGTAATACTTGCCCTTTAAGTCCATGAAGGCGCCCGATGAATTTTAAGTATTCATGGACATACATGTCCAGGTATAGCGGGTTATGTTCTGGGAGATATCCGATCTTTTTCCTTACCTCTATTGGTGCGGAAAGAATATCGTGGCCACAAATGCTAATAGTCCCTGAAGTAGGGGGTATATAACAAGTCGCAATCTTCATAGTAGTTGACTTACCTGCACCATTAGGGCCAAGGAATCCTACAACTTCACCTTTCTTCGCTTCAAACGATATATTATCTACCGCTTTTTGCGTTCCGAATGTTTTTGAAAGTTGACTGACTATTACTGACATGATCTACCTATGAACGACAAATGTATTATATATGATGAACTCTGTCAATGGTTTTTTCACAAACAAAAAAAGGAGGTTAACCTCCTTTTTTTGTTTGTCTTATTTGTGCTGATTAAAATCCCGCTATGGTCAAGCCAACAGTATAGTTGGTGATTGCAGTCTGTACTAATGGACCTTCGCCAGATTTGAATAGATCTGAGAAGTTGTGATAGTAAAACAAGTTGAACCAACCAATACCCACACGAACGGTACCACCATATCGTATGGTATTCATTTCGAACTTCTGATTGTTCTTCAACTTAATGGTCGTACCGTCCTCTGTGTACTTTATTTTACTATTAGAATTCAACAAGTAGCCGATTCTACCACCTAAGCCAACTTTAAAACTTCTGGCTTTATCATCAGGATTGGTATGGAATCTGAATTCTAATGGAATGTCTACATAGGTGCTAGACCATTTTGACTTCTTAAGCTTTCCATTAGGGAATAAAGTTGCAAAATCATCCAACACAACATTATAATCTGTATCTAGGTTAAGGATAACATCCTTGTCAAAACTGAATTTGTCAATGCCAATTCCTACTCCAGGGTGAACGGAGAATTTAGACGCATCACCAAAAGGAATATCATACTGATAGTAGAAGTTGATTGTTTTTGAACCAAAAAATTTCGTATCCATTGACTCTGGAGCACTATTAAGAAAGCTGAATCCTAAGTCAATCAATAAAGTGCCAGGAATATCTGGTTTGCCTTTCTTACCCTCTTCTTGAGCGATAACTGCATTGCTTATCAATACAACGAGTATAATCCCTAATATTTTCTTCATAATGGTAATAACAACTATTGTCCCTTAATTATTGTAGCGCGCAAAGATAATCTTTTTTGAAGAAGTATAAATATTAAACCTTTTATTTAGGGATTATTATTATTTA
>JAWUWD010000112.1:0-8451 GCA_034112085.1 Cyclobacteriaceae bacterium
AGACGAATATCAGACTGATGTTCAAATAATACCGGTCGGAATTTACTACGAGAATCATATAGCTAGTAGAAGTCGAGTACTTGTCACGTTTGGCAAATCCATAAGTGCAAAAAAGCACTATCGATCATATCAAGATCACCCTCAGACTGGGTTTCAAAACTTAATGAATGAAATAAGTTTAGCAATGCAACAGTTGACGTTGCACATTGACCTAAATAAGAATTATGAGCAAACTTATGAACGGTGGCGGTCATCGAGAATATTGAAGCCAAACATCATAGACCAGTACATAAGTGATACTAAAATGATCAAACAGTTAATCAAAGATGAACATTCACTTCAATCAATAAAGCAACATAAAAACTCCGAGTTGAGTAAACCTAGTTGGCCCATATACCCTCTCGTCATATATGGAATGATCAATCACATTATTCCATATTGGATACTGCGGAGATTCATCAGCCAAAAAGTTAAGGATATACATTTCTACTCTTCTATGAAGCTAGCACTTGGAATGGTGCTCGTTCCGTTATTTTATGTATTACAATCTATACTATTAATCGCATTAGGAGTACCATACTACTGGATCGTCTTATATATATTAACCCTTCCTAGCTTTGGTATGATTGCGCTCAGACATTTTGGGAATAACATTCCCTAGAGGCTCATCATCTCTTTAAATTTAGCTGACTGTCTCCTGCTTACTTCCACTTTGTCACCTCCCTTGAGCTTTACCATTAAACCTCCATTGAACCATGGTTCAATACTCTCCAGCCAACTAAGATTAATAATGTGCTTTCTGCTAGCCCTAAAAAAGCTTCGTTCGTCAAGTTTCTCATCTAGCGCATTGAGTGACTTGTGGATCATCGGACGATTAGTGTCAAAAAACACCTTAATGTAATTGCCATCAGACTCAAAATATCTAATCTCTGATAAACTTACGAACCAGCATTTGTCTCCGTCTTTTACAAATACTTGATCTTTCAACCCTAGTTTTTTGGACTCTTGTTGAGTGTCATTTGACTTTTCTTTTGATTTGAGCTTGCCAATACTCTCTTCAAGCCGTTCTTGCTGAATAGGCTTTTGCAAGTAGTCAAGAGCATTGACTTCAAAGGCTTTCAGAGCATATTCATCATATGCCGTGGTGAAAATAACTTGCGGGGCTGAATCAAGCATTTCAAGTAATTCAAATCCTGTTTTTCCAGGCATTTGAATATCCAAAAACAAAAGATCCGGTTGATGTTCATTGATCAACTCAAATGCTTCATCGGCATTGGCAGCTTCAGCAACGATCTCTATTTCCTTATGATCGTCTAACAAACTAGTCAATTCCTTTCTTGCTAGTCTTTCGTCATCGATTATGATTGCTCTCATATTTGCTGGATTTGTGGAATGGTGATTTTTGTCAACACATTCTTAGTTGATTCATTTGTGATCATAAAAGTAGCTGACTTTCCATAGATCAACTTCAGTCGTTGCAGTGTGTTTTTAATTCCTAAACCACCTTCTTCATTTTTAACATCTTCTGGTGAATATTGCCCGCTATTTCTAATTTCAATGTTTAAGCCCTCGCCTATAACCTGGGTTTTCAATTGAAGTTCTCCTCCTTCTTTCAATTTTGACACCCCATGTTTGATCCCATTCTCCACCAATGTTTGAATCATCATGGGCGGCACATTGAATCGATAAGATAACTGATCTATGTCTAGTGAAGTGCGAAGCCGCTCTTCATATCTCACGTCTTCTAAGCTCAAATAATCTTTCACTGTTTCTAGTTCTTGCTTAAAACTAATCAATCGCGATTGATCCGTAACTAAAGACTTTCGCATGATATTACTTAACTGAGTAATCGACAGTTTTGATTTGCCTGGGTTCTCATCTACCAAAGCCCTAATACTATTCAATGAATTGAAAATGAAATGTGGATTGAGCTGTGATTTCAAGTTCTCCAATTCCATTTGTCTAAATGCTGCTTCATGCTTTAGAGATAGATTATACTTTTCAAAATATTGATATATAAAATAAAATAGTGACCAAATAAAGATAATCAGTGCATTTGGGATCGCATTTCCTAAAACAGGAATAATCCCCAACAATTCGGGATCATACATATCGAGAAAATATGAAATGCCTATTCTAATGAAATAAATAGGGAAGGCAATAATAACTGCCGAAATGAATACCCTTGGAGTAAGCCACATCATCGGTAGTGCTATCCAATCCCATCTTTTGATAACATACCTGTAAAAATGTGTCATCACAAAGAAGAACCCTGCCTCCGCCAACAGTGGAATAAACTGTCTAAATCCAAAACTAGAGGACACTGCAAGATTGGCCACAACACTATTAATCAGAACATAGAAGCTCCAACCTATAATTTGAAAAGACCAATACAGTTTGTTTTTATTCATACTTACTTATATCCACGGGATTTGTGACTTTTTCACCTCAATATAAAATTAATATATTCCCTCGTTCAGTAGCCCACCTATTACACCAAAGGCAAAATATCAAAAGTAAGTGGACCGTATCCAGAATGGCTTAATAAGAGGATAATGAACTATTGATTGTCCCGAATAAATAAGTGTTACGAAAAATGTAAGTATCTACCTTTTGTCAAGACGACTCCTTTTATTAATAGTATCCGGCTTACAAGCCATCTGTACTTACCATATACAAAAACAGGATCACAGTCAGCCCAATAAGTGTCCAGGATACTGCATCCAACACTTTCTTATATTGGCTCATCCAACCTTCCTTGATCAGACCCATTAACAAAAACGAAACTCCAGCCATCAAATACATGGTGAATTCCCAGTAATCCGGCTTTGACAACTGATAAAAGGCAAATACGACTAATAATAAGGCCGGGATATATTGTTTCCTAGCTGGTTTCTTTTCTTCCACTTAACTGTTGCTTTTTAAGTTTGAATTTGGGTGTAAACCTACGAATAATCAGTCGTGTTCCTCGATCATAAGTGAAGTAGTTCCATACCCAATTACTAAAAACAACCAATCGATTCCTCAACCCTATGATTTGTACTAAATGAATAAACATCCATGTAAGCCATGCTAGAAACCCTCCAAAAGTAATATTACCTGGCATATCCACAACTGCCTTGTTTCGTCCCACAGTCGCCATCGATCCTTTATCATGAAAGTTGAAGGCTTTTAGTGGTTTGTTATTCTCCATGGCTATCAGATTCTTTGCCAATAACGCCCCTTGTTGCATCGCGGCTGGTGCCATCATCGGGTGTCCATTGGGATACTCAGCGCTCTTCATGGTAGCGACATCCCCTATTGCAAAGATATTCTGATGGCCTTTTACCAAGTTGTATTCATCCACCACGATCCGGCTTCTTTCTATAGATTGTTCTCTTAGACCGTCTATAACATTCCCCATTACTCCTGCTGCCCATATCACCGTATAGGTTTGTATCATTTCTCCATTGCTCAACGTGGCCACTTCTCCATCAAAGTCTGTCACAAAGGACTCCAGTTTAATATCTACATCGAAATTCTTTACATAATCATAAGACTTCCGACTGGCTTTTTCTGACATAGCGGCAAGTAACTCATCTTGCCCCTCCACTAAAGTAATCTTCATTTGAGACAGATCGAGTTCAGGGTAATCCTTCGGCAGCACACTTTTTTTCAGTTCCCCTAATGCACCCGCTACCTCCACTCCCGTTGGCCCTCCACCAACGATCACAATATTCATGTGTCTTTCTAGGTGTTCGGGGTTAGTTTCAATAACCGCATTCTCAAAGTTCTGAAGAATATGGCTCCTCAAATCAAGCGCTTGAGGAATTTGCTTTAAAGGGAAAGCATTTTCCATAATTGACTTATTACCAAAATAATTGGTCTTCGAGCCTGTCGCAATGACCAAGTAGTCATAGTCAAGTATCCCAATATCAGTTTGGATGTGATTCAATGTCGGGTCAACATATTCAACTGTTGCCATCCTGAAGTAGAAATCCTTCCTACCTTCTAACTGCTTTCTTAATGGGCCTGCAATGGAATCCGGTTCTAATCCCGCTGTAGCAACTTGGTAAAGTAGTGGCTGGAAAGTGTGATAATTATGCCGATCGACCAATACCACTTCAAATTGTTGGTCATTGAGTTTTTGGGCAAATTTGATTCCTCCAAAACCTCCACCAATGATCACCACTCGTTTCAAATCTGAAGGTGGAACTGGAATCTTACGTGTTGTAGGCATTTAGTTTTTTGATTATGCTGAGAGGTTCAACAGCATATAGGTATGGGTGAACTTTTTGTGGCATTAAAACCTTTTATATGAAAGAGAGTTTTCATAGTTGATAATTTTCAAGGTTTTGGTTGATAGAAAAGCCCCGAATTTGGGGCTTTTCTTTTTAGTTCATATTGTCTAAAAATTTCAGGGCGTTGCTCCCTAAATTATCCGATAGAATTTTTCGGTACCCAACGCTTCCCACGAACCCTGAGTTCATAAACTCATTTAAGATCGGAGCCCAGTCATTACTTCTCGGCATAATAATCCCAAATTTCTCAGCACTTGAGTCTCCTCCTGGATGACGCTTGATTGGTTTATTCGTTTTGATAGCATCGAGATAATAGGTGAAATCGAGGTTAGCAAACTTCTTTGAGTCTGCCAGTATTTTTTCTGAAACTATTCCGAAGGAGGCTACATATTCGATCTTCATCTCTGGAAAATATTTTGACTTCACATCCAAAAGAAATTTTTCATTAGTGGAATTTTTCACCGTAACGGCTGTCATCCCATTAAACACTAATCCAATTTCTGATAGTTTGTTAACTGTCTGCACTGACTTATTTGAAAGTATCATCCCGATATTAGTGATATATGGAACACTGAAATTGTACTGTTTTTTACGCTCTTCAGTAATTGTTGTATTACTCAATCCGAATACGCCTCCGTTGGCGGTCTTTACTTCATTCAAGAAGTAAGTAAAATCATCTGGTTTGGCAGACTTGTATGATACCGTCATACTTATACCATGCTTAGTCTTCACATAGTCGACAAACTCACCCATTAAGTCAACACAGATCCCTCGAACATTCCCCGAAGCATCCTTTGCTGCAAAGCCAGGTGCTTCAGCATAAGTGTAAACTACATTGGCAGACTTCTTCTGCTTCGCAGAAGCATAAGTATCTCCTTTCAATTGTGCTTGAGCAATTAAACTCACACTAACAATCAACAGTACTAGTAGGTGTTTTTTCATAATAGATTTAGGTTAGGTGTAATCGATTACAATTTAAACTTTTGGATTGAAATATTTTATTCAATTTAACATCATTCCCTACATCTCTAGTTCTTCTTTCAAGAATTTAGCGGTATAGCTTTCTTTAACTTTTACAATCTCCTCTGGAGTGCCTTGAGCAACAATCATTCCTCCACCATCACCGCCTTCCGGCCCAATATCTACTATATGATCACAAACTTTTATCACATCCAAATTGTGCTCGATGATCAGCACAGTATTTCCTTTATCCACCAATCTCTGAAGAACATCTAGTAGATGACGGATATCTTGAAAATGAAGACCAGTCGTTGGTTCATCAAGAATGTAGAACGTTTTACCAGTATCTTTTTTAGAAAGTTCTGTAGCCAGTTTTACCCGTTGCGCCTCACCTCCCGACAATGTTGTCGCATGTTGGCCTAGAGTTATATATCCTAACCCAACATCATTAAGAGTTTGTATTCTTCGTGCAATCTTAGGTTGTTTTTCGAAAAATGGCACTGCCTCTTCTACGGTCATTTCGAGGATGTCAGAAATTGATTTTCCTTTAAATCTAATTTCAAGTGTTTCACGATTGTATCTTTTGCTCTTGCACGTTTCACAGTGCACATGAACGTCAGGAAGAAAATCCATTTCAATCAATTTGAGCCCAGCACCTTCGCAGGTTTCACAACGACCTCCTTTGACATTGAATGAAAATCTACCCGGTTTATACCCTCTAATCTTTGATTCAGGAAGTTGTGTAAATAGTGAGCGAATGTCCGAAAACACACCCGTGTAAGTAGCTGGATTTGATCTTGGCGTTCTTCCAATAGGAGATTGATCTACCTCAATCACCTTATCCAAGTACTCTAAACCTGAGATCTTCTTATAGGCCAACGGCTCTTTACGCGATCTGTAAATGTGATGATTAAGGATTGGGAACAACGTGTCGTGTATCAATGTAGATTTCCCACTTCCTGACACACCCGTCACACATATCATACTACCCAAAGGGATTGAAAGCTTCACATCCTTTAAATTGTTACCTGTAGCTCCTGTGAGCTCTAATTTATCACCATTCCCTTTCTTACGCGTCTCAGGAATTTCTATACTGACTTTATTTTGCAGAAAATCAGCTGTCAAACTGCCTTGCTTCAAAAATTCTTTTGGAGTACCTGCGGCAACTATCTGTCCTCCATGTCGACCAGCACCTGGCCCAATATCAATGACATAGTCAGATGCCAACATCATATCTTTGTCATGCTCCACCACAATGACCGAATTTCCCAAATCTCGTAAGTCTTGAAGTGCCTTGATCAACTTCACATTGTCTCGCTGGTGCAATCCTATACTTGGCTCATCTAGTATATAAAGTACCCCGACCAGTTGCGTCCCAATTTGAGTTGCCAATCTAATCCTTTGTGCCTCACCTCCTGACAAAGTCCTTAGTGGTCTATTGAGATTTAAGTATTCAAGTCCCACATCCAAAAGGAATCCAATACGCTTGCGAATCTCTTTAAGTACTTCTGCGCCAATCAACTGCTGCTTATCAGTCATTCTTGACTCCAGTCCTTCAAACCAATTTCCGAGAGATTGGATATCAAGCCTTGCTAGTTCCGCAATATTGGTGTTATCAATTTTAAAGTGAAGTGATTCTTTCTTCAATCTATCACCATCGCAATCTGGGCAAGTATTTACAATTGTAAAATCTTGCACCCACTTTCGTATTTTATCTGAGCCTTCATTTTTCTGACGTTCCAAAAACTTAATGATCCCATCAAAATTTGTTTGCCACTCTTCTCCTGGATATTTTTTAGAGGCCACGTCCACTGGCTCATCATCTCCATGAAGAAGCACATGCAATACTTCTTCTGAGAACTTATTGACAGGTGTGGTTAAGCTTACCTTATATCGTTTAAGAATTGCCTCAATCTTTTTGAAAATCCATATATCTCGGTATTCTCCGAGAGGCAAGATTGCTCCTCGACTAATACTTAGCTTTTTATCTGGGATGACTGTTTCTTCCGTGATCTCCTCGACTTTTCCCAATCCATTGCAGGTCGGACAAGCACCATAAGGCGAATTAAAAGAAAATGAATTGGGTGCTGGTTCGTCATAAGACAACCCAGTAGTTGGATCCATTAAGTATTTCGAAAAGTGGTGAGTATTGCCATCAACATCCAAGACCATAATCACACCTTTACCTTCTTTTAATGCAGTGGCAATCGACTGACTTATGCGATACTTATCTGGCTCTTCAGCGATTATACGATCAACCACTATTTCAATATCATGCGTTTTATAACGGTCAATCTGCATCTTAGGAACTAGCTCTTGCACTTCGCCATCGATCCGCACTTTAGCGTATCCGGCTTTGCGAACTTGTTCAAATAACTCGCGATAATGTCCTTTCCTTCCCTTAACGATAGGGGCAAGTATCGAAAGCTTCTCTCCATCAAAATTCTTCAATAGATGAGTCAGTACTTGATCTTCAGACTGACGCACCATCTTCTCATTTGATAAATAAGAATATGCTTCTCCAGCCCTAGCAAATAGCAATCGCATGAAATCGTAGATCTCAGTGACCGTACCCACAGTCGACCGAGGGTTTTTTGAAGTTGTCTTTTGTTCTATTGAAATAACTGGACTAAGCCCATTGATTTTATCGACATCTGGACGTTCCATATTGCCAATGAAAGCTCTGGCATAAGCTGAAAAACTCTCCATATATCTCCGCTGACCTTCGGCATAAATTGTATCAAATGCCAACGAAGATTTTCCACTCCCACTAATTCCAGTGATTACCACTAGCTGATTCCGTGGAAAAGAAATATCAATATTTTTTAAATTATGTTCACGAGCACCAATAATCTCGATTTGGTCATGACCTGTGAGGTCTATTGGAGGAGTAATTTTCGCTTGGCTCATTCAGATAAATATATTGTCAACAGTAATTTGCAAAAGTAGATATACTAGCCTTAAGAGCAAAGAGAATAACAGTTAGAACTTGGAGTTTAGATGTTAGTGAAGAGAACATAGAAGTTAGAGGTTAGAGATGCAGCCTAGATATTTAAAATCTGATAACACCCAACTATTCTACACCATTATCTCATGCATTGATTAATTATGACTTCCAATTCTTTTGTTGAAGAGGCAATCATTTCTATACCTATGTCTTTCAGTCGGTCTCGATGACCTTCAACTATATGGCTACCCGCCAAAAGACCAA
>JAWUWD010000113.1:0-13568 GCA_034112085.1 Cyclobacteriaceae bacterium
TGAGACATGTGAGAGCTGGCTATAAAGTCAGTAGTACGCCGTTCCGTTATATAGCTACATCAGCAGCCATAGTATGGCAAAAATGCCAACCCGTTTTTGTTGATATCGCTCCGCATTTTCTCACTATTGATGAAACCTTAATCGAAGCTGCGATTACACCAAAAAAAAAGGCCATCATGGCGACTCATGTTTTTGGCAATCCGTACAAGATTGAATTCATTGAAAAAATTACGAGAAATTATAATCTACTCGTAATTTATGACGGAGCACATGCGTTTGGTGTAAAATATAAAGGGGAATCTGTCTTCAAATATGGAGATATTAGTTCTTGCAGTTTTCACGCTACGAAGATATTTCATACGGCAGAAGGAGGAGCTATTTTTTGTTCTAATAAGGAGTTATTCAAGAAGTTGGATCATAGCATCAATTTTGGTCACCACGGACAATATGATTATAATTGTTCAGGAATAAACGCTAAAATATCTGAGCTTCATGCAGCCATGGGTTTGAGCGTTTTACCATCTATGAATCGAATATTTTCTAATCGCAATGGAATAATTCAACATTATAATGAACTCCTGGAATGGGATTTCATCAGGAAAATAAAGATTAGAGAACATACTGAGTGGAACTACAGCTACTATCCGATTATTTCCAATGAAGAAAGTGATTTGCTAAGAGTTTTAGACGAGTTAGGAAAATCAGCTATTTTTCCTCGAAGGTATTTTAACCCCTCACTAAATACGGTGAGCTATTTGAAAGGCCAGAGTATGCCTGTCTCGGAATCTATTTCGAAACGAATACTATGCTTACCGCTATATTTTGAGCTTTCCTTAGAAGTCGTTAGAACAATTTGTAAAGTGTTGAATAGTGTCGTAAAAGCAGATGAAAAAAATTATTTAGGAGTTGTATGATTACTGGAAAATTGGGTGTCATGCAAGCATATTTTTTACCATATCTAGGATATTTTCAATTGATCCAGGCGGTAGATAAGTTTATTGTTTACGGGAAGGTAAGCTTTCGGAAAAAAAGTTGGATCACACGTAATAGAATCCTTGATGCTGGAACGGGTTTACCTATCACTATCCAAGTACCCGTGATGGGGAAGAGCTCTTCAAAACTTATAGAGCATGTGGGCATTGATAATAATCAAAATTGGCAGAGGAAATTAGTAGCTGTCATTTTTTACAACTATAAAAAGTCGCCTTACTTTAAAGAGATTTTTCCCTTTTTAGAAGATGTTATTAGTGTCCCAACCGACAGTCTACATGTGTTTAATGCATTTACAATTAGTAAAATTTGTGAGTTGTTATCCATTAAAACAGAACTTGTATTCGAGCATCCAGAATTTGAATTGCTAGAGAAAAACCTTAAATCAACGGAATTATCAAATGGTGTTGATGTAAAAACGAGAAGAGTATTTGAAATCTGTGAACTCCATAATTTCTCCAACTATATTAACCCACCGGGCGGTGAAGAATTATATTCCAAAGACATATTTGAAGCGAACGGCTACTCTATCGGGTTTTTATTACCCGAGCTACCCGTTTATTCTCAATTCAATTTTGGCTACCAATCTCATTTATCAATTGTTGATGTTTTAATGCATAATGGTATTAATAAAACATCCAAAATGCTCAATGATTATAAAATCGTTTACCCTTGAATCAACCAATGCAGGTCCTGAAAAAGAGCTTTTTGATACATCTCTAAGTCTAGCTTGGGAAAGCAAGTTGCTTACAAGTAATGGTCAGTTGGCTGTTCTTTCGAAAAAGAGAATTAAAGATTTCTTCGCTCTCGATAATATTATATTAACGAATAATGGCACTACTCCATTACTGATAGCCTTGAAAAAGTTGGGGTCTCGTTCTTCATTAGCCGTCTTCTTAAACACATTTAGTACGATGAAAGGAAAATCCGTTTCTCTTAGAATTCTTTCGGTTTCATTTCCATTATTTGACGCTCTCTGCTCCTTCAGAATTTCTTCAAGACTCAGTAGGTAAGATATCACTCCTCCACATTTAGCTTTTTTTAATGTCAGCAAACCCAAATAATCTTCCGGGTAGTGGCTGTATTGACTATCCATATGTAGCTATGCTCGGAGTAGGTTTTAATGAAACTCTTCGATTTCGGGTTGGATTTGATATCCCAAACAATAGATCCACCTGCGTCATGTGATATGGGAGTGCCGATGAGTTCACAATACTGATTGAAGACATCCTTAACCGATTCTAAATCGTCCTCTTCATGTTATTTTGTTTTGATGATGCAATAGCCTCTTTGTATTAGTTCACTGAGAACCTGGCCTTTTGTCTCAGTGTTTACTTCTTGAATTTCCTGATATATAATCCTCTAAATTTAATGAGTTAAATGAGTCTTGATTTTTTTTACCTTAAAAGAGATGTATATTAAATTATTTATTATTTCGATCATTGCGACAAGTCCTTCTCTAATCACGTCAAACTTTTGAGATGAGTACTTAGTTGCGATCTTGATGAGTCTAAATTCGATTTGCCTGTTTACAAAAGCAGTTCTCAAAAAGGTATGCATACAGAAATAGATAAGGAATTTACGAATATGCTTATCATCCTGGTTTTTCTGCTCGTAATAGTCCAAAAGGTATTTTAGGGAGCTAATGGTTAGATCCGCCTGTTTTGGACGATTAAATGTGCTAAAGATTCCAGATTGATGTAATCTATAAACTTCAGGCTCTATTTCGGAGATATAATATGCCTTGCCATATTGACTTAATTTTCCTTTAAGCATCAGATCTCCTAGCAAAATATCTCTCATTTTTTCATCAAACTTTTCAAGCAAGCCGTTTCTAAAAACATTGGAGACTGTTGGGATATTGGCTTTTAAAATTTCACCCTGCGACACAGATTTGTTTTTTTTCCATTTGATGGCAGGACGCACATGCATTGTGTTAGTATCAGCAATAAGTCGATTAAAATTGGAGAATGCCATAACGTAATCATCATTATGCTCAAGGAATTGCACCTTTTTAGCCAATGATTTTGAATCACACCAGTAATCATCTGCTTCACATATTGCCATGTATTTTGTGTTAATCAGGAAGTTGGCATAGACCGAATTAAAGAGCCCACTGGGCTTTCCATTCGTATGAATATTATTTTCTCTGGAGTTTAGGAGAAGCCTGATGCGGTCAGGAAATTTTTCAGCATATTCTAAACATATTTCCCGGGTTCCATCACTTGATTCATCTTCGGCAATGAGTATGTCAAATTCACAATCTGTTTGCTGCATCAGTATGCTTTCCAGGCACTGCCTAATGTATGGAGCATGGTTGTATGCCACTACCTTAACCGTTACCAGCGCAGGACGCTTATGACAATTATTAGGGTATTCCTCTACCGGTTTTTTCTGGTAGTTAATTTTGAATTCTTCAAATGTCATTGCGGTACACTCTCGATTAAAAGTGGGAATATATTTTCATCAGTATAGTCTGGATCGCCATTAGATTCCTTTTTACAAAGTTGGTCATACCCGATCACAATAGGGCTTCCATCTTTTTTATAAGTCTTTTGGTAGGCATTATTCATATCCTGAAAATGAACCGCCAGAGCTAAACGGTTTACCTTGCTGGTATTGGCAAAGCTACTATGAATAGTATGCCCATTATGGAAACATACCTGTCCTCTTTTTACAGTCATTGGCACTTTGACATTATAAGGCCTGTTTTTCTTCGGGTACTCCTCGAAGCTTTGCAAATTCTGATTGTTGAAAGAAAAAAATGATTTAAGTGCGGCATCATCCTTCTAAAGCAGACTTTCATCAAGATATACCAATGGACCCATGTCAATCTCACAATCTTGTAAGGGGATCCATGCAGTAAGCATGGGATGTACAAGTGGGCCAATATGCCTTGCCTGAATGCCAACTATTCCCTTACTTTTTTGTTTTTCCGGAGTTTTCATCAATAGCGAATCAGCAAAAAATCTAGTACCAGAAGTTCTGGCTAATAAGGCGGCAGTTCCCGTGATTAGTGGGTGAAAGCCAAGGTTTTGCAATTCCTTTTTTCTGAGCGTAACGAACTCATTGTTCTTAATTGCCTGATCTTCATTAAAATCATCATCAGCTATTCGTGATTGTGCGCTTAGCATAAAATCGGTTTTGCCTTGATAAAAATCTTTGACCCCATCGAGCGCAGCGTAAAGCACCTGATCGCAGATCATTTTTGGACTTATATGCCACCCTTTTTTTTCGTAATTGGATATTTGCTCATCATTTGGCAAGTGTTCCATTATTTCTTCTGGTAAGTCAGCAAAACTTAAGGCTCTCATATCATATAAATTTATTGTGATAGCTTAGATTATGAATGTCATTATCGTTTTTAAGTATGACCGAAGATGCTTTTCTGTGGTCTACTTTGTTAATGACAGGAAAGGATAAAGTCCTGAAGTCTCCAAATCCGTAGTAACTATCATTTAAAAAGAGTAAAGTTCCTGTCACGTAATCATTAAATACCTGGTCTTTGATGGCTCCTTTGATTGTCTGTTGGGGAACCCATTCTTGAAAGGTCATGTCTTCAAGATTTTCACTCATTATGGCCTGCCAATCATCTTCTTCCATGGTAATACCGGCAAAAACACTTTGACTTTTACCAAATGCTCGGTGTTTTACAATCCAATGATTTTTCTGATTAAGGATATTCTGCATGGGTAGGTCTGCTTGCTGAAAAGTAAAGGTAGGAATATAAAATGCTCTGAATTCAAGGGGCTGTCATGATTATGATGTTTGGACTAATTTGATTCTAAAATACGGGAATGCCAAAAGAAGAAATACGTGTACTTATGTGAAATGTGAACCAGACAAATATTAGAGCATTAGCCATGGTTCAAATGTATTTGACGGGTATTATTCTTGTTATCAAAATACAAGTACTTGATAATACAATCACAGCAATCAAGTCGACTATTGATTATATTGAAAGCTCAGAAAAAGACAATTTCATTGCGTAGATTTTTGATATCTTTACGAGAATTGGGTCTTCAGTCAATGTTGACCCGTATTTCAAAGGAAAGATTCCCTAAATCAAACTGCTTATATAAGGTATTCTTGGTTCCACGATGCAAATGAAGGTATTATTAATAAATGATTTTGAATATGAGGGTGGAGCAGAAAAGGTCTTCAGAGATACTAAAGAAATATTAAAAGAACAATTTGAGATACGCTCTTACGTAGGTAGTAAAAGACACAAACTAAAAAAAAACCCATTACAATACCTCTACTCTACTCCGCACAAGAAGCAAATTCGAAACGTACTTGACGACTTTCAACCTGAAATTATTCACATTCATGCTTTCTCGCATATTCTTTCTCCATCAATATTCCAATCAATTAGAAAATACAAGCAAGCGGCAAATAAAAATGTAAAAGTTGTTTATACGGCCCATGATCATCAACTGATTTGCCCAAGTAGCGGGTATTTTCAATATAAAAAGAAGAAGCTTTATCCGCTCCTTACTAAAGTTCCACACTGGTTGCAAATGTTTCGGATGAGACTCGATAACAGATCTTTTCTACACAGTTGGCTCAAAAAAATGCAATGGCTCATTGGTAATAAAATAGTCAGGATAGGGCAAGTAATAGATTTGATTATCACACCCAGTTATTACATGAAGGAAATGATAGAACAGGGTTTTGAAGGGGAGATCAGGATGATTAGAAATCCAATAGAGCTGAATATAAGATCAACAAAAGCAGTAAACAAAGGTCCGGCTAGAATGGCCTTTATTGGAAGGCTTTCACATGAGAAAGGTCTGGTTGGTTTTTTAAATCATTTGGCTGACATAGAGGAACAGGGGTATCAGTTGGATATTATTGGAGAAGGCACTGAAAAATCGGCCATCGAGCAAGTTATTTACGAGCGGTCGCTCAGTAATCGTGTTACCATGTTGGGATCGATAGAACATTCTATTCTTATGAAAAAACTTTCGGACTGCTATGAAGTTATTGTTTTACCTTCAATTTGCTATGAGAATGCGCCCCTTTCATTGGTGGAAGCGGCGAATGCAGGTCTATCTATATTAGCATCTAATCTCGGAGGGATAAAAGAAATATCAGATATTTGTGGGGACAATTTTTTGTTTGACCCTAATTCCATGACATCTATTAAGGAACAACTGCATTTATGTCTGAATCATTTGAAAACAGGGCAGCCAAAACTTAATGTTATTACGGATTTTTCTTCAGAGTACTACAAGAAGCAGGTAAGCCAGGCATATCTTAGCGTATTACGAGAGTAGATAGAAATGAAGCTAAATACCAATGTTTTTTTCGTTTTAGTTTGATAACATATTCATGCCTGAGGGTTTTTATCAACACATATTGCTTTTGAGTTTACTTTTTGGGTTTGTCTTTTTCTTTAAAAGCATTTACCTGAAGTTCTGCGTTTTTGTTTTCTTCTACCCAATAGTCACCCTTTTCTGTGTGAAGTTTAACATCCCACTTTTCGGTATAATTACAGCAATTGGCTCAAAATTTTTTACTCAGAATATAGCAGATTATGCCTATGCTTGGAGTATTACGGGGTACCTGGTTTTTATATCTACCCTATGGTCTGTTAGAAATCAAAGAATCGAATTTGACATACTAAAAATCAATGCTGAGACCCGATTGATTTTACTGATTTGTCATGCTGTATTCGCAATCGTAGCTTACCCTAGAGCATTTTACATTGCTGATTATAGATTTAATTTACTTCCGGGCGGAGGATGGGCAAGTATTTATTCCTTGTTTTCCATTCTCATAATACTTTCCTCGAAGAAAAAATTTTCGCTCATAGAAATTATCCACCTAGCTATCACATTTTTCGTAATATTAGGAGGGGAAAGAGCCGACAGTATGCTAATCCTATTGTTTATGCTAATCTATCGAGGGGACGAAGTGAAAAAAGAAATTCGACTCAATATCAAATTTTTTTCGATAGCTACTTTGAGTGTTTCATTTTTTCTAATTGTTGGAGCCATGCGCAATAAGGCACTTGACTTTTTACTGAATAACTACGGCGACATTTTACCACTGGTAGGCACACTATTATTGACAAGCCTCTATAATCAGCAAACTGTATCAGATACAGCACACGTTTATTTGAGTAGTGTTTGGGGCTACTTTAATGATCAAGGAAGTTACATGACTTTGCTAAACACACCATTTACCCTTTTTCCTATGACTCCTTTAGGTGGTGCAACTTCTCCGTATTATTATCAACAATGGATACACCCTTACATTCCTAATGCTGGAGGTGGTTTATTTTACTCTGAAGGTGCCTTAAATTTCGGATTATCTGGTGTTATATTTTACGCCTTTTTGCTAGGTTTTCTCATCAAGAAAACTTTAATTTCAAAAAAGCTATTTGGGCACTTAGCATTTGTCGCATTATTCGTTCTTCAAATGAGAATTCAATGGTATGGTTTTTTATATATGATGAAACCATTCGTATTATTTTACCTGTTCACTTTGGTTTATGACTTGAGTAGACAAGGATATTTTAAAAAAAACGAGCTAAACTAGCTAAGATTAGATTATTCGAAAATGAAAAAAGTTTATAATCAATTTCACCCTAATGTGAAGACTCGGCCTTTAAACTCAAAAACACAGGTTAAATAGCGTTTTGATTCCAAAAAAATACCTTACTACTCTAAAGTTTGAATAATTCATTCATCACTGATTATTCATTTAAAGTGAATATCAACACATTAAATAAGTAAAAGTCGAAATGAAAAAAGCCCTTATCGCGGACTGGTATTATGTGAATGGTGGAGCTGAAAAAGTTCTTCATTCAATCAATACAATTTGGAACGATTTTGACCATTACGCCTTAATAGATTTCTTACCAGAGAAAGATCGTCCCTATGTCTTCCCTGGTCATTCAAGCAAGGTTACTACAAGTTTTATCCAACAATTACCAACGGCAAAATCCAATCATCGAAAGTTTTTAGCCCTCTTCCCCTCCGCCATAGAGTCTTTTGATTTAACTAACTATGATCTCATTATTTCCTCCTCGGCATCTATTGCCAAAGGCGTGTTAAGTCATTCTAATCAAGTACACATTTCTTATATACATTCCCCTATGAGGTATGCATGGGACTTGTATTTTTCCTATTTAAAGGAAGCTAACTTAAGAGGAGTTAAGGCTTGGTATGCTAAAAGGGTCTTGCATAAAATGAGATTATGGGACATTCTCAGTACGAACCGTGTGGACCATCTTGTCGCTAACTCAAATTACATAGCCAAGAGAATTGAAAAGATTTATAGAAGGGAAGCAACAGTGATATATCCTCCAGTTGACATCAATCAATTTCAACTTGAAACAAGTAAAGAAGATTATTTTCTTACAGCTTCTAGAATGGTCTCTTATAAAAAAATGGACTTAATCGTAGAAGCGTTCAGTTACATGCCGGACAAAAAATTAGTTGTCATCGGAGATGGCCCTGAGATGAAAAAAATTCGTTCTAAAGCATCAAAAAACATCGAAATATTGGGACACGTTTCTTATTCGAGTCTCATTGCGTATATGCAAGGAGCAAAGGCAGTTGTTTATGCCGCGGAAGAAGACTTTGGTATTGCTCCTGTCGA
This sequence comes from Cyclobacteriaceae bacterium, assembly GCA_034112085.1. Classification (GTDB taxonomy): domain Bacteria; phylum Bacteroidota; class Bacteroidia; order Cytophagales; family Cyclobacteriaceae; genus JAWUWD01. The sequence goes on from JAWUWD010000113.1 coordinate 8,602, forward strand.
AGCGCAAGCCTGCGGCACACCGGTAGTTGCTTTTGGAAAAGGGGGATCCCTTGAAACAGTCACCAAAAACGTAAGCGGCCTTTTCTTTTATGAGCAATCAGTTGCTTCAATTACTAATGCCATTAAAGAGTTTGAAAAAATTGACTTTGATTATGAAAAAGTAAGAACCAACGCAGAAAAATTCAGCAAAGAAATTTTTGAACACAAGTTCAAGGAATTTGTAAATTCTAAAATCTAAATCATCCTTACTTCATGGGTAAAATAAAAAACGCTCATCTGCTTATCTTCTCAGCAATAATAGACCCCCTATTATTAATATTAGCGCTTCTCTCGTCAAGAGAAATAGTTTTTACCTCAGTTATCCCTGACCTAAATTATTTAGTCTACCCTTTTGTCGGCTTGAGTCTTATTTGGCTCTTTATTTGTCTAGTTTTTGACCTGTATGACAATTCGAAAAATATTTATACGCATACCGTAATTTCAAAAAATACATTTGGCTTAATGCTATTTTTCCTTGCCAGCGCTGGATTCATATTCTTAATTACCGACTACAAGTTTTCTAGGTCCTTTCTTATCTACTCACTCCTGATTCATGGGGTACTTATTTTGATATGGAGAGCTACGCTATTTTATATTGAAAAGTCAATTAGAAAATCGGGGAAATATGCAGGTCTGGTGGTGGTGGTTGGCTACAATGAAAACATTAAAATAATGGTTAACGCTGTTTATAACAACCCATTATTTGGACACAAACTCAAAGCAATATTTACTAACCGACTGATTGAGCATGAAGTCGACAAAACGTATTTCAAAGGAGGATTGGCTGACATAAAAGATTACTTAAACAACAACAAAATAGATCAACTTCTTATATCCCTTTCCGCTAAACACAATGATTTGACTAATGATTTATTAAAAATTGCAGATAATAACCTTATCCGAGTTCACATTATCCCAGAATTTTCTAACTATTTGTCCCAGCGTTTTGCCATCGATTATTATGGGATTAATCCTGTTTTAAAATTGAGAGATGAACCATTAAAAACATTAAGAAACAGATTGATCAAGCGAGCGATGGACGTGGTTCTTTCGGTTCTTACTATTTGTTTTAGTTTTTCATGGCTTTTTCCAATCATCATCCTGGCAGTAAAATTGTCAAGTAAAGGCCCTGTCTTTTTTATACAAAAAAGAACAGGTAGAGATGCCAAACAATTTGATTGCTATAAATTTCGTAGTATGCGCGTAAATAGTGATTCTGATCTAAAACAGGCTTCAAAGGTTGATGATAGAGTGACACGTGTTGGTGCATTCTTAAGGAAAACAAGCCTAGACGAAACTCCACAGATATTTAACATTTTACAAAATCATATGTCCTTAGTTGGGCCAAGACCTCATATGCTCAGACACACTGAAGAATATAAAGTGTTAGTTGACAAATTTATGGTGAGACACTTTGCCAAACCTGGCTTAACGGGTTGGGCTCAGATTAATGGTTTCAGAGGGGAAACAAAAGAAATAATTGACATGGAAAATCGTGCTGAAGCGGACATATGGTATATCGAGAATTGGAGCTTCTTTTTAGATTTAAAAATAATTTCAGCAACGATTAATTTATTGCTTTTTAAGAAAGACGAAAACGCCTATTAACGCTAAGGTCCTATTCAAACTATTAGTGTGGTTAATGGAGCGTATATAACAATATTGTATGACGATGGTTATTTTTTATTGAACTTGGATATCAAATGGGAAATTGATGAGAATTTCATTTCGATAGAGCCCAAATAGTTGGATTCGTTTATAATCTACCCAACACCTTGATTATGCCAAAATCGGTTTCTTAATTACTAATGATCTTTTTAATCGTGGGTTGAAAAATTAAAAATACCGACGTAAGGATAAAACCTATAAAAGTCATGGCAAAAACAATTAAAATGCTGGGAGAAGACGGGTACAACGGAACTATCACAGGCTGCAACACAGTAAACACAGGCGTTTCTTGCTTCAACTCTATTCCCTTTTGTTCGTACTGCTTTGCAAGACTTTGATAGAGACCGTAGGCTAAGCTATATTCATCTTGAATATTGTTTCGGTCAATATTTCCAATGGCCGAATATATGTTTTTATTACCATCTCTATATTCAGCAGCCTTTCTTTGCCAGTAGGAATATTTTTGTTTTGCTTCTTTATATCGCGAATTAATAAAATCCAGATCACTTCTAAGCTTTTGAATTTTATAGTTGGTAGATATTTCCGTGATCTTATCCTTGATGATTAGTGCTATGTCTGCAGAAGCTTGCCTGTCAGGCATAATTACTGAGATAGTAATCAACCCATTGGTTTTATTCGTGTTAATTGAAAGGCGTTTCTTAAAGGCATTCAAAGCACTTGACTGATTAGGAGTAAGATCAATTTTAGGATTATTCGAAGGAGGTAAACTTACTATTCCCTTCTCTTCTTGATCCTTAAAAATAGCGAGTATCAATCCGGGTAGACCGAGGGTGTACCTCCTAATATAATCGAGTGGATGGATGAACGGATATTCCAAAAAATAGGACTCAATCGATCTTCTATTTTTAGCTTCGATTTCAAAAGAAACAGAATCTTGGTAGACCTCTATCAAAAAGGGGAGACTACTAAGCACATCTGGATATAAAGTCGAAGGTAATCCACTAGGGCTTTTATTATTTGGTAAGGCTATTCCTGCAAGACTTGACAAACTGCCTAGCCCTGAAAAACCACCAAAATCGTTATCATCTATTTCTGATAATAATGTAAGTGTTGCTTCATACTCCTTGGGCGTAGTAAAATAAAGAATAAGCCCAATGAAAAAGGAAACTGCTGATACTTTAAGAATCAAGCTTTTTCTCCTCCATAAAAAATTCAATATTTCTATCAAGTTAAACTCTTCCATTACCATAGAATTTTATTGAAAAACATTTATTCTCACCGCTAATTTCGTAATAACAGTATAATTAATGGAACCGTAGCTGTAGCTGTTGTCAAAACATCTCTAGTAAGCTGATTCCAATTGATTGGAGTCCCGTTTTTTATCTTTTTATCTTTCTGTATTTTATTCAAAGCATAAATTACTCCTCCTGGCCTTACCTTTGGATAATGCTTAACAAATAAGGTCCTTGAGGTTCTGGAAACCTCTCGATTAGCCTGCAAAACGTAAGTTCTTTTTCTTGATGCTGAGTCAGCGAATCCATTCGCATATTTATTGATATAAAATTTAGCGGATTTATTTGGTATCCATGGTGCGTTGATATTTGAACTGCTGTCTACGGGGTAATCAATTGCTCCTTTAATAGAAACAAAATATTCTATCTTAGGCACTGAAATTACATCTCCTCCTTTGAGAATATAGTTATAAGTAGATTCTTTAAGCTTAAGCGCATTGTCAAGCTTCAGTACAATATTTCCTAGACCATTAGCTTCTCTGTAAAATACTGCGGCACCTTCTTGCGCAACACTTGTTAAACCTCCTGCTCTCTCAATTAAATCAGATATTTTTTCATCTTCTTTGTTTAGCGCATATTGACCTGGATACTTCACCTCGCCAGATAACGTTACTACATCATTGGTAATCAAATTGGGCCTTTTCCTTACAAATACCCGATCAAATGGCTCTAATCTGATTTGAGAAACTTCATTATTTATAATATTATTATTTTCAACACCAACGTTCACAAAAATTGAAGCAGCTTCAGCCTTCCCCGAAAACCTATCTAATCTAGATATTTCAATTCTTGAATCAGCATAATACTGAAGTCCGCCCGATAAAACAATCGCATCATAAAGGGTCATACTCGGAGAGTAAATTAATGCTTGAGGATCCCTTACTAACCCAAAAACCTCTAACTGATAGCTGTCTTCAAATTCATCCAGCGCAAAGATTCTGATTAGATCCTTATTGACTAACTTAAATTCATCTTTACCAACGAAAGTTGAATCATTCAAAGATATTTTGATGTACTCTTTTTTTAGACCGTTAGTTCTCACAATATATGCTAAGTGAGTGTAGGCATTTTGCTTAAGCCCATTTGCCCTTTTTATAAGATCTGAAACCGATTCGCCTTTAATAAACTCATACCTACTTGGAATATTGACAGAACCTGTAATATCAATGTAACTTGTAATATTCTGATCGATCTTCTCTATTTCAATGGCGTCTCCATCGTACAGTTTTAAGTCCAAAGCATTAGTTATAATACTATCCAAGTCCACGTCCATAAAAACGAGGTATTGATTGTCTATGTACCTTTTAATCTGGACATTTTTCAAAAAAGCATCAGAAGTATAGCCTCCGGCAAGTTCTAATATTTTATTGATCCCCTCCCCTGCCAATAACTCATATTTCCCTGGTCGTTTCAATTCTCCTCGTATGTCGACTATATTTTTTGAGACAGGAACATAGATAATATCGCCATTCTCCAAGTAAAAATCTTGTTGATTTATAGGAGACATCAGGTAATCATAAATATCCAGCGTGTGTATTTTTTTTCCATCTCGGAGCACAACGATATCTCTTAATGTCCCTGATTTGGAAGGACCTCCGCAGACGGTTAAAGAATTAAAAAGGCTATTGACCGCTGGTATTTTATAAGTACCTGGCCTTTCGACTTCACCCACAATACTAACATCTATTTCTCGTGAATAACTTAATGTAATCTCATAAGAAGAACTTCGAGTATCATATACATCACCAAATCGAGATAAAAGAAGTGATTTCGCATGCTCAAACGTGACACCTCTCAGATAGATTCTATCAATATCAGGATCCGAGATACCACCCCATTTCTGAATCGTATAACTACCGTTAAAATCTGAAACTCCCCAAATGTTTACGGATATAACATCCCCTACTCCAAGGGTATAATTTTCAGGCGCTGTTCTATCAACCGTTTTTTCAAAAAAATTAATATTTCCATTTTTAAAGATTGACTTACCAAAGGTATTGTCAGTAG
>JAWUWD010000114.1:0-48604 GCA_034112085.1 Cyclobacteriaceae bacterium
TGGAACTGGATTTGAAAATGTAGCCAGAGGTATCAGGAATACAGTTGGATTCACATGGCATCCTACTACTAAGGAAATGTGGTTCACCGATAATGGTCGCGATATGATGGGTGACAACTTCCCTCCTTGTGAATTGAACGTTATCACCACAAAAAGTCAACATTTTGGTTATCCCTATTGTCATGGAGATGACTTTTCAGATCCCGAATTTGGAAGCAAATTTTCTTGTTCTGACTTTGAGAAGCCTGCTTGGGAATTCAAAGCACATGTTGCACCATTAGGGCTGAAATTCTACACAGGGTCTATGTTCCCACAAGACTATCAAGGGGATCTAATAGTTGCTCAACATGGTTCTTGGAATCGATCTAGAAAAGTGGGCTATAAATTAATGAGAGTTAAAATAGAACGGAATAGAGCAGTCAGTTCAGAAGTATTCATAGAAGGTTGGCTAAACCAAGAAAAGCAAACAGCTTCTGGAAGACCGGTGGATGTCCTAGTTCTTGATGATGGTTCACTCTTGGTCTCGGATGACTATGCTGGGAAGGTCTATCGAATTACTTATGATAATTAAAAAGAGCTGTCATTTCTGGTAATCAGAAATGACAGCTCTTTTTAATTATTTAATTTAACAAATTCTAATTCTCTCCAATCCCACAGCTACATTTTGGTGTAGTGAATGAATGAGTCGATTGCTGGTAAGTGAACTTGCTACTGAACTTGTCATTTTCCCAATAAAACGGCAATCTCTTCTTATCGTAATTACCTACTTCGTTCATTGTATTGGCATCATACAGACGTCCATTGATTATTGTATATATTATTGATTCAGTATTTCTAATTTCATCCAAAGGATTCTTATCCATTACCACAAAGTCAGCCAACTTACCAGCTTCCAAAGAACCAATTTGTTTATCCAACCCAAGATATTCTGCTCCATTGAGTGTTGCAGATCTGATAGCCTCCAAATTAGTCATCCCTCCTTGGGCCAGCATCCATGTCTCCCAATGAGCTCCAAGTCCTTGTAGCTGACCGTGAGCTCCTACATTGACTTTCACACCTGCATCTGTCAGCGCCTTGCATGTTTGTGAAGAGAGGATATGTCCATTATCATATTCCTCTTGGGGAATCATTGTTCTGTGTCTAGATCGGGAATCAATAATACTTCTTGGTGTGAAGGTCAATAGCTTTTCATTTTCCCAAACATTGGTATTCTGATACCAATAATACTCTCCAGTAATACTCGCATAGTTTACAATCAATGTTGGCGTATATCCAGTATTACTATTCTTCCACACTTCTGTTACATCTTTGTACAATGGATAAACTGGCACATTATGCTCGACCCCAGTATGTCCATCAAGTATCATCGTCATATTGGCAAAAAAGGTCGAACCACCTTCAGGCACTACCAGTATGTTTTGTTCTCTAGCGGCAGTGACTATTTGCTGACGCTGCTCCCTTCGTGGTTGATTGTAACTCTTTACAGAGAATGCACCAAATGCCTTTGTTCTTCTGATCGCAGATCGTGCATCATCTAAGTTGTTCACTACAGCTTTAAAATCACCATCAGCACCATAGAGTATCATTCCAGTTGAATATAGTCTTGGCCCAACAACTTGACCTGATTTGATCATTTCAGCAGAATTAAAAATCGCTTCAGTATTCGCTGATGGATCATGAGAAGTGGTGACACCATAAGCTAAGTTCGCCATAAAAGCCCAGTTTTGCTGAGGAAGAATACCATACCTAAACCCTCTTACATGCGCATGAACATCTACTATTCCTGGCATGATTGTTTTCCCTTTGACATCAATAACTTTCGCTCCTTTAGGGATCGCTACTACACCACTTCTGCCAATAGCAGCGATCTTATTGTCTTTCACTATGATCACACCGCCTTCGATCACTTCATCACCATTCATAGTGATAAGTCTAGCTCCTGTGAATGCCAGCTCTCCTTTCGGCTTATCACTAGCTACAGATAAGTTGATCTTGACACCTACAGTATCCATTGATAGCGTACTGTCCGGCTTATTATCAATAAAACCAAACCTATTGTTAATATCTGTTTTGAAATACTCATCACCAAGTGTCCAACGAATCTGTTTGCTATCTCCTGACCAGTGTAAGTTGATCCCTGCATCCTTAGCGACCTGTGCTACAGGTATTGCCTTAGTCTTTGCATTTAAGTTTAGGGTCTTACCGTTGAGGTTCATTGGAGCAATATATACTTTGAATAACTCCATGAATGCAATCCACTTATTATCTGGGCTTGGAATGAAGAAGTTAGCATGATCTCCTTTATAGTGTGTTTTGGCATCTTCACCATTTAGATTTACACTTCGATACTCTTTATTCAGGCTACCAAAGAAATATCCTCCCGTTTGATAAAATATTCTCTTTCCGTCAGCCGAATACCTAGGAAATCCTCCGGACTCTATAAGCATGCTCATCTTCCCGCCTCCTGCCGAAATGGTATATATGCCAGACTTTTTGGAGTAATCAAACCCTTGATCAGAATTTCCTGATTCCTTTTGAAATACAATCGTCTTACCATCAGGTGAAAATTGTGGAGTTCTAAAAATTCCCATTTCTGATGATATTTTTAGGCTCTTGTTAGATTTGATATTCAAAGTATGTATCACCCCTAAATTCACATCGCTCCATGACACATATACGAGAGAACGGCCATCTTTAGAAAAGGCAGGCTCGTACTCAAAGTCTGTACTTTTCGTTAAGCGTTTTGGCTTTCCATTTGGCATTGACTTACTATATAAATACCCAGCCGAATGAAAGACTAATACTTTACCATCAGGAGATGTAACTGCATTTCGAATCGCTTTTGATGTGAAATTTTCTTCAAAAGCCTTGTTCTCAAATTTGAGGGCGTTCGCTATTTTATGTTTTGCCTTTGCAGAAAATGGTATAATCTCTGAAGTAGCATCGGCTACGTTTATCTTTCTGATTTTTCCTTTAGCGTATATTACAATTTGCTGGTCATCAGGCGTCCAAGCATATCCAGTATAAGGTCCAAATATTGCCCAAGCTTCTTGTTGATCTTTAGTGAGGTCATCATAAATTGCCCATTCTTCGCCAGATCTTAGGTCATGAATAAAAAGAGCCGTCTTGGTACGAACACGTTTGACGAAAGCCATATAATTTCCATCATGTGAAACTTGAGGGCGGATAGCACCTCCTGGACCTCCAGTTACTCGCGTTGTCTTTCCTGTTTCTCTATCGTATCTATTGATCGCATATATTTGGCTATTTGGATCCTTGTTGTATTGAAAGGAGCCCCCTGGATATACATCTTCGCTATAGTAGATGTATCTACCATCAGGAGATACATTAGGTTCTCCTACATCTTGTTGATCGTTTTTACGCTTTGTGATCTGTTCTCCTGTACCACCTGAAGTGTGATAAATCCATATCTCACCCGCTCCTAGTGATCGTTGAGATGTGAAATGTTTCTTCGCTACGAGATAATCTCCTTCTGGCATCCAAGTAGCATTATTGAGCAGTCTAAAGCTTTCTTTGGTAACTTGTTTAGCATCAGATCCATCTCGGTTCATTACCCAAATATTATCCCCACCACCTGCATCACTGGTAAATGAAATTTGAGTTCCATCAGGGCTAAACCTAGGCTGTACTTCAAAGGCATGTCCTTGGCGCAATACTTTTGCAGATCCGCCTCCGATTGGCATAATGTATATATCACCCATCATATCAAAGACTATCTCTTTACCATCAGAGCTTACATCAAGACTCATCCAAGTCCCTTCATCTGTAGTATATTCTATTTCTTTAAAATCTCCCGGAGGAGTATTAGTATCCCAAGTTTTTTTATCCTGAGCTAGTAAAGTCCATGAACATACAAGTGCGATTGTGAGTGATAATATTTGTTTCATTTAATTTTTGATTTCGATTGAACAGGAAGGTAATAAAATCAATGCTAGCATCGCAATCGAATTAAGAACCATTTCCGCGTTTAGCAAGTTGTTGTTATATTGACAATAACATGATCAAAATTATAAGATATTGGATTATAAAAACAATTGGTATATCGAAAGGTGAGGCGAACGCTCTTATCATATTAGCCCCTGTCTTACTGACAATCATAATTTTACCAAGGTACTTTCACAGATACTATACTTCCACTTACTCCAATCAGCTCAGTGATCAACTCATATTGGATAGCCTTGTGGCTCAAATAGAATCAAATAAAAAAAAAGCTGAAGCACCAACAGGAATTATTCATTACAAAAAATTTGACCCTAATACAGCTTCATTTGATTTATTAAAGTCAAATGGCATTCCGGTCCATCTAGCGCAAAGAATTATTAGCTATAGAGAGAAAGGAGGTCAATTTCGAAAGAAAGAAGACCTTATAAAAATTTATGGTATGAATGACGAGTTGTACGCTACACTTTCTCCACATATCAGCATTCCACCAACTAAAACTTATGTAAAGACAAAGCCCTCCAATCATGAATTCAAGAAAAAGCACATTATCACCGCATTTGATATTAATACTGCAGATACCTCTGCCTTTAAACAAATAAGAGGCGTAGGCACCACACTGTCCAATAGAATTGTAAAATTCAGAGACCAACTAGGTGGGTTTATCAGCACCAATCAATTGAATCAAGTATATGGTCTCGAACCAGAAGTGATTGATTCTATACTTTCCTATGGAAGTATCTCAAGCGACTTTACTCCAATGCAAGTCAATATAAATACGGACACTATTCGTCACCTTTCTCAACATCCATTTATTAACTATCGTTTAGCAAAAGCCGTTGTCAACTATAGGAGACAGCATGGGAAATTCAAAGAGCTAGATCAACTTAAGAAAATTCATCTACTCGATGACAGTACTTACAATAAGATTCAACCTTATTTGATAATTGGAAAATAGCTTCTTTTTCAGATCACCTCCCCTATTTCTTGCAAAATATGAGTATAATTACTAATCAATGCAAAAGACCCTCAAGTCATATTTAAAGCGACTAACCAACCTTACTGGAAACAATCGTTCTTTGCTATTACTAAGATTACTTAGTGGGCAATTTGTTGATCTGCATGACTTCAATCACCTAAGTGGCAACACTTCATTTTCATTAGTCGAGGCATTGATTGGCAATAAGTCAAAAATAAAACTCTGTGATGAAGTAGACTCTCGAGATGAGGATGTCAATATTATTAGTAAGCAACTTAAGCGTCTACGGAGGATAGAGAAATTGATATATGAAGAACGTGGAGCCAAGGATCTTTATGTAGGGTGGCCTTTCGTAAGTGGAAAGTTTAATGATGATACACTTGTGCGTTGTCCTCTCCTATTCTTCCCAGTAGAGCTGTCATTAGAAACTGGAGAGTGGCTGCTCAAAACACGTAAAGATGTCAACATCACTTTCAACAAAACCTTCCTACTGGCCTATGGACATTTTAACAATGTGTCGATTAGCGATGATCTGTTAGAAAAAGTAATTGAAGAATTTGATACTGATAGTACGGTCTTTCGCACTTCACTTTATCAAGAACTCAAAGAGAGTAACATTGAAATAAATTTTAATCAGGAGAATTTTGGTGATCAACTACATTCCTTTGACAGCTACAAAAAGAAAGATTTTGAAGATGAACAGCGAACAGGAGAATTAAAATTATTTCCTGAGGCCGTTTTAGGAATTTTCCCACAGTCAGGCTCACATCTCGTTCCAGACTATAATCAATTAATAGAGGAGAATTCTTTCGAATCAATGGAAGAATTTTTCGAACAGAAAGTAACAGATAACACTCCTGAACTTTCTGGGATCAATCATTATGCCTTTCTCAATCAAGTGAAAGAAGAGCGGATATTCACTCCATTCAAAATGGATGCTTATCAGGAGAATGCATTGAAGGCAGTAAAGCTTGGCAACTCTATCGTCATACAAGGACCACCAGGGACTGGAAAGTCTCAGCTCATCTCTAATATCATCAGCGATGGGATAGCTACTGGGAAGAAGATACTGATGGTATGTCAGAAGAAAGCTGCACTAGACGTAGTTCACAATCGACTAAAGGATAAAGGATTGGGGAATTTTCTCGGACTTGTACATGACTTCAAAAATGATCGAAAAGAAGTCTATGAAAAAATAGCTGGGCAGATAGAAAAACTTCCTGATTACAAACAAAAAAACAGCACCTTAGACGCCATACAGATAGAGAGAAGCTTCTTGCAAAACAGTAGGAAGATTGATCAAATGACAGAGGAGTTGGAGGAATTCAAAGAGGCCTTATATGATCAAAAAGAGTGCGGATTGTCCGTCAAGGAATTGTACTTGACATGCAATCTTGACGAACCCAACATTAGCCTTGTCCAAGAGTACAGACCTTTCAAGCTAGATCAACTTAATGAGTTTATCCAAAAGCTCAAGTACTATATTGGGTACGCCCAAAAATTCAATCAATACGATCATCCATTTTATAATCGAAATAGCTTTAGGGACTTTTCTCTTTCAGATCTAAAGTGTATGCAAGATCTACTGGATGAGATTCCACAGTTTCAGCAGACTCTTGAGGACAGAGTAGAAGAAATAACCAATGCCAAACTAAAACTTGATGATCTTGAGAGTATTCTAAATAAGTCAGATCAAATCAAAGAGATGCTGGGCATTCTGAAAAATCCCGCGATCTACAGTTATTTCCAGCACATCGTCAAGTATAAGGATAGCGAAACCGATATGCTTTGGCTATCGAATACTGAGCGAGTATTGATGGAGTGCTACAAAGGTATCGGTCCCGAACTGAGCTTAAAGATCGATGAACTGGGTAAGTTCCAAGAAGTCTTACAAAAAAGTATACAGTCTAGAAAAGGGCTCATTAAGCTCATCAAGTGGGAGCTTTTCTCGAAAGACAAATACCTCATTAAACGTGTTCTCGTTGCTAACAACCTCAAAAGCAATAAGGAGGGGTTTGAAACAATGGTGGCTATGATCGACAATAGACTCAATCTAGTACATAACCTAACCAAATTAAAACAACAAGGATGGTTAGGGGAATTGCCAGACACATTAGAAAAGGGGCAAATCCAAAACTGGTTCCATGGCCAGCGACTAGCTCTAAAAGCAAAACTTATCTATAAATCTCTCAGAGGTATTCATGAACATTTCAATATCCAGGCACTTACTTATGAAGTTATAGAAGATTCATTTGACAAAATATACAAAGAGATCAAATCGATACCTGACATGAAATTTCAGTGGATGAAATATTACACTGAAAATCAAATCAAGCATATTCTTCAAAACCCTGATTATTTAAAGAAAGTAAAACGGTCGTTGCAAAAGGATTTTGATGCACTCTGTGAGTTTGACAAACTGCTCTTTACTTTCAGTTCGACCGAAACTGCTGTAGTAGAAAAACTTATTGACTTTGAGGTCAACAACAGTGAGCATGATGTCATTTCATTATTTCAAAACAGCATAAGACTCGCCTGGATCGAGCACATTGAAAAAAAGTATCCTGTATTGCGTACAGTAAGTTCACAAAAAATCCATCAAGTAGAACAAGAATTACAAGAAGCTGTCAGCGAAAAAATGAATGCGAGTAATGACATCTTACTGCAAAAGGCGAGGGAAAGAACTTACGAGCATGTCGAGTATAACCGGCTTAACAACTTAGTAACCTACCGTGATCTAGCTCACCAAGTGAATAAAAAAAGGCGCATTTGGCCCATTCGAAAACTTGTCGCCAATTATAGTGATGAACTTTTCCAATTAATCCCCTGCTGGATGGCTTCTCCAGAATCGGTTTCTACCATTTTTCCAATGAAAGAAATGTTTGATTTAGTGATTTTTGATGAGGCGTCACAATGCTTCACGGAAAAAGGGCTCCCCGCTATGTGCCGTGGTAAGCAAGTGGTGATCACCGGAGATAGTAAGCAGTTAAGACCTAATGATCTTTACAGACCGCGCTATGAAGAAGATGCAGATGAGGGAATTGATCTTGAGGTAGAGTCTTTACTCGAACTAGCGGAGAACTATCTCATGCAAGTAAAACTATTGGGCCACTACCGGAGTGATGCTTTAGAATTGATAGATTTTTCAAATCAACATTTTTACAATCATCAGTTAAAACTACTCCCTGACCGAGATGACATCAATAAACATGTCCCAGCCATAACCTATATCAAAGTAGAAGGTTTTTGGGAGAAAAACGCTAATCTGATTGAGGCTCAAAAAGTCTCGAGGTTGATGCTAGATCAACTCAGGGATCATCCAGAAAAAGAAATCGGAGTAGTCACTTTCAATTCCCGACAACAGGAACTTATCAGTGATGTATTTGAGCAAGCTTTGATTGATCAAAAACTTGCTGTACCAAAAAACATCTTCATTAAGAACATTGAGAATGTGCAAGGAGATGAAAAGGATATTATCATATTCTCAACAGCATACGCTCCTGACGTCAACGGGAAATTAAATATGCAATTTGGTAGCTTGAACATGGCCAATGGAGAGAATAGATTGAATGTTGCGATTACGAGAGCACGTCAGAAGGTGATCATCGTTAGTAGTATCGACCCACAACAACTGAAAGTAGATCAAACCAAAAATCTGGGACCAAAACTATTGAAGGAATACTTAAATTATGCTCTGGATGTATCAGAAGGCAGATACAAGCCCTCGATAACTCCGGAAGTCTCATCTAGTAAAAATTGGTATCTAAAGAAAAAAATTCTAGAGAACAGTTCTTTTGAAGGTGTTGACTTCTCTACTGAATTGCCTTTTGGAGACATTACCCTCAAAGAGGGCAACGACTTTTTAGGGGTGATCCTGACTGACGATGATTTGTATTACCAAAACCCCTCCATGAAGGATGCGCATGCATATTCTCGATTTTCTCTCAGTAATAAAAATTGGAAATTTAAAGGTATCTTCAGTCGAGAATATTGGAGTAATAAGTCTGATGTAGAAGAATCAATAAATCGATTCATTATGCATCATAAGAAAGGCAATTGATTATTTAAAGCTTTGAAAGGGTCTTAAATCCTCTTCATCAACATCGCCATCTCACTCAAGATCATAGCGGTAGCTCCCCAGACAACGTGGCCTTCAATATCGAAATATGGGGTGTCTTTAAGGGTAAAATTCCTTGCCTGTATATCCTTTACCTTGTAATTGGCTGCATCCATAAACTCGTCTACTGATACCTCCATAATTTTTTCCACTTCAAACTCTTCCTTGATAAAGAAAGGACGTTCTGGTAATGTGCCCAATACGGGCAGTACCTTAAAATTGCTTGGAGGGATATACATCTCCGTCAGAGTTCCTAGGACCTCAACCTCAGTTCGATTAACTCCTACCTCCTCTTCTGCTTCCCTAAGAGCTGTCTCTATTCTTGATTCATGATCCTCATGTTTCCCCCCTGGCAAACTGATCTGACCACCATGGGCTCCTTTATAGTCATGCCGCTTCGTTAATGGAAGCATCAACTTACCATCCACTGGGTAAAGTAATAAAAGTACACTACTCAGTTTTGCATTAGGTATTTTGGACAAGTCCATCGGCATAGATCGCCTAATAGAAGGCATCATCAACTCATGAGCCTCTTGACCAGGAAGATCTTTTATCTCTTCTGATAATTTCGATTTGAATCTCAAAAAATCATCAACCCTGATCATTTGCAATACTTTTCAATCATCTCTTCACTATCCAATTCTCCAGTTTTCAAGGACTTCTGCCATGCAGCACAAGCTTTTTCAGTTTGGTTTAAATTGCTATAACAGACCCCCTGTAAATAGTACAGTCTGTCAATAAAGTCATCCACTTTCTCCGCCCGTTCGAGCAGTGTGATCGCCTGATCATATTTAGCCTGCTTCATATACCACAGCGCTTTGTTTCGATATGCCCATCCGTTTTGAGGATCCATAACAATACTTTTGTTGATATCCTTTACTGCATCAGGGTCGTCCAATTCCATGCGGATATAGCCCCGATTATTAAGAAAATAAGGCTGATATACTTCTATTTCTAGCGCGCGATCTACTAGTGTAAGTGCCTCTTGGAATTTACCTTGATCTGCTCTAAGCAATGCCTTTGCATTGTAAGCATTGGCTTGTTCTGGATCAATTTTTATGGCTAAATCAAGATCATCCAAAGCGGCTTCAAATTGTTCTTTATAATAATAAACGGTACCTCTATTGACCAGAACTTCTGCATTGGCGCTGTCTAATAGAAGTGCTTGATCAAAAGCCTTAATGGCTTCATCATACTTCCTCATCTTGGTCTTGACCAGACCTAGTCCGAAATACACACTTGAAGAATCCGGTATTTTGCGTTCTAGATATTCCAAATCATCCAATGCTCTATATAATTCATTGAGTTCGTAATAGGCATTGGCTCGATTAGCGTACCCTTCCCAAAATTCCGGATCGCATTGAAGAGCCGCATCATAGTTGAGTATGGCTTCTCCATAACTCCCATTCTCATACTGCACTATGCCTACATTATTCAGAGCGTCAGTATAGCAGGAGTCGATGGCCAGCGCTTCGGTATAATACCTTAAGGCATCTTTATAATCTTGCTTGACAAGTGCATCGTTTCCTTTGATTAGAAATCGTTGTTTATCAGCTTCATCCTTATCTCCTGAACAGGACAAAATGATCGCTAAACAGCCAAAAAGTAGTAGTTGTTTCATACAAAGTCAAAAGTAAAAGATAAGTCACTAAAATATATACGTTACTTAAAATAGATTCGCTAATCTTATTTAGATTTATTAAAAATAACTTGGATGTAAGAACTCTATAGGATACGTTTGTTGAAATAAAATAATACGACCGTGCCCACTTCTGTCCTCCTTGCAGATTTTCAGTTTTTAACAAGGCAAGGAATAGCTTCCTTGATTCAATCTATTTCTGGATTTCAGATCATCCATGAAATAAATGACTCAAGTGAATTGAAGGGAGCTATAGACAAGTTTCAACCAGATTTAACCGTACTAGATATTCCTGATAAAAACAGTCCAATAATTTCAATCTTAGAGGAAATCAAGCAAAAATATGCTGGAAAATTTCTTATTATTTCCAATAATCAGAATAGAGAATCTGTCAAGAGATTGTTGAATATGGGAGTAAAAGGAATTGTCACAAAGAATTGTAGTGAAGAAGAAATAACGACTGCCTTACATTCTGTAAGCAATAACCATAAGTTCTTCTGTGATAAAGTACTTGATCTTGTAATTGAAGATCAGGATAAAAAGAAACTTGTCGACTCTGCCAATTTATCACCTCGAGAGTATGAAGTACTCATGCTTATTGCAAAAGGGAACACTACTTATAAAATAGCAGATCAGCTTTTCTTGAGTGTGCACACCGTAAATTCACACAGGAAAAATATTCTCAAGAAGCTCAATATCAAGTCGCCTGCCGCGCTAATATCTTACGCTATTCAAAGTGGATTGGTCAATGTATAGAAGGTTCTATCACTAGTACTAGTGATAGAATTTAGCCATGTGTAGTGATTGATTGCCATGAAATTAGCCCCTATTTTTATGGTAAAATTCATCGTCTAGAATTGATAATAAATACTAAAGTTCTTGACACAATATTAATTAATTATGGCACTCCCAATAACAGTTGACATGCAACAAACAGTGTTACAACGATATATATGTGATACATCTAAAACAGAGAAAACGAACTTACTTAGTGCAGATAATGACTTTCATAATGAGCTGATAAATGTGTTTTATGAACCAAGTAAATTTAAAGCTTCCCAGTTTAATAAATTCCATTTGCCTACAATCTTAAATTACTTAAGAAAAACCCATCAGCTTTATATCAATTGTAAGTTGGGAGAAATTCAAATGGAGCTAAGTAAATTAACATTCAAGGAGGATTATAAGCAATACTGGATGCCCATGCTTTCACTACTGTTTGAAAAATTTAGCTATCAATTGACCACTCACATTGAAGATGAAGAAAACAACCTTTTCCCCTATATCGATTCTCTTATCCTTTCCGAAAAAAGTAAAGTCATTGAGTTTAGTATTGAGCAAAAAATAGAATTAGTACACTATTTATTAGATCACGATGATTTCGCAGAGAGGTCTTTAAATTTCATGATTGATCTTCTCAAAGCAAAATCGACTCACTTCTATGATCAATTGGCATTAGGTGTACTTATTTCACGCCTCAAGGCACTTGAAACTGATTTATTAATTCATGCTAAAATCGAGGATGAAGTACTTATTCCTAAAGCAATGCAGTTGGAGATTGATATACTGCATGATGCTGATATAACTACAAAGTAAATTATTAATGATTATGTCTAGCCCCATATAACACCGCTTTTTCACTTTTCAGATTTCTGATCAAGCTGCGCTGAAGTAGTGCGGAAGTGATGTTAAAAATGATGTATTCCATGCATTTAGAGGTCATCCTCACGAAAGTGGAGATCTAGATAATTGGAATTATCACTTACTGCAGGAAATCAGTATTTTTTAGGAGACCTATTAAGTTTTAATACTTAATAGGTCTAGTTTCTTTAATTTAGATTTACTCAATCTTAAACCTCACTCCAGCATAGATCATTCTTCCAAATATTGGCGCATAGATCATTGACGTGTCAAAGTATTGTCCAAACGGATCGTCCGCACTCACTATCGGATTAGGTTGTCGGTAATTCGCCAAATTCTCTGCTCCTACATAGATGTCCCATCCCTTATTGAGTGATTTGGTGACTTGTGCATTGACTAAAGCATAATCAGGTGAATAACTTTCCAATCGAAATGCTTCAGGACTTGTAGAGGTATCTGGTAGCCTCTGCTCTCCTACCCATTGTGTCGTCAGGTCAAACGCCCAATCATTTTTAGTTTTATACGCCAAGTTGACAAATGCTCTATTCTTCGCAATCAAGGGTTTCGTGTTCAATCCACTTTCAAAATCAGTTTGTACATCTATCCAGCGATATGCCAATCGAATATCAAGTCGTCTGGCCAATTCCAAATTGAGTTCGGCTTGCAAGCTATTGGAATATGACTCTCCGTCAAGCCCTAACAAGGTCACTTGTCCTGGCGTATCGATGTCAATAACCACTTGGTCTTCGAAACTCGTACGATAAAAGTCCAGTAGTAAGGTGGCCGGTCTATAGTTGACCCTAAATTCTTGAGTAAGATTCAGCCCAAAATTCCAAGCTACATTTGGCTTAAAACCATACGCTTCGTTAGACTGTTGATTGGCAAATCGTATTTGTCGAGAGGTCGCTAATAGTGATATATTCTCAGCAAACACATTAGCGGTACGTTGTCCTCTTCCAACCGATGCACGCAAAGTCGTACTTTCTCTCAGCGCATATCTTGTATGCAATCTCGGTGTGACAAATGCACCAAACAAACTGTTATGATCCGCTCTCAGTCCTGCGATCAAGGTGAATTTATCTAGATACTCATAAGTATATTCTACAAACGTCCCTGGTACTATTTCTTCTCTTTTAAATTCTCCAAATGACAATTGTTCATCATACTGATCATATAGAAAACTCAACCCAGTCTTGAATTTATGGTCAGTCGTACCAATAATTGATTGATAGATCAAATTACCATACAAAGTGTTTTGCAAGGCATTATATTCCATCAGCCCAAAATAGGCCTCTTGTTTATGTCTGGTTGCTAGCACCTGTAACCCCATGCTTCTGTAGGGTCTGTCCTTATTTAGGAAACCGATCTTGCCCCAAGCTTCATAACGATCTGTATTGATCTCCAGACCATAAGCATTAGTCGTTCCTTTGTCCAGATTTTCATCGAACGAAACCTGTCCTCCAAGCTTATTGTCTTTCATTATCTTGACACCAAACTGTCCCATAATATTTCCAGTCCCTTTATAGACCCACCGGTTTACAAAATTGAACTGGTTGGTGGTAGGGAAGTCAAGAAACCCATCATCATTCACATCATGCTCTATTGGGCGAGTACTTCCATGAAGAAGAATCGTAGTTCCCCACTTCTTACCGACTAATTGTGTCAGATTAAGATTGACTTCTGTACGGCCAGATTGATTACCGTAAAGGTTCAAAAATAACTTTTCACTATCCTGAGGTTTCTTCATTTCGACATTGATTTGTCCAGCGATACTCTCATATCCATTGACCACAGACCCAACACCTTTAGTGACTTGAATTGATTGAATCCAAGTACCAGGAATAAAGCTCAATCCAACATTGGAAGACAATCCTCGGATACCGGGCATATTCTCAATACCAATCATCGTATTAGGACCTGAAAGTCCCAACATTTGAATTTGCTTCGTTCCCGTAACAGCATCTGTGAAAGAAACATCTACTGAAGGATTGGTCTCGAAACTCTCTGACAGATTACAGCAAGCTGCCTTGAACAACTCATCTTCTGTCATTGTGATCGTGTTAAATCCATCTAATTTATTGATAATGGTCGTTGCCTTACTGCCCTGTACGATCACATCAGCCAATACTTGTGATGATTGCAACAAAATAGGAAAGCGCGATTTGCCTTTCATCTCTATAGTATCAGATACATAGCCAACATAGCTTACTACCATAGCCGTTGTTTCGCTTATCTTTTCTAAGCTAAATTGTCCATTGATATCTGTAACCGTTCCTTTAGTCGTATTGAGCCAATATACATTGGCTCCAACCAAACGTTCTTCTGATCCATTTGCCTTTTTCTCAAATACGTGACCTTGTATTTGAGCTTGAGCTAATGACACTAATCCAAGCATCATTGCTCCTAGCAATAATTTCTTCATGATATTGAAATAGAAAATTAATTTTTGTGGTCTGCCACTACTGCTGGGTCACGGTATTTACAACACATATCTATCTTACTGTAGACTTCTTCTGTTGCTTTTATTTCTTCAGTATCGTGTCCAACATTCGCGAGTATTTGACTGATGTCATTTACAGAGTACTTGTCATTCCTAAAGGCTATTTTAAGAATTTGAGTATCAATATCCCAAGTTGCATATTTGACACCAGTCGTATCTAAAGCGTTTTCAATACGATTTTTACACATAAAGCAAACTCCATCTACTTTAAGGGTCGTCTCAGTAACTTTACCTTGAGAATAAGTCGTGGTTGATACCACAGCGAATAGTATGACTAATGTTAATTTGATTAATGATTTCATGATTGTACAATTAATGATAATGAATAATTTCTTTGTCGATGAGCGATAAAGAATCATTAGCCATAAAAAGTATAATTAGAATTGAGTGAGTATAGTGGTTGCTGTTTAGGCGGAGGATAATCATAATACACTGCCTCAAGGCGTTGATATAAACCTAACTCCTCCAAAACATTGAATTCAAACTCAAATAAGATATTGAGTTTAGGAACTATGGAGACCAACTGATCAAATGTGCGCTGATCCTCATCAATAACCACTACTTCAACTTCATCCTTACAACAATCATCTTCATTATTTGTCAGTTCATCACACAGACAACCATGATTGTCATAACTAAAAAAATCCTGATGGCTAACTTTACCCAAGCAGTAATGTGAACTGATCGCCACTCCTATTGTAAATATAGTGTAGACAATTACTAATGATATGTTTGTTGTGTTTTTCAATCTATTTATTATACTCCTTAATCAAGTATTAAGTTCCAAAAATAACACTTTTTTCGCTTATCAATCTTCTATACGAGTAGATAATATACAGATGAAATTCGATTCTGTTACTTTGCAAATAGCCCAAGATTAATTACTTTCACCTTTGTTTAAACGTATAAGATCAATCTATGACTAGACTCTTTGCTATTTCGTCAATTCTACTGATTTTCTTATGTCAGACTGCATATAATCAGTCTCGAATTGATAGTCTACAACATCAACTACAAAACACAGCAGAAAGTAAACAAAGGGTCGATCTACTCAATAGCTTAGCCGAGCTAAATTCATCTGATAGTGTTATTACCGAATCTATTGCCTTATCAAAAAAACTAGATTATGAAAATGGACTATCGAGCGCGTTTAGGATATTATCCAATAAACTAACAAATGAAGGGGATTACGATTCAGCACTTGCGCTGAACCTAATAAACCTTGACATTCAAAAATCTAAACCATCTAGTGAACTGGCCTCAACATACAGTGCCATTGGCCTGCTCTATGACTACATGGGTGATTATAAAAATGCCATGGACAATTTTGTTGAGGGTCTCAAGGTGAGTGAAGAGATTAACGACAAGAAGCACATTTCAAACTTCTATAACAGAATAGGAATCATTCATAATTATCAAGGCAATTACGATAAGACCATTGAGTTTTTCAATAAAAGTCTGGAACTCCGAAAAGAGATTGGTGATAAGCGCGCCCAAGCTGACATTTATAATAATCTAGGCATTATCTATCGCAAACAAAATGACGTTTCACGGGCTATTGAGTATTATACCATTAGTCTTAATATTAAAATAGATCTTAATGATAATTACGGTATTGCGAGTTCATACAACAATCTAGGGACAGCATATTTTTTCAAAGATGACTATAACAAGGCTCTTGAATACTATTCTAAAAGTCTAGCAATCAAGCTAAAATCAGATACTCCCGGTGAACTTGCCTCGACTTATATCAATATTGGAGAGACCTATACCTATCTCGATAGATACAATCTCGCACTTAACAATATCGAGACGGGGCTCAATATTGCCAAAAAAATGGGCAATAGAGATGATATAAAACTAGGCTATGAGGAACTTTCTCAAACCTATGCCAAGATGAGACAATTCGATTCAGCCTATAAATATCATTTACTTTATAATGATCTTAAAGATAGTATATTCAGCAAAGAAAGTGAGCAACACATTATTGAAATACAAACGAAATATGATCTCGAAAAAAAGGAAAAGGAAATAGTATTACTCCAAAAAGAAAATGAAATAAAGCACATAGAAACAGAGAACAGTAATCTAATTCGAAATATATTCATCTTCGGTTTTGTCATAATTTCATTCCTGATTATAGCCATAATAAGAAGCTATAAAGATGACTTAGTGAAAAACAGACAGCTAAGTTTGAATAAAAAAGATATAGAGTCTCAAAACGAAGTCTTGAAGACAATGAGCTATGAGAAAGATCAGCTGATGAAGATAGTCGCTCATGACCTTAGAAGCCCACTCAATCAAATTGATGGCCTCGTCAACTTGGTAAATTATAGCCCTGAGAACCTCAATGATTAACAAATCGATGCACTTGGTAGTGTAGCAATGGCTACTAAACACTCTAGAGAACTGATACGTAAAATTTTGACAACAAAATCAGTTGACCCAAGTGAGATGAAAGTGAAATTGGAAAGTGTAGATATTGAAAAATTGATCGAAAACACTATTCATGATCAAGATTTAAATTTGAAGAGAAAGCAAATTGAAATACATCTAGAAACTCAAAGTGATCATCCCATAGCCTTTGTTGATGTTAGCTATACTGAGCAAATTTTCGAAAATTTAATCTCTAATGCTGTTAAATTCTCACCTCTTGAGAAGCATATACATGTGACAATTACCGACCAAGTAGATACGCTTAGGGTAGAAATAAAAGATGAAGGTCCAGGATTCACTGACGATGATAAAGAGTTGTTATTTGGTGTATACAAAAAACTCAGTGCCACTCCTACTGGTGGTGAGACTTCTACAGGTCTTGGTCTGTCGATTGTCAAGAAGTACACAGATACAATCAAAGGGAAAGTATGGTGTGATAGTGAAGCCGGTGAAGGCGCTACATTCTTTGTAGAGTTGCCTAAAAGTTGAAGCATAGTCATCTAGCCCTTTTTTAAATTATTCAGCACCTCTTTTACTGTTGTGATATAGAAATCTTCCTATCATCTTATATGAGAGCTGTCCATACTTCTCCATTAATATTGTTTCACAAACAAGAATTGTGGATTATTAAAAAGGGTTAGTCTTACAACAAATCCAAACGCTGCTTTATTTCCCATTGTTATTCTAAAATATCAGAAGCCGAAATAGTCATGCTTGGGGAACAATCACATGGGGCCGGAGCATCATTCATTGCTAAAACTAGAATAGTAAAAATGCTCCATGAAGAAATGGGCTTTATGAAAGCCATCAAACGTGGGTAGATATTCAGGCTGGAAAGGATCCATATACCGCTTTTGAAGATGGCGTTATTGAAATTTGGTCAAAAAGCAAACAACTCACTCCGCTTATAATATATATAGATGAACAGTCCAATTCTGAACAGCCATTGATATTTTTTGGGTTCGATTTCCAATTTTCAGGAGCGGTGAATTGGAAAAGTAGAATATTTGAGCTCGAGAAAGTTCTTAATTATGATAGTCTATACTTCGAGTCAAATCATCCAGATTTATATAAGATCTTCAGCGATCGAGAAGCACCCTTAACCTTCAAAACTGATTCTATCAAACAACAGAATGTCTATAATCAACTTGATAAAATTACCTTACAAATCGATACTATTAAAAATCTGACAAAGGATGAATTGGTAATGAAAAGGATGTTGATCTACACCAAGAATCTATTGACGTTTATGTGGGAGCTCGATTTCCAACACATGGATGATACTCCTGAGATAGCCAACATGCGTGATAAGGCGATGGCTAATAACCTTATCTGGCTAAAGGAGGTGATGTATCCTGGCAAAAAAAATCATCCTATGGGCTGCCAACTCTCACCTAATGTATAATCGAGATTTGATCATTGACAATCCAGACAAGATGATTCCCATGGCACATTATATCAAAAAAAAATATGGTAACAAGATGTATTCAATGGCTTTCACGTCTCACGATGGCCTATTTGGTTCTCGAAAAGGGAACATTCACACGGTGAATCAATCCAGTACCAAAAGTTTAGAATTTTTACTCAATGAAGTCGGCAGTGACAATCTCTTCATTGACCAACATGCCGCCAGTAAAAGTTCCTGGCTATCCAACGACTTCCCCATGAAGGCAATGGGCAGTTTGAATTGGCGAGGAAAATGGTTTGAGATTTGCGATGGGATATTCTTTACCAGAAAAATAACTCCTAATATACTTTCTGATTGACCTTTTTCGTGTCAATCATGTTGGGTCTCACAAGACCAAAGGACAAGTATGACATCAATATGAGGCTGATCAAGACGCTATACACTTGGTAGCATTCACTAAAAATTATATCTTATTTAGTATGTCAATGACACCTTTACTTGGATGTTATTTCCATGTCTTATTGACGCCCCAATTTGCTCAAGCCCATCTCAATTGTGATTCTCTACTTCTTTAATGTCCTATTAATAAGTTTATTTTATGTACATCATGAAGCTAAATACCTTATTTAATGATACTTATATAGAAAAATATTCTTTCGAAGGCTAAAAACTACAAGCGATTTGTCATGAGAAATTTAATTCTATTTTTTGCTTTAACACTACCTTCTTACCAATTTTCACAAACAGCTGCGGAAGTTATGTTTGTTGGTTTTAATGCAGATTCAGATGATGGATTTTCCTTTGCGACCTTAGTACCTCTTGCCAATGGAACAACTATTTACTTCACTGATAACAATTGGGATGGAGTATCAGCCTTTAGTTCTGGTGAAGGGCTGTTACGTGGACAAATGATACTGGTAATACCATATCTGCTGGCATTGTCATTTCTGTCAGTGACATAAACGGCACATTGACACTCACTCCAAATCTAGGAACAGCAACAGAATCATCTCTTGGCTTTAACTTAGGCGGAGGTAATGAAACTTTGTACAGTTTTTAGGGACAGATGACAATACTCCCATAACATTTCTTTCAGCGATTGCCAATGATGATTTTGGAAATTCTCCAGTAATCACTGGAACAGGACTGACTGGAACAGGACCCACTTCTGGAGTTAATGCTTTTGAATCAGTAAGCCTTGCAGATGAAGATGTAATGGTCTACACTGGAAGTATCTTATGTGCTTCAGTAACAGCTTGTGCAGCCGCTATCTCCGATGAGGCCAATTGGGACACTGAAGATGGTGGTGGGAATCAAGATATTGATGGTAATTTTCCGGATTTCCCTTCGGATATCACTCCCAACTTCTATGGTGTGGCTTTTGAATCAGTAACTTACTATTCAAGAACGGCAACTCTTGGAGGAGATTGGGATGATCCTACTTCATGGACAACTGTGTCAGACGGATCTGGAGCAGCTTTAGCGGCAGGTATATATCCTACAAGTAGCGATAATGTGATCATACTATCTGGACATACGATCACCATTGATGCGGTGACAGATAACCAAGGGTTGGGAGTATCTGCAAATGGATTAGGACGAACCAACGTAGGTACATTTACAGGTTCTGGTGACTTGATGTTCTATCAGACCGGAGATATACTTATATCCAGTGGAGGCACACTCAACTCTACTGAAGAGGTAATGTTCGAAGGATATACACTTATAGAAGGTACACTGAATGCCATCGGTGAAGATGTGATAATTCTTGGATACTTGGAAATTGATGAATTTGCCACCGTAATAAATGTAGATGATCTGATTTTGTCAGGAGATAGCGCAACAATCATCGATAATACTTCTACTATCGCAGATGACTTATATATTGACCATACTGATGCTAACCTATGTGGGTCCGGGGTAGCCAACTTAGGCAATGGAGGTGCCGATCCTGAAATACAGTTTTTTTTTAATGGAGGTTCACTCGCACAAGTATGTGAAAGTTTCACGATTACTTGTACCGATCCGGCTTGTGTAGGTGCTTTTCCAACAACCGGTACTGGAAATTTCATCTCAGGAAATACGGGCCCTGGAGGTGTAGGAAATGATGTTAATAATCAACTATGGCTCAAGGCAAATGACTTAGGGTTAACAAATGGCGCGGCTGTAGCCAGTTGGGCAGACGCTTCTGGAAATGGATTAACAGCAACCTCCAGTGGATTGGCTACAGAAGAACCAATATTTAACACAAATGATGTCAACACCACACTCCCATCAATTAGCTTTGATGGAGGAGATTTTCTTAATCTCGGAAATCCTGCCAGCCTTAACTTTATACCAGGAACTGATAGTTGGTCTTTCTTCTTAGTTTACAATGTAGCTGGTGCAACTCCACAAGGAACTTTTTTTTCGAAGGCAACTAGTGGCACCAGACAATATCAATACACCATTGATGACAATGCAGGCTCTTCCCGGTTCACCTCCTTCATAGGAGGAAATGCTACTACTGGATCTGTAGTTGCTACCAACTCGTGGTTTGTAAGTTCGCACACAAACACAAATTCTCAAAAGGACTCATGGACAAATGGAACATCCAATTTTAGCGCGGCAGGTGTTGGTACTGATCAAGATGCTTCTGCAGAAATCCTTATTGGTGCACGTAGAGATACAGATGGAACCACTGGTACAGGGTTTCTTTTAACCGGAGATATAGCTGAAATCGCCATGTATGATGTTGATGTGAATGACGCACAACGAATCATCATTGATAATTATTTAGCAGCAAAATATGACATCACACTAAGAGCTGATGATGCGTATGACATGGATGACAATGGCAATGGTGATTTCGATTTTGAAGTCGCTGGTATAGGTCAAGCAGCCGATGGTTCAAATCATAGGGATGCGATTGGGACTGGGCAGGTACGCGTATTTAGTGCCAACGATCTTGACAATAGTGAGTTTCTTATTTGGGGGCATGACAATGGCGCATTTACGGGAACAACAACTGATGTAGATGCAACAATCATTGAAGAACGATTAGTAAGAATATGGAGATTCAGTGAAACTGGAGATGTAGGTGAAACCTCACTATCATTTGACTTGAGTTTATTGGCAACTCCATAGGGATCCAATCTTCGCTTATTGATAGATCGAGATGGAGATGGATTTTCAGACAATGATGTGACTCCAATTGATGGCTCAGCATCTGGAAATATTGTTGTTTTCTCGGGAGTCAATTTACAAAATGGCGATCGAGTCACTATTGGAAATACCGATGCTTCTATCGCACTTCCTATAGAGCTCTCATCGTTTGATATCAAAGCTAACTTGGGCCATGTGCTAATCAATTGGACTACGGCTTCAGAAGCCAACAATGATTATTTCACTATTCAAAGGTCACTGAATGGTATTACCTGGAATGATCTGAAAAACATTCAAGGAGCAGGTAATTCCACTGAAGTCCAGCATTATCATTCTTCTGATAATCAGCCGTTTCAAGGCAAGTCATATTACCGCCTAGGACAAACTGATTTTGATGGAAAGCACTATTATTCAAAAGTAAAATCAGTCGACATATTAGGGGAAAAAAAGCTTCAAACATCTCCTAACCCTACTTCAGGATTATTTAACCTTAGAAATCAGAACATCAATATTGATAACCTAAAACTACTGAATATGCTTGGTCGTGCGATGGAAGTTTCTATTACTTCCACTGATGGGCTTATAACAATTGATGCTTCCAAAATTCCTGCGGGGATTTATATACTTCACTTCAATAATGAAACATCAAATATGTCGGTAAGAGTTATTAAAAGATAGGGCTCTAAACATTCTTACGAATCGAGAAGTGTATTGTACTAATTAGCTTTCCTATAACTATCAAAGAATCTAAAGATCAGTATAAATCACTTTGAGTTTTGCATTAGTAAAGATATACACTGGATTGACATCTACATTGACATGGTTTCCAGGCTGATATACTCCTTTATGACCTAATAGACTAATGTTACTATCATTAACTTTGACCACCTCAGAAATGTAGAATGACATTCCATGTTTAATGAGTTTAGTATTAGCCACTTCCCCTTGACTAGAGATGAAATCTAGATAAATATTAGTTTGACTTTCATTGATCTTGGTACGAACTGGATTCCCATTTTCATCTTTCTTTGAGGTAAAATTACCCGCTACGATATAGCCATTATTAGTATTAATCACTTTCTCTATAGTTCCTGCGAAATCATAGTTCACTTTCCAAAGGAGGTCTCCCAGCACATTGATGTTGATCAGCGTGGTAGGCAGTACTTTTGTAGCAACCTGAAATTCCTCGTTCCCTCTGAAACTCAATATAAATGAATTGGTAGTCTCACTATAGTTGATCGTTCTAGGATATGCACTCTCTTCTAATCGTCTATTCAATTGCTCCGTGCCGATTTCATCTACATATATCAATGAATTGAGCACGGACTTATTATCTCTATGCACAGATCGTACGATCACGGCACATCCTGCGGGTGTAAGCTGAATATCTGTAATGAAATTATCTGCATCAGCTCCAGCACTATCTATTTCCACATTGAATTCCTTGTACCAGGCAACTTTGTTATCAGGTCCGATCCTGGCAACATAAGCAATCGCATTTTTCATTCCTTTGATGGACTTGTGTACTCCAGCTGTATATTTACTCCCATCAGTATTTTCCTTGAGATGTGTAGCTGCCAATGCACCATGTTGGATAGAGTCTATTGAGAATGTCTTTGATATAGCAAGCGGTATTTTCTTCCTGCCAAATTTCACGATTTGATCAATAGCAACTGTATCAGCAAGGATATCATCAACGATAGCTTCTCTCAAAGAACCTATGTACTCTTGAAAACCTTTTTGAATCACTTCTGACTCTTTTTGAATATAAGCATTCACACCTGTATACCCTTGATAGTAAATTTTCATGAAGTCTTCATGCTTACTCACACTTAAGTGTGTAACCCTAGATTTGACCTCTTTAATCACGCTATCAGAATCGTAATAAGCATTGACCATTTCACCGAGATAAGAATACTGACTCTGATGATCTACAATTGTCGCTGTATCATAATAAATACGATTGTGAGTCTTATTCTTTAGGTACTGCATTCTATCTTTATATTGAAATATACTCGCCAGTAATGATCGATTATCATATTTTTTCAGTTTGAACAATAGCTCCTTATTTGGGCTTAGTGGTTTAAAAGTGTCAAAATTGGCAGGTGATCCGGCTTTAACAAGTGAACCATTTATACTCTTTTCATAACTCACAATATCATTCCTTAATACGTTAATATCATCGCCCATAATTGCATTGACATCATCTACCCATTTCCCGTAATTCCATAATTCAATCGTATTAGAAAGGAATTCGGACTGAGTAATCAGTCCACTAAGTCGATAAGTATTTATATCATTGATATGATAATCTTGTTGGTAGTTATTGATAGGGTACTCTGTGATCTGTTGCTTATAGCTGTCAAGGTAATACAAAGTCGAATCATATGATTGCTTTAGCAATGACAAGCTATCTTTCAACTGATCATTGTATAATAAATACAGATCATCAAGGCTGTTGTATCTACTATTGATTTGATAGAAAACCTTAATTGACTTATCATAAGTATTTACAGCATTGACAAACGAACGATAAATACCAGGTGCTTTTTCTAAAAACACTCCAATACTATCATACTTGTTTACCATGGCAGTATTGACATTGGTATAATTGACAATTTCACGTCCTTTACTATCCTTACCAGTCGAAAAATGGCTGTAATAACCTCCGTTTTTCCTGACGTCCTTTTCAGTAACGACCGCTCGGCACTTAGACAGTCTTAGTCTAGCTCTTTCAGCATTGGCAATTGCTTTTTCATGCTCTGTTAATACATCTGATGCTCGGTACCTGCGGTCATAGATCAAGGTCATCATCAAGTTAGCACTTGGGTGATCAAGGTCTGTCGCTAAGTAAGCGTTCAGGATAGGAAGAGCCTCTTCGTCATTGGCTTGTGCTATTGAGGGGTAAACATCCTTGAATTTTTGTGCCATTATGGTCTGCGCCATAAATACACATATGACGGTCGTCAAAAATAGACATTTGTATTTTTCGGATCTTAAAATCATTTTAATAGCTAGCTTCATCATATCCCCAATACTCTTAATTCTACCCTTCTATTTTCAGCCCGATTTTCTTCAGTATCATTAGGTACTTTTGGCTGTTTTTCTCCAAATCCTTTTGCTAAAAATCGATCCGTGGAAATATTGTTACTCACCAAGTAATTCATAACACTACTCGCCCGTTTATCAGACAAAATAAGATTGTATCTATCAGAACCCACATCATCCGTGTGGGCATCTACTTCTACTTTCAGGCTCGGGTTTTCCTTCATCAACTCAATCACTCTAGTCAATTCTGAAAAAGAAATATCTGTAAGAGTTGCAGAATTAGACTCGAAAGTAATGTCTTTCAATGCTAATCTAGCGTCCTTCTCTAGTTTCAGCAATTTCATGCTGATCTCATTATTACCTTTCCCCACTTCCAATGAAGTAGAATTGAATGCATAGCCTTGATCACTGGTGGCTTCTATTTCATAGCGATCCCCTTTTCTCAATGACACCATTTCATTGCCTGTGACTTCTATATACTCATCCCTGTTCTTGTTCCTTAGTATAATTTTGGATCGCACTTTCATATTATTGATCAAGTCAGACACATTGATCATCACATCTTCCTTTTCAGGTATGAGTTCCACTTCCCGCTCAAATCCACGATACATCACCAGCCCTGTCAAATCAAATGAGAAAAATGACCCTTTAAAATTCTCCGCATCAACACTAATCTCATACTGCTGACCAATGGGAAGACTGATAGTTGACTTCCCTGTAGCTGGATTGTTTTTCAACTCTTTGAAATAGCTAGATTGTCCACGCACTTTCACCTTCACATCAGCACCGATGGCTTCAAAAAGCTCAACATCATTGATATTCAAATTGAGATTTACGGTTTGAAATAACTCTATATCTCTTTGCTTCTCCTGATACTCATTTATATCTCTCAAATCATATGACATGGTGAAGTTGGAATACCCTTCCTTGCGCACTTCTATGTTGAAATTTCTTCCGACTGGTAATACAATACTGTAATCTCCTGTGGACGGATTATTCTTAATATTCATCACCGTTTTCGATGTCAAGGCATCAGTAATGATCAAATCAGCCGATATCCCTTGATCAGTATCTTGATCGGTAATCTTTCCTTGAATAACATTGTTCATGAACTGCCTCAAATCTGGAGGAATCACTACCGTATATATATCTCGATTATCAAATACATAATACATCAAATCACCCTCAGCAGAGATGCATGGGAGTTGATCACTTTTAGCTGTATTTACATAATTTAGTGGTTGGGGAATCGACCACTCTCCCAACACATTTTTCTTTGATTGGTACATATCATAGCTACCTTTCCCTCCCAGTTTATTAGATGAAAATATTAAGGTTTTACCATCAGCCATGATTTTTGGTGCTTTCTCACATTCTTGGTTGATTGGATAGGGTAGCTTTTGAGGCGTTCCCCAATTTCCATCTGACTGTTTTTCAGATTTAAAGATTGAATAACACGCCTGGTTTAACTTTATAAGTTCTTTCTCTTTCGGTCCAGCTAAATTCTCACGAATAAAATACAATGTGCTGCCATCAACAGAAATAGATGGGAAGGCTTCATAACCTGTAGTATTGATAGGTCCGCCTATATTCTCAGGAACCGACCAACCATCTTGATTTTTATAAGATACATAGATATCCTCTCGACTTGAACGATCAAAAGAACCAAAGAAAAAGAGTGTATTTCCATCAAAACTAATACTCGGGCCTCCAATTAATCCTGTGCTGTCGCCAAAGGAGTTGATCTTATCCAGAGATATTGGATCTGACCACTTGCCATCTAACTTATTGGATTCATACAGTTTGAATCTCCCACCTTCACTAGCTTCAAAAATCATGGTCTTACCGTCAGCACTTATAGACGGTGCATATTCCACAACACCCTCTTTACTTATCCCTGGAACGATCTGCTGAGTACCTATGTAATAAGCCAAACTATCTGTCGCAGCAACATCTTGCGCTGATGAGAGTCTCACCAGAGACAATGCCAATAGTAGAAATACTAATCTTTTAATCATTATTGTTATTTACCAAGTAAAACGAACGATCCCCAATGATAAGGATCATTATACTTATTCTTCAATGCTAATTGAGTTTCTTTAAAAGCTTGGAATTTATCCATGCCTCCAAGCCATCTTTGATAGAACCCAGCCATCAATTCTTGAGTGGTCAGATCATTCACTTTCCACAAACTCATAATCACATTTTGAGCTCCTGCCACTATAAATGCCCTTTGCAACCCATAAACTCCTTCTCCATTCCTGACCTCACCCAATCCTGTCTCACACGCTGAGAGCACTACAATTTCCGTATTATCTAAGTTAAGGTTCATGGCTTCATAGGCTGTCACTATCCCATCCTCCCCATCACTTTTCTGATCCAATATCATGGCCTTTGCACTTCCAGTTAGTAATACACCTGATCTAAGAAGTGGATTGGCATTTAAGTCATTGTGACTTGATGAAGATTGATCGCGGTCAGAGTACTCGATGTCATTCATGAAAAATCCGTGCGTAGCGATGTGCAATAGACGCGGACTGTCTATATTTTTGAATTTATCCTCTGTTGCTTCTGCACTCGTTCGGATGTTCCCCACCCAATTGTTTTCTGTAAGCATTTTAGCTATTTCTTCTACTTCTACCTTAGTCCCGGGAAGGGAAGCTATCCCTTTACTGAAGCCATACTCCGATGTCCTGTTGACAGCCACTGCACCCATATCATCGAACTCAGCACCCAAGTTGAAGTCTGGAAATCCGTAAATTTCAGCAGTATTGGGTCTATCTTCATTTACTTGATGTACCTCTGTCAATTCTCTGGTATTACTCACTATTCTAAGTTCGAGATCCTCTATCACCGACAACTCTTTAACAGGATCCCACAGTGTATTGATGTTAATTTTGTTATAAATACCATCTGCTGAGAAATATACACGATCTATTCCATCGAGCTTCTGACTTATCGCCAGCCAGTATCCATCATAAGAAATATTATTCCCTATTGAAAATTTGATGGAATTTCGGTAGAAATTGAACCATCTACTCTCCATCTTATTGCCTTCTCCAAGTACTACAAAGTCTGGAGTGTCGGTCATCTCATTTGTGACGATCAGTGCTACATAGATTACAGAATCAGATCTGAATTTCTTTTGAATTCTTATTATTTCAATGGCCGCTTCCTTATCACCCAGTGTATTTCTAACATCTATCCATGACTTCTTAGCCTTATCATGCTGACTGGCAAATAGCTGCGATTTGGTAGAAAGTACCTTCTCCAATTCGTTGGCCTGCTGTCATAATAAGTTGACATCTATTGATTGATCTACCAACTCTTTTTGGGTATAATTGAAGTACTTCACCAATCGTTCTTTGGTACTCGTCCACTCACGATAGTCCGCAATCAACTGCTCATCGCCACTCTCCAATATTCTATCCCTTACTTTATTAGTAGCATTAAGTAGTAGTGCTTTGGTTGACAACTGCAAATCATACATCCGCGCGATTGGACTAACTTGACTCACACTCTGATCATACAATTGATAGTCTACACAGAAATCGAAAAACGCATCAAACACAGGCTTAATTTTCGCGTAATATGCACTCTTCTCTTTCTCACTCATTGATGGGAAATACTCATCTATTTGCTTTATATACTTATTGATAACCTGCTCATAGAATGGGAATGCCTTGTTGAGATTCTGAGTGGCATGATATAAAGAAGCTATCCCATAAAGCGAATAGGCATAGTCAGGGTGTTCTTCTCCGAGTATTTCCTTTCGGATGGCTAATACCTCCAATAGGGTCGTTTCTGCTTCATCGTATTTACCCAGATCTTGGTACAACGTCCCTAAATTATACAAAGTCTTTGCGTAAGAGCGGTGTTGCTTTCCGTAGATACGCTCATCAATAGTAAGCGCCTGTACAAATAGTGGCTCTGCTTTTACTTGATCACCCATACTCTGGTAAAGAGATGCCAAGTTGTGTAATGTAGTCGCATATATTGGATGGTCTATTCCATATACCTCGCTATCCATCGCCAGTGCTTCTTGCAAAAGAGGAAGTGCTTTTTCCTTCTCTCCTTGCATCTGATATAAGGAAGACAAGTTCTCTATCGAGGTGATATACTCAGGATGAGACTTTCCATAAGTCACTTCGTAGATATTCTTGCTTTGCTCGAGCAAAGGCTCGGCTTCGTTCATATTACCTAGTATCTGAAAATATAGAGCCATTGCATTCAGTGCCCGAGCATACTCTGGATGTTGATCGCCATGATTGGACTTCATCAACTCTAAAGCTGTCTTGAAATGTGGCTCTGCTTTGGGGTATCTACCCATAGCTTGCTCAAGTCTTCCATAGTTCAATACATTGGCCGCATATATAGACGATGTTTCTCCATACTTCTCAGCAATCAGTTGCTGAGATTTCTCTAATACGGCTTCTGCTTGATCATATTCTCCTAACTCAATGTGAATAGTTGATAGATTTTCTAATGTCGCCAAGTAAGTTTTGCCAGTATTATCAGCAGACTCCATGAGTCCCAAAGACTTCATAAACAATTCCTTAGCAGCCAAGTTCTCTCCTTTTATTTCCTTGAGAGCCGCCTGATTATTCAGTAATAAAGCGTAAAACCCACTGTGCTGACTAGCCAGGTTATCAGCTCCTAGTCTCGCCACTTCAAATAGTGAATCTGCCTGATTGTACTTACCGAGTTCTTTGAAAAGAACTGCCATACCATTGAGTGTTTGTAAATGCAGTAGAGACTCATCGTTTGATTGGCTAGTAATAGCTAAAGCATTTTCATAGCTCTGTTCTGCCAGAGCGAAATCGCGATTGCTTTTAGCAATGAGAGCTTGCTTGCGCAGTGAAGAAGCATATCTAAGATTGGTATCTCCATATACGCTGCGTATGATCGTGGAAGACTTCCCGATAGATTCAGTGGCTAATTGAGTCCTGCCAGTATTGACATAAACCATTGCCAAGTTCTCCATTACTTCTGCATACTCCTTGGATACCTGATCAGAGATCATTTCCAAAGCTTGTACATAAAGCTTTTCCGCTTCTTGGTAGTCACCCTCCTGCTGGCTCAAAGCCGCCAGGTTATTCAGAGAAGACACATCATTGCCGCCTTGGCCTCCTACGGTCTTCAAGATGGCCTGCGCTTCTTCGGTTTTACCCATTGCCTGAAGGTTGACCGCTCGATTATTCATTAGACCTATATATACATCCGATGAATTTTCAATTGATGTCGAATACTTATTCAGTGCCAATACATACATCTCTTCGGCCTTGAGTCTATCTACTTTTTGATAAGCATTAGCCATACGCTCTATTACATTCTGATATTCCTCTGTATCGTTGTATCCAGAATCTTCATAAATTCTCTTAACTATTCCCAAGTATTGAACACATTGCGCATGATCATCTTTCTCCATAAGTAAGTTCCCGTAGTCGTAGCACGCATACAAATAATCCGGAGTAACTTCCTCCCTATCTCCATAGTTAGCAAAGGCCTCACTGAATAACTGAAATGCCTCCTCAATATGGTTCTCTGCAAATTTGATTGAAGCCAATTTCCATTGGCAGTTGATCAGTTCCTCATCTGTGTTGGCATAGTAGCCTCTGTAGATATCGAGTGTAAGATTGAGGTAATTCTGCGCTTGCTCGTTGTTCCCGAGCTGTTGGTGCGTAGAACCAAGGTTGTACAATACTCCTGCATAGGTGAGGTCTTTGGATGCTCCGAGTTGATCCAATATTGAGAGTTCCTTATCCCCATATTCGATACCTTCTTGATATGATCCACTTTCGAATGAAATAGTGGATAACAGACGAAGTATGCTCTGATAATTAGCATTGATTTCTCCACTCTGTTGAAGATAATTTTTGAGACTATTCTTGGCAGAAGTAGTAGCGGATACTAGATCGCCATCGACATAGGATTGTTGTGCAGTATTATACTGGCTCACCCATTCATTTTGGGAAAATAGCGCAGTTGAGATGACGCATAACAGACCAAAAACAATCAATTTCTTCCTCATATTTCACCTAATAATTTCCCAAAACAAAATTAGCAATTTTAGGTAATCAGACAAATGTATTTAACTCAACTATATTGTGATCTATAAGAAGAAAAATAAGTCTCAATTTATTGATTATAAAGAATTTCAATCTTGATAAGTAATTAGCATAAGTCCTACCAAGTCACGAAGACTTAGTAAGACATCACGCTTCTTTACCACAATTACTTCTTACCTAACATCAGTATTTCGCCAGCCACCACTTCTGTAACATAACGCTTATTACCTTCCTTATCTTCATAGTTACGATTGACCAACTTCCCTTCTATCGCCACTTCATTCCCTTTGGTAAGGAAGTTCTCTACTACTTCTGCTGTTTTACCCCAAGCGATAACATTGTGCCATTGGGTATCATCGACTTTTTCACCCTGTGCGTTTTTATAAGACTCATTGGTAGCGATAGAAAATTTTGCCAGCTTCTTTCCTGACTCAAGATTAACTACTTCTGGATTTGCTCCTAGATTTCCGATCAACTGTACTTTGTTTCTTAGCGTGTTCATAATGTTTGGTTTTAAGTGAGGCCCTGAACTATTCAGAACCGATGATACAAAGGAACGTCAGCCGTTTTATTCGATTCGGTTCCTAAATACTTACTTTCGCTTAAAATCGTTTACAAATGATTGTTGTCGTTTGTAAACGATTTGCTATATTTATTAAGTTGTTAAAAACATTAGAAATAAAAACTGCTCTCTGTAAGAAATGACTCAAATTAGAAGACAACTTACTTTGTTCATTGAAGGATCGAATAAGAACATTGAAAATATTAGGAGACATTTTAACCCTGTGCAATTTGATCTAATAGCAGCGCACGTCACTCTTTGTCGAGAAGATGAAATTGAGCAAATTTTAGATATCAAGAAACGTTTGAATTCAATCAAACTAAAAGAGTCATTGCAAATTGAGTTCAAAGAAGTGGAGAGATTTGCGAGCGGAAAAGGAGTTGTCTTACCGGGTAGTCAATTGAATGCCGAATACATAGAGCTAAGAAAGGCCATATTGGATCAAGAAATATTTATCAAAGAGCATTCTCCGCATGTAACACTAATGGATCCTCGAAATTCGACATGCAGTGATGAAATATTCGAACAAATCCAGCAAGTAGAGTTGCCAAAGGTGTAGCACTTTAACAAGGTCAGTTTGATTGAGCAAATAGATGAAGGGAAATGGGAGGTGATCAATGAATTTAGAATGGTAGCTAAACTTATTTCACAGCAAGGCGTCTAAATTTTAAACTCCTTAGGGTCATCCGAAAGAAACTCTGATGTACTAGCAATGATAAATAATAAACCTATGAACTTAGAAGAGAATAAAAGCAATGCAATTGCCTTCTAAAAAAAAGCTTATGAAGGAGACCCAAAAGGTGCAATAGCACAATATATTGGAAATGAATATATCCAGCACAATCCAGATGTAGCTGATGGTACTGAGGGCTTTATCAATTATTTTGAACGAATGCTCAAAGAGTACCCTGATAAATCTATTGCGTTTGTAAGATGTATTGCTGAGGGAGATTTGGTGTCATTGCACACTCATCAAACATGGCCGAGAAATGATCAATATGTGACGATGGATTTTTTCAGGTTCGATGATAACGGAAAGATCTGTGAACACTGGGATTCTATACAACAGATACCAGAGAATTCCGCGAACCCTAACACGATGTACTAACAGATTATTGAAGAATAAACTAATACTAAGAGTTGTCTTTGAGTAACCTTGTGAATAACTAAAAACGGAAATTAAACAACATCATTATGACAGTCCAAGAAGTCCTAAAAGAACTCGAAGCATTCGGTGATGAAAGTACCAAGAACACCCTTATGAAACACGGAGCTAAAGAGCCATTTTTCGGAGTCAAAGTTCAAGACCTCAAGAAAATTCTCAAAAAGACCAAGAAGAATCATAAGCTATCATTGGCCCTTTATGATACGGGTAATTCTGACGCCATGTACCTCGCTGCCTTAATGGCTGATGAATCCATGATCACTAAAGATCAACTACAAGACTGGGTTGAAAAAGCATATTGGCAATATCTCAATGAGTATGCCGTGCCGTGGGTGGCGGCAGAATCTCAACACGGCTTAGAACTGGGGCTTGAATGGATAGAATCAGATAAAGAAAACACCATTGCTGCTGGATGGGCGACCTTAGCGTATTATGCTGCGGTAAATGAAGACGAAGTCTTAGACCATAAACTATATGAAAGACTATTGGAGCGAGCAGAAAAGGAAGTTCATCAAGCTCAAAATAGGGTTGGTTACGTCATGAATGGATTCGTAATCGCAATTGGCAGTTATGTGAAGGGCTTAACTGACAAATCTTTGGAAGTAGCTAATAAAATAGGGAAGGTAACTGTTGAGATGAATGGAACGGCCTGTAAAGTGCCGTTAGCAGTAGATTACATTAATAAAGTAATCGATAAAGATCGCGTGGGTAAGAAAAGAAAAACAGCAAGATGTTAATCATATGAGTGGAGAATATTATAAAACAAACGAGTCCGTAGAGCAATACATCAAATTGGCTCAGGGCGACAATGGAGCTGAGTTGATTGATAAACTCAAGCCCTTCTTACCTTCAGAAAAACGCTTATTAGAAATCGGATCAGGACCGGGTTCTGATTGGGAAATACTGAATCAAGATTATATGGTCACAGGATCGGACAACTCAGTCCAGTTTCTAGATCGACTTGTCAAGAAATATCCCTCTGGCGAATTCTTAGAATTAGATGCGACTACTCTGGATACTGATCAGAAATTTGAGGGGATATATTCCAACAAGGTAATGCACCATCTAAAGGATGATCAAATCTTAACCTCTATCCACAGGCAACATAAAATCCTTGATTCTGATGGTGTTATAAGTCATTCTTTCTGGAAAGGTGAAGGATCAGAGGTGTTTAAAGGGCTTTTTGTTAATTATTACACAATGGATTCACTCAAAACTTTGTTTGAGCCATTATTTGACATCCTTTTATTGGAATACTATAATGAATTTGAAAATGATGATTCAATCTTATTAATCGGTAAGAAAAAGTAACGTAAAGAACTCATGAAAAAACAATGCATAGAGTGTAATGAAGATTTCCAAGGACGGATAGACAAGAAATTCTGTTCCGACTATTGTCGAAATTCTTATAACAATAAAATAAATAAGGACGGTACCAATCTGATTCGTAATGTAAATAATCGCCTGCGTAAGAACTGGCGAATTCTTGAACAACTTAATCCAGATGATAAGTGTAAAGTCACAAAGAGCAAACTCGATAATGCTGGATTTGACTTCAACCACTTTACAAGCATTTATACTACGAAAGCAGGAACTGTTTATTACTTCTGCTACGACCAAGGATACTTGGCCCTAGAAGGTGAGTATTATGCGCTAGTAAAGCGTAAATAAGTATTAGTAAAAAGAATTTCAGCGACCTCATATATTCATCTCTGAAATTATGAGACAACTTATCTGACCAAAATTCTTATCACATATCTGTCATAGTAACCACAGCACATCAACCTTTGAATATTCTTTCCTATTTTGCGACCTTATAAGAACCCTATGAAAAACATCAATTTCAAGAAAGATATCCTTCCGCATTTGATCGCTTTAGTGATCTTCTTTACGATCAGCGTGCTATTCTACAGTCCATTGATTTTCGAGTCGAAGACTTTAGGCCTTCATGATGTACAGCAAGGAATAGGTGGTGGTCATGAAGCCAGTGAATTTAGAAAAACAACTGGTGAAGAGGCTCTGTGGACCAATTCTATGTTTGGCGGCATGCCCACTTACTTGATCAATACAAGATGGGGAGATACTGCCATGTGGTATACCGTAAAAATCTTGGGAATGGGACTTCCTAGTCCTGCAAGCCTCACTTTGATTTCGATGATGTGCTTCTATTTGCTATTGATCGTTACGGGCACGCGATCATGGATCGCCATATTAGGAGCTATTGGATTCGGACTGTCTTCTTTTCTACTAATAAGCATTGGCGCGGGCCATATCTGGAAAGTCAGAGCGATTGCATTTGCACCATTAGTCATTGCAGGATTCTATCTCATATTCGAGAATCGGAACTTACTCTGGGGGTTTATTCTATCTGCGCTCGGACTATCTCTAGAGATTTGGAGCAATCACCTTCAAATAACTTATTATCTCATGCTCCTTCTTTTGATTTATGGAGTAAGCATATTGTACTACACCATCAAAGATAAGAGTTACAAACAGCTCGCTACAAATTTAGGAGTGGTTGTACTAGCGGTTCTTTTGGCAGTTGCCACAAATCTAGATAGACTTTGGAGCACTTATGAATATGGCAAATATTCAACTCGTGGGGAAACAGAATTGACCACTAGCAGTACAGCCGCCAAAAGCGGACTGGAAAGAGACTATGTATTCAGGTGGAGTAGCGGTGTGGCGGAATCATTCACCCTACTTGTCCCCTACTTCTATGGTGGAGCCAGTCAGGAGCCGCTTGACGAAGACTCTGAAGTAGCCAAAACACTTCAACAGCAAGGTGCCAATCGCACTCAAATACTTCAAAATATTGAGAGTATGCCTACTTATTGGGGTGACCAACCGATTACGGGAGGCCCAATATATGCAGGTGCAATCGTGTGCTTTTTCTTCGTACTTGGCATCGTGATTCTGGAACCAAAACAAAAGGTTTGGCTTATCGCAGGCACCGTATTTTCACTAATGCTGGCATGGGGGAGCAACTTCTCTTCCTTCAATTATTTGATGTACGAAGTATTCCCTGGATATAATAAATTTCGGGCAGTCTCTATGGCGATTACGATAGCGCTGATTTGCATGCCGCTATTGGGTGCAATGGGTTTAGAGAAATTGTTTAGTACTGGGCTCAATAAAAAAACACAGAAACAACTGTTAATCGCCTTTGGTGTGACTGGTGGCATCAGCCTGTTATTCGCATTGTTGGCGGGCATGTTTAGCTATAATGGATCAGTTGATGATCGCCTACCAGAATGGCTACTCTCAGCGATAAAGGCCGATCGACAAAGCCTACTCAGAGGTGATGCATTTAGGTCATTTGCATTGATTTCAGCCTCTATGATTCTGATCTATCTGACCCTCAAAGAGAAGGTCAGCGTGGTCATTGGATCTAGTTTACTTATCTTATTTATGTTCTTTGATCACTTTACTGTTGACAAGAGATATCTCGATAGCTCGAAATTCACAAAGAATGCTAACCGTGCTTTCTTCGCTGCCAATGGTGCAGACAAAAAGATCAAAGCAAGTGGTGACAATGCTCGTGTACTTAATCTGCTTAACCCATGGAATGAGGCGCGTACTTCCTATCATCATCAGTCTATTGGTGGCTATCATGGTGCAAAGCTGAAACGCACACAAGAGTTGATAGATTACTGTCTAGGCAATGAGGTCTCAGGAACAATTGATATTTTGCGAAGCCAATCTACTGACTTCAGCGCTTTAAATGCCGTGAACATGATGAACACAAAGCATCTCGTATTTGGAGAAGAGTCAGGTAATGTAGTGCCCAACAACTATGCCTATGGCAATGCTTGGCTGGTAAGTAATCTCCAAAAAGTAAATACAGCTGATGAAGAAATCGCAGCGACTTGCGGATTGCAGAATCAAAAATCTGCAGTCATTGATGTCAATAGATTTACGATAAGTAATAATACATATGACAATGGAGGCTCTATCTCCTTGGCTGAATACTTACCTAATAAGTTGACTTATGAAGCCAATATTACTGGGCAGCAAGCTTTTGCAGTATTTTCAGAGATTTACTATCCTCAAGGATGGGTTGCGGAGATCGATGGGCAAGAAGTGGAAATTCTGCGAGCGAACTATGTGCTGCGCGCACTTGAAATCCCTCAAGGAAAGCATACGATTGTGTTTTCATTCAAGCCTTCTGCTTATCATATTGGAAGTAAAGTAGCCACAGCATCATCCATATTTTTACTACTGATCGTATTGGGTGGTATTGTGATGTCAATCAGAAAATTAATGTAATGGTATCTGTCATTGTATGTACTTACAATCGAGCGAAGTATCTGCTAGAAACCTTGACCCATTTGCTCAAGCAAGGGGCTGATGCCTCTAGTTTCGAAGTCCTTCTGATCAATAACAATTCAACAGATGACACGGAAGAAATTTGCAATGAATTTTCAGCAAACAATCCGGGTTTTCCATTTAGATATATAGTAGAGAACTCACAAGGTCTTTCTCATGCTCGAAATCGTGGAATCAAAGAAGCCAAAGGAGATATTCTTACATTCATAGATGATGATGCATTCGCAGCTCCAAATTTTATTGAATTCATAGCCGAGTATTTTCACAAAAACGAAAGTACGGCTGCGATTGGAGGAAAGATCATCCCACGATATGAAGAAAGCACTCCCAAATGGATGTCAAAATACTTGCTGCCTTTGGTTGCTGCCTTGGATTTAGGGGATGAGATAATACCTTTTCCCAATGGCAAGTTCCCAATCGGAGCCAATATGTCTATCAGAAAAGAGGTCTTTGATAAATATGGCGTATTTGATGTCAATCTAGGCCGCAAAGGTGATGCGTTGGAAGGCAGTGAGGAGAAAGACTTATTCTTTAGAATATTGAAGTCTGGCGCTTCGATCAATTACCTGCCAGATGCTGTTGTCCACCATATTATCCCTGCCAAACGTGTGTCTCAAGAATACATCAGAAGGCAGGCTATCGGTATTGGGAAAAGTGAGCGAATAAGGACCAAGCAACTAAATCAATATCCTTCCTTCCTTTTGGGAGAAGTGATGAAATGGGCAGGAACAGTGGCATTAAGCTGCATGTATCTATTGAAACTGCAACCAGCCAAAGCAAGTATGCTTATACGATTTAGAGCCAATGTCACTCGGGGTATTATTAATGACTAGCCACCTAATCAACAGATAGATTTCCTAATGAATCATATTTCACATCTCCCAAGTCAAGCATAATCCGAATTGTTTCCAACACTCTATCTGAATGAAATTCAGTCAAGTGACTTACTAATTGTTCTACTTCCTGGGAACTCTCCAGCAACTCCTTGAGTATGGAAGATCGCATCTTCAAGAAGGATTCATCTTGGTGATATCTATTTTTCTCCTTAATACAAAAATCGCAAACCAAACACCTCTCTTCCTTTTTTTCTCCAAAGTATTCTAGTAGTTGTTGCGTTCGGCACTGTTCATAATTTTTGATATAACCATTGACAGCTTTTGCCTTAGAGTCTGCAAGCTCTTTCCTTTCTTTCAGGAATTTCTGATCTATTGGTAACTTGTTTTCATGTTGTCTAGCCAGTGTGAAAATGATTTGAGGGCTATCCTTCATCGGCTCATAAAAAAGTATCTGTTGCTGATGCAGCATTTCCAAAGTCTTCTTGACTTCAAACAAGGTAAACTTAGTATGCTGTACTATTTTCGCCTCTGATATATTGATAAAATTATCCACTAACTCACCACCATATATTCGCAGTACGCCTTTGATCAACCCTTCAAACTTGCTGTTGGCGATCATATACTCGTAAAGTGTCTTGTTATCTATCGCAAACATCAATCTAGATGGACTGTAGAAACTCTCATTCATTTGAATAAGTCCCTGCTCTTCAAGCTTTTTTATTGATTGATAAGTCGATAGTGATTCTAACTTATATATTGGGCAAAAGTCGTTGAGCATAAAGTCAAAACTTATTCCTTCCCCGCTCCCAACTGCCAGTTTGTAATAATTGGC
Source organism: Cyclobacteriaceae bacterium (assembly GCA_034112085.1). Lineage (GTDB taxonomy): Bacteria > Bacteroidota > Bacteroidia > Cytophagales > Cyclobacteriaceae > JAWUWD01. Next base: position 38,665 of record JAWUWD010000114.1, read on the forward strand.
TAGACTTTGATAGACTCTCTTAATCAATTCTATTGGCGGATGAGATTGCAATACTCTATTTATGAGGTCTTCACCATCATTGGGATAGTGCAATATAAGTGCATAGGCTTTTTGCCCATCTCTACCGGCTCTACCGGCTTCTTGATAGTATGCTTCCAATGTTTCAGGTAAGTCCAAGTGAATCACCAATCGAACATTTGCCTTATCTATACCCATCCCAAAAGCATTGGTAGCCACGATTACTCTCGTACTTCCTTTGATCCACTGATCCTGCTTGGCACTTCTCAGCTGGTGAGTAAGCCCGCCATGATAGTAATCAGCTGAGACATTGTTTTTAGACAAAAACATAGCGACATCCTTGGCCGACTTTCGAGTACGGACATAAATGATCGCAGTACCACGAACAGCCGTTAGTACCTCTAACATTTTGGCATGTTTATCTTCAACTTCTCTAGTTGAATAGGATAAATTGGACCTAGAAAAGCTTGCTTGAAATTGTTGATGTTTGGTCAATTCCAATTTTTCAACGATATCTCTTTTGACTTTTTCTGTTGCTGTAGCGGTGAGTGCTATGATGTTTTTATCTGGCAGTAGCTCTCTGAATTCTGCTATCCTCAAATATAATGGCCGAAAATCATACCCCCACGGCGCAACACAATGCGCCTCATCTACGACTATGAAGCTGACTTGCATCTTTGCTACACGTGCTTGGAACAAATCTGAATGCAACCGCTCTGGAGAAATATATAGAAATCGATAATCTCCATACACACAATTATCCAATGTGATATCAATCTCTCTTTTATTCATGCCGGCATGTATCGCAGTCGCCTTGATCCCCCTACTCTTGAGTTGATAGACTTGGTCTTTCATCAGTGCGATCAGTGGAGTCACCACAATACAAACTCCATCGATCATCATCGCTGGCACTTGAAAACACACAGACTTCCCTCCTCCTGTCGGCAGAAGCGCGAGCACATCATCTCCCTGCAATACTGCTTCTACAATATCTTCCTGTAAAGGTCTGAAGCGATCATAGCCCCAGTATTTTTTTAATATGTTGAGTGACGTGGTCATGACAAAATCGAATTTTTGAAGATAGTAATGATTCTAGATATTAGCTATTAGATTAGAGATGTTAGATATTTAGGAGAGAGAATTAAGATACAAGACAGTAGATATTAGACACTAGACTTATACTTCCTACCATCAACCGAATAACTAATAAACCGAAACATGGCATTCATAAAAGTGATAGAACACGCAGAATCAGCAGGCGAGCTAAAAGGAATCTATGACAACTTAGTAGAGACACGAGGAAAATTAGCTGAGGTGCACAAAATACAAAGCCTTAATCCGAAGTCGATTGTCAATCATATGGAACTTTATATGACCATCATGTTTGGCAAGTCTCCCCTTAAGCGATATCAGCGAGAGATGATCGCGGTCATAGTCTCGGTGTCCAACAACTGTCTTTATTGTAAAACGCATCACGGAGAAGCATTGCTACACTTTTGGAAAGATGAAAGCAAGGTACAGCAACTAAGCGAAGACTATAGCAAGCTAGAATTATCAGAAGTGGATACTGTCCTATGCGATTATGCACAGTCACTGACCAAAACACCTAATTCTGGTAAAGAAAAAGCATTTACAGATAAGCTGAAAGAATTGGGTTTAGAAGATCGTGCCATCTTAGATGCTGCTCTCGTGATCAGCTACTTCAACTTTGTCAATCGCATGGTGATCGGACTAGGTGTACACCTAGAAGAGAATGCTGGGCAAGGGTATGAATATGACTAAGAGAGCATTTGGCATAAAACTATCCTCAATTCAACACTTTAATACTCACACAATATTCTAGTTCCAAGTCACCAAGTATCAGCGCATCATAGATATGAAGAAATTGTATGGCAAGGATAACTGCCTCAATATTCCTCACACCCCAAGCCATCTCATAGAGATCTTAGTCCTTAAGAGACTGCATCCATAAAATTGAGCATTACCCCAACTGTGTTAATTCCTTTTCGGCTCCCACCAATTCAGGATTGTTCGCAACAAACTCTTCAATTGTTTTAAAGAAATTTAGAATATCCTCTTTGCTGTTGGTCGCATTAATGGTCACAAATCTCACAAAAGTGTCTTCATTGAATGAGCCAAAGCCCACAACTGTTATCTGCTGCTCATACAATGCTGTGCATAATACGGTTGGATCGATATTTTTGTAATTGAAGCAAACAGAAATGGACTCATCATAACTATACAAAGTGTAGTCTTCATTGCCTCTTATATATTCAAGTGCAACGTCTGCTAAGTAGAACTGATGATCTACAATATCATTTAATCCAATGGTTCCTACAGACTTCCACATCGTCCAGAATTTCAGCGCATCATTTCTTCTTCCACATTGAAAAGAAGTTTTACCAAGATTGAAATCATCACCATCTGTCTGGTAGAGATAATCTGCGTCACTACTAAAAGAATGGTGTAGGTGTTTCTTATCATTCACTAAGATAATCGAACAGGTCATTGGCGTGCCAAGCATCTTATGCGCATTGTAGCTAAAGGAGTCTGATCGCTCTATTCCATTCACCAAATATTTTTTCTTTTCACTAAAGACTACTGGTCCTGAATAAGCGCCATCTACATGCAGCCATAGATCATATTTATCAGTAATATCTGCGATTTTATCAATTTGATCAAAAGAACCCAAAACTGTTGTCCCCGCTGTCGAGTTCACAAATGTTGGCGTCAAGCCATTACTTAAATCAAGCACAATTTGCTCTTCCAACTTTTCAGGAATCATTCGCCCTGTATCATCTGATTCAATATAGCGCACATTATTCTTTCCCATTCCCGCAAAACTTGCGTTTTTGGCATTGGAATAATGAGATTCTTTAGAAGTATACATTATGAGCGGCTTTGTCACGCCATTAGCTTTGCTATCTGGATCTTTTTTATCCCTGGCCATAATCAATGCCATATAGTTGCTCATTGAACCCCCAGTTGGGAAAGTCCCATTGCTCTGAGAGCCATAGCCTATGATTTCACACGATCTTCTAATGATTTCTTGCTCTATCCCTACTTGTGGTCCGGCTACCTTATAGGTATACATGCTGTTATTGAGCATCACCGCCAATAGGTCACCTAATATTGCTTTGCTTTGTCTACCGCCAAAAAGTTGATTAAAAAACAGGTTTGTTGCTGTTTTAGGAGTCGCTATGATCACCTCCTTCAATGCAGCCTTGAACTCATCCGCCAACATTGGGGAATCGTTCAATGAAAGATCAATAGTTTCGTATAATTTGGATGCTTCAATCCGATCAGCTACTGGATGATTTTTCTCTTCACTTATTAATACTTCAACTAGCTCGTTGAACAACATTAAGTCATTGCTTAATTCAGACATAGTATATTTGGTAGTTATCGTTAATGAGATGATACTCCTGAAACAGTGTCATATGACATCTCTTTCGGTACAAAATTTTTCGTTTCTTCATTGTAAATATTACACCGCTTGATAGGCTTTGCATACAAATGAAGTGTCATACTTCTTTTATCAGATAGATTTTCTAATCGATGAAATCCCATAAAATCAATCATGTAGGTGACATCACCGATTGCTGAATTGGTTGATTTAACAACATTCAATTCACCAGCTTCATTTTTCTGGTACAATGTTTCTCGAAACTCTCCATCAATGATCTTCACCCAGCACTCTTCTCCTCCATGATCATGAATAGGCGTAGCCTGTCCCTGCTCCCAACAGATTAAGATCAATTCAAATTTGTCGCTTTCCGCAATACAGTTTCGGGTGTAGCAATCTTTAGACCAAGAACTGGCTTCTTCACAAGTCAGTTTAGGTAGTTGAACGGAATTCATTATGTGACTAAAAGTCACCCTCTCCCCCTCAGTCAGGGAGTCGACTAGCTCGTTCAATGATTCAATAATGTGGGGTAATTCGTTTTTTGATGTCAAATCGGGCAATGTGTTTTTCCGCCTGCATCCTGTGACAAATCAACGGCTCTCGCTGAATTTTGGATGGCATGAATATGATCAAGCGGTTGCACGAAGGTAGCGATATTATTGACGCAACACACTTTTAAGGCATTTTTCTAATAAAAAGAGTGCTTTCTAATAAAAAAAAGGGCACTTTGAGTCCCGCTCGGACAAAGCCACAAAATGGCTAATCCTGCGAGACTATACCTTCATGCCATTTGGTTTCAGAAGAAGATCATCATACTCAATATCACTATGCTAATTAAAGTCATCATTCTCAGTATCTATGTTGGAATCCTGTTCCTTATCGGAATTATCTCATCCAGACGAATAAAGAACATCAGCGATTACTATGTCGGTGGAAAAAATATGGGCTTCTGGGCTGTGGCATTTTCCGCCAGAGCCACAGGTGAATCTGGGTGGTTGCTCATCGGACTCACCGGAATGGGTGCAATCGCAGGGTATTCAGGTTATTGGGTCGTAGCCGGAGAGCTGCTCGGTGTCTTTATCTCCTGGCAGTTTATGGCCAAGTTATTTAAAAAGCGCTCAGACAGTTTCCAAGCGATTACCATTCCAGACTATTTACAAAGTCATTTTAAGTCAACATCACATACGCTCAGAATAATAGCTGCCTCCATATTGGTAGTGTTCATAGTGATCTATGTCGCTTCTCAGATAGATGTCACCGGTGTAGCATTCAATTCTATGCTGGGTATCGACTATCACTTGGGAGCGTTGATTGGCTTTCTCATTGTATTGGTTTATATCTTTTTAGGTGGATTTGTAGCCGCGGTTTGGTCGGATCTATTTCAAGGAATACTCATGTTCATCGGACTTGTGCTTTTGCCTATTGTCATTTGGTTTTCAATGGATCATGGTACAGGGATCACAGAAGGACTGAATCAAATTGATCCTATGCTTACTAACATCTGGGGCAAGAGTGATGATATCTGGATGAACGTATTCACCATCCTCGGATTTTCGATGATTGGATTAGGGTTCTTAGGCTCTCCACAAGTTTATGTTCGTTTCATGTCCATTAAAAGTGAACGAGAAATCGATAAAGGGAAATGGGTTGCTTTGGCTTTTACTTTACTCACAGATGCTGCGGCCGTAACTATAGGAATTCTTGCTAGAATAATTTTCACAGAGTCAGGTCAAGATGCAGAGTCGATATTAGGTGTCGGAGGAAAAGACGTTCTGAGCATGATGACTGAAACATTCTTACCAACCTTCTTAGTGGCTATCTACGTAGCCATTGTTCTATCAGCGATTATGTCAACCATTGATTCGCTTTTGATACTCGCCTCTAGTGCTATTACTCGGGATTTCTATCAGAAGATATTCAGGCCAGACATAAAAGACGAAAACCTAACGAAGATTTCAAGAATTGCCACGATCATTATGGCTTTGACCGCATTAGTCTTAGCTATCTTATTGAATTGGATTTCCCCCGACAGGCAAATGTTCTGGGTGATACTCTTCGGGTGGGCTGGCATTGCCGCCACCTTCTGCCCGGTTATTATTCTCACTTTGTTTTGGAAGGGTTATTCAGAAAAAGGAGCCATGGCTTCGATGATTGCTGGCTTTTTCTCTGTAGGGTTCTTTAAGTTTGTCGCGCAGGAAATGGAGAGTATTGGCGCCTATTTTGTGGAACTAGATGTGCTCTTCCCATCGTTTGTTGTGGCGATGATTGTGGGTGTCATCGTGTCGAAAATATATCCTCCAAGTGCGGAAGCAATCAAAGACATTGAGGCTATTGACAAGGAGCCTTCTGATTCAGAGTAATAATGAGAATGAATAAAAATTCAAAGATGAAGCTCTAGAGCATCATCTTTGAATTTTTTGCTAGAAACCCTTGTCTTTAACTACTACCTATAGAAATCACTCTGCCATCAATTATGACACAGTATCTTTTAATCGTTTCTATATGATTGAGTGTGACTGCATAAGATCGATGTATAAGCCTACATATTAGTCACTTGCAAAGTGACTGTGAGAAGTGAGTATGACAAATCTCAGATCTCTTTTCAGGCAGCTTTGAGGAAAGGGGAAATTAGATTCTTCGGAGAAGTCTTACCCGACTTTATCTATCGTAATTGAAAAAATAACTACTGCCAATGTTGTGGCGCATTTGAAGAAAATATCAAATAAAAATACTGAAGACCTAAAAACTTTGCAATGGCTAAATCAATCTTGACATAAGAGGGGCTCTGCTTGAGGACCTTCATATTCTTAAAATATTCGAACAAGAAATCATTCAATTTGAACGTCCCTTCGCTTCGAACATTAAAAAGAATCCAGTAGTCTATTACGATTTAAAAGAACTTATTCTACGGAATGATGCACAAGTATTGGTGGCAGTAATTGACGAAAAAATTATTGGCTCAGGTTATGCACTGATCCGAAAATCTAAACCCTATTTCGATCCTGAGCGATACGTTTATTTGGGTTTTATGTTTGTGTCTCCTCAATACAGAGGAAGAGGCATAAATGGAAAAATTACGGAAAGGTTAATTGAATGGGCCAAAAGCAAGAATATATCAGAAATTCAGTTAGACGTTTACGCTGAGAATGACAGCGCCTTAAATGCTTATAAAAAAATAGGGTTCAAACCAGATTTACTAAAAATGAGATTAGTTATCCCAGAGTGAAAACACATCTCATCAGAACCTATGAATAAACGTGGTTTGATTGGTTAGAAGATCACCAACTCTAAAAAGCAATGAACTGAAATTACGGGAATAGTTAGAGTCGGTAGCTGATATAAAATTAATCTTAGCAATCCTGCTACTAAGAACATACCTTAATCACCTTCCTCTCACCGATTAATCAACCGATCATTACTTTTTGAATAATTGCTTTAGGGAAGTAGTCTAAATAAGTATATTCAAACAATAAAATACATCAGCAACATAGATTCTTCCGGCAAATTGTTGGCAACATTAATAAAATACTTCAAAAAAATTACTAAGGCCCTGTTTCAACCAGCATAAGTCAAATTCAAAAAAAGAACAGGTAAGGCAATCAGATTGTATTAGTATTATAAAGAACATAAATTATGACAGGAAAAAAATTACCAAATAGCAGACTGATTTACGTGTTAGGAATATTGAGCTGCTCCCTGTTTTTCTTTGGAGGAATCGCCCTTGTTTTTGCTCTGACTTCTTTGATGTCAGCCAGGAAATCCGAAAAAATATATCAGCAAGACCCAAATGCTTATTCCAATATCAGCAAAATTAAAAAAGGGAAGATTTTTGCAATTATCGGCTTGGTACTAAATCTAATTATTTTAGGAGTTACCATCTGGACACTATATACAATTGGCTGGGATGCATGGTCAGATGAGTTTGTTAGAAAATGGAATGAAGGAATTCAAAATAGTGGCCGATAAATTCAAACAAAGAAGCCGACCGGCTGTAGGATTACCATAATGATCTTAAGATCAAGTGTGAAAAGTGATCCATCGAAATTATGCGAACAATTGGAGCTGGCACAGAATGTAAGATTGACCTTAGTATTTGCTCCGCCCAGGCTTGGTTAGTCTCCCTTGGGGCTAATGCTGCCATCACACTGATGTATTAGGTAGTCACAGCTACTATTCTGATGTTCTTTTCAAGAAGACGATAATAATAATGATGTCTCGTGTCCTATTTCTTAAAGCTCAATCGATATAGAGACATAACCATTAAAAAATTAGAAATTATGACCGAATTTATGATGATTTTCAGAAGTGAAAATCAAAACTCAGAGAAACCTTCTCCAGAACAAATGCAGCAAAGCATTAAACATTGGCAAGATTGGATTGGTGGAATTGCTGCACAAGGAAAATTTGTAAGCACAAATGCTTTGGGGACTCAAGGACAGACAGTTTCTGCAAATGGAATGGTTACGGATGGCCCTTATGTAGAAGTAAAAGAAAGAGTGGGAGGATACATTATAGTGAAAGCAGATGACTTGGCAGATGCCGTCAGTCTATCAAAAGGTTGCCCTGTATTATCTCTTGGAGGAAAAGTAGAAGTAAGAGATGTAATGATCATCCCAAAGCAAGACTAATCACTCTAGAGGGCTTTGAACATAGCCCTCTACTAAGACTGAAAAAATGAAAAATAATATATTTGAACAAGAGGCTGTTTCCCAAGTAATGGCAAGAATCAGCAATTTAAATGCAGACCTCAAGCCGATTTGGGGTAAAATGAGTACGGGTCAGATGTTGGCACATTGCAATGTGACTTATGAAATGGTGTACAGCAACAACCATCCGAAACCGAATGCTTTCGTGAAATTTATTCTTAAAAATTTAGTTAAGAGTAAAGTTGTATCGGATAAACCCTATACGAAAAACGGGAAAACAGCTCCCCAATTCATTATAAAAGAAGAAAAAGATTTTGCTATGGAAAAACAACGCCTGATTGACTACATTGAAAAAACTAAAACATTGGGAGAAAGTCATTTTGACGGAAAAGAATCTCATTCTTTTGGAAGTTTAAAAAGTGAAGAGTGGAATAACATTTTTTACAAACATTTAGACCATCACTTAAATCAATTTGGCGTATAATTGAAAGAAAAAGCACTAATACCACACCTTTTTCGTACTGAGTTCAGTAAAATCGTTTCTGTACTTTGTAAAACTTATGGCCTGACCAATATTCAGTTAGCGGAAGATATTGTCAGTGATACATTTTTAATAGCAACAGAAACCTGGGGATTGAAAGGAGCTCCTGCTTTCCCAAGTTCTTGGCTCTACACAGTGGCCAAGAATAAAATCAAAGATCACTTTAAGCACAATAAGGTCTTTAATCACAAAATCAAGCCCGAACTCGAAAACTCGAACAACAATATCGAGTTAGAACCGAACTTTTCTGAAGGCAATATTGCAGATAGCCAGTTGCAAATGTTGTTTGCTGTTTGTAATCCAATCATTTCCTCAGAAGCACAAATTGCATTGGCTTTAAAGGTATTATGTGGTTTTGGGGTTGAAGAAATTGCAAACGCTTTTTTAAGTAACAAAGAGACCATCAACAAAAGATTGGCTAGAGCAAAAACCACGTTCAGAGAAAATAAAATTGAGCTATCTCCCCCTTCGGATAAAGATTTAGACAATAGAATTGATAACGTATTATCCATTATTTATCTATTATTTAATGAGGGGTATTACTCTTCTTCTTCTGAACGAACGCTGAAAAAAGATTTGTGCATAGAAGCTATGCGATTAAATTATATTTTACTAGAAAACCCATCTACTGACCTTTCTAAGGCAAATGCGCTAATGGCGCTATTGTGCTTTCATTCTTCAAGGTTTGACGAAAGAATCGACAATAATGGAGAATTGGTTTTGTACGATAACCAAAACAAAGACAACTGGGATTTCGAATTGATTGAGAAAGGAACTTACTTTTTGAATAAGTCAGCTAAAGGAACAGTGACCAAATACCATTTAGAAGCCGTGATTTCATTTTGGCACACTAAAGATGATTCTGTTAAAGACAAATGGGAAAGCATCCTCCAGTTATATAATCAATTACTCCAAATAGAATATTCATCAATAATTGCTTTAAACAGGACATATGCCTTGTCTAAAGCCAATAGCAAGGAAGAAGCTATTACTGAAGCTTTAAAAATAGATTTGAAAAACAATCATCTATACCATTCCTTATTGGCTGACCTCTATGAGGATATTGACCCAGCCAAACATTTAGAGCATTTAGAGATTGCTTTAATCCTTGTAAAGACAACTGTTGAAAAAAAAGTGCTTGAGAAGAAAATTGAAAAAGCCCACTCTTCTAACCCTTAAACTAGAATTACAAATCCAAGCCCAACCTTTTTATAAAGACTGCGTTTAGGACTTTTATATTTTAATTACTTTTAGGACTTAAATAGATTCTGCCATGACAGCATCTCTTTCTAATCGACAAGTATCAAATAAGTAATATGGGTAAATATT
>JAWUWD010000115.1:0-11187 GCA_034112085.1 Cyclobacteriaceae bacterium
CTTACCCAGTACTACTCATCTCAAATTTGACGTCTTATATTCTTATAAGACTTTGTTGGGAAGAGGCGATTGGGCTCCAGCGCGCTATGATGAAAATTGGGGGAGAAAAGATATGTACACCTATATTGAGTTAGATGAAAACGCTGACTTCAAAGTAGTAGAATCTAAATTTGAAGAAATAGTTAACAAATATAGTCCTGATCTAGCCGAGAACAATAGAAAGGATATTCTTGGCTTGCAAAAACTCACTGATATTCACTTGACATCCACTCTGGCAGAGGAACCGGAAACCAATGGTGATCAAAGTGCTGTCGAATTCATGATGATCATTGGCTTCTTTATCCTAGTGATAGCTTGGGTTAACTATATAAATCTCTCTACTGCGAAAGCGATGGAACGTGCCAATGAGGTTGGTGTACGTAAAGTGATGGGAGCTGGAAGACCACAACTGATTATGCAATACTTGATGGAAGCAGGAATGATCAATTTGCTATCAATCGTACTGGCTCTAGGTATGATTGTTCTTGCCCTACCTGTATTCAACGCGCTTTCAGGACAGCAATTCACCATCGAAGGACTCTTCACTGCCTCATTCGCGATCAAACTTTTTGTCATATGGCTGGTCGGATCATTGACCTCAGGACTTTATCCAGCGATTGTTATGTCAGGATTTATTCCAGTAGCTGTGCTCAAAGGTAAGGGAGCTGCCAAATACCGAAGTGGATGGCTGAGAAAGGGACTTGTTGTATTTCAATTTACAACATCCATCGCGCTCATTGCAGGAACATTCATAGTTTACAAGCAATTGACTTTTATGCGTTCTCAAGATATAGGGATGAATATAGAACAGATGTTGGTAGTTGAACGTCCTGGTATTACGAGTCAAGATAGAGATGCTAGGGTGGCGAGCATAGAGTTCTTCAAAAATGAGGTAAGAAAGGACGCTAATATAAAATCAATGACTGGATCGGTAACAGTTCCAGGTAAAAAGAGAGAATTTAAAGCACCAGTTAAACTTTATGGGAGTGGAGATGATAAGTTAGTCACACTGAGAATGAACAGTATGGATTATGAGTTTATTGAGGCATTTGAGATGGATTTGATTGCTTGTCGAGCGTTTTCAGAACAGTTTTTCAATGATCCAGATACCTCGCTCATATTGTCTGAATCTGCAGTGAAGATACTGGGATTCAAAGATCCGGAAGACATTATTGGCCAGACATTATCTATGCCTCAGTTCCAATGGAATGCTATAGTGGTCGGAGTGGTCAATGATTATAATCAAGAATCACTACAAAAGAAGACTGATCCAATGATGTTCTATTGCAGTCCGACTAATGCTGAGTTCTTTTCTATGAAAATAAACACTGGTGATTTGTCAAACACAATAGCAGGTGTGGAAAGTAAGTGGAATGAGGCATTTCCAGGTAATCCATTCCAATACTTCTTTTTGGATGATTATTTCAATCGACAGTATGAGAACGAGCAAAAATTTGGTGACCTCTTTATGAGTTTCTCTATACTGGCAATCATCATAGGCTGTTTGGGATTATTTGGATTGTCAGCATTCACTACGCAACAGCGTACCAAGGAGGTAGGGATTAGAAAGGTACTCGGATCGTCTATACCTCAGATTTTTCTACTGCTTTCTAAAGAATATGTTTGGTTGATAGTAGCATCCGTAGCTATAGCAAGTCCATTGGTTTATTGGGTCATGGATGACTGGATTAGTAACTTCGCCTATCAGACCAGTATTGGCTTGGCAGTGTTCTTAGTAGCTGGGTTCGCAGTGTTGATGGTGGCTATAATCACGATCAGCTATCAATCGCTAAAAGCAGCTAGAACTAATCCAATAGAATCTCTCAGATACGAATAAGAATGAGTACAGGGGCTCATAAAGCTCCTGTACTTTTATTTACTCATAATATTCTGGTGATAAGTTCATCGAATTGAACTTCTTCAAATCATGTTGTATCCATAGCGATGCATTGGTGCTATCCATCAGCTTCTCTATCAATTTGTAAGATTCTCTCGTTTATTCTTTGTCCACATTGCTATTAGGAATCCAAGAATATTCACGTTGCTCATCCATGACATAAAGATCTCCTGAGAGTATAATCTGATCAGCTAATTCAATCTTTTTTTTGTGAAAGTTAGAGATAATGGTTGAGTCATCATTTCAAATCAAGCGTCCGGAATCGAAAACATATAATTTAGTGGCAGGGTTATTTTTGTTTGAAATATCAATTTCAGTACTATTAGAGTTCGTTTTATCACTTGTACAGCCTAGAAACATGAAGAATGATATTATGATAGTGCATTGTTTCATAAGAGAAGAAAAGTAAGTTGTATTGAAATTGTGAGTCGTTTAAGTTTATTAGAACTACCAATAATTTTTCTATAACATTTTGAACATAAACAATTCTTTTGGATACTCTGTTACGAGTTCTGCGTAAGAACTCAAATATCGACAAGCCATTTATATCTGAATTAAATAAATAATATTGAACAAATTAATAAGACTTCCGTTATCAATAGTATTACTATCATTGTGTATATTTATACTTTAAATATTCTAACAATGCTTTAATAATATGTCTTCAGTTAATATAATTATAGAAGAGAAGTACTACTCTAAAGATCCACAGTCATCGGATCTTGGTCGTAAAATCATTTCGGAGAGTATTAAAATGCTTGATCAAATGGGTTATGAGGAGTTTACTTTTAAAAAAATAGCTAATCAAATATCATCTACTGAGGCTTCGATTTATCGATACTTTGAAAATAAGCACAAATTATTACTCTATTTGGCGACCTGGTACTGGTCATGGTTGGAGTATATGATAGATTATAGGACCCATTTTATCACCAATAAGGAAGAGAAACTAAGAGAAGTTCTCAAGATAGTTTGTCATGTAGAAAGTATGCCTGAAAGTGTGAGTGCGAGTATAGACCTCAATGCACTTAGAAGATTGGTTCAAATAGAGTCTGATAAAACCTATTTAACGAAACATGTAGATGAGATCAATAATCAAGGTCTTTTCATGGGCTTTAAAAGCTTATGTCATAAGATTTCAGAAGTCATTTTGACTATCAATCCTAGTTATAAGTATGCCAATGCCGTTACTAGTATGCTATTAGAGACGTCACATCAACAGGCCTTTTTCGCCTTGCACTTACCATCTTTGACAGAAATATCCAAGGACAGTAATATTACCATTGAAACACAGGTCTATGATTTTGTTCAAGACACTGTGTTCAAACTAATCGAAAACTCTAAGAAATAATAGATGAATTCAACTAATACAATGGGTGAACCAAAACTCACTCCGCTTAAGAGATTGTTTAAGATGCTATCTCTTGACAGGCGAGAGATATTCATCATTTATGCCTATGCCGTTTTCAATGGACTGCTCAACCTAACGCTTCCATTAGGTGTACAGGCGATCATTGGTTTTGTAATCAGTGCAGATTATTCGGCTTCATGGGGACTTTTAATCTTCATTGTGGTCATAGGTGTGGCTGCCACAGGAGTTATTCAAATATTACAGCTATCGCTGACGGAATTGTTACAGAAGAGAATATTTACACGGGCTTCATTTGAATTTGCACACCGTATTCCAAGGTTTAAATATGAGGCTATTTCCGATTTTTATGCCCCGGAGTTGATGAACAGATTCTTTGATACGCTAACTGTACAAAAAGGTCTTTCGAAGATCTTGATAGATTTCTCAAGTTCGATTTTACAAATTCTCTTTGGGCTCACTTTACTTTCTTTATATCACCCATTCTTTGTGTTCTTTGGGATTATTTTGGTAGGTCTTATTACCATAATCTTATTTTTGACTGGACCCAAAGGACTGAAGACCAGTATTATGGAGTCTAAGTATAAGTATCAGGTCGCGCACTGGTTAGAGGAAATGGCGCGGGTAATGGGAACTTTCAAGCTTGCTGGTAGAACAGAACTTCCGGTTAAGAAGATGAATGAATATGTTGGGAATTATCTAAAGTATAGAAAGCAACACTTTAAAGTGTTGATCTTTCAATTTTCAAACATTGTAGCTTTTAAAACTATCATCACAGGTGGATTACTCATACTGGGTAGTATTCTGGTGATTCAACAAGAAATTAATCTTGGACAGTTTGTAGCTTCTGAGATTATCATACTGCTTGTTCTAGGTTCTGCTGAGAAGCTGATACTTAGTATGGAGACAGTATATGATGTGCTTACCGGATTAGAAAAACTTGGACAAGTCACTGATATCGAAATAGAAAGTGAAGATGGTATAGACTTAGAGGAGATTAGTAAAGGTAAAGACGGAATAGCAGTAGAGCTTGCGGATCTGTCCTTCAAATTTCCTGGCTCAACTGAGTTTGCCATTGACCATGTGAGTTTAAAAATTGAAGCTGGCGAAAAAATCTGCATAACGGGTATCAACCAATCAGGAAAGTCAACATTGATCTCACTTCTGGCTGGTCTATATAGTAAATATGAAGGTTCGATGCTCTACAATGGAATCCCAATGGGAGATATCAACATTATGAGCTTGAGATCAGTCATTGGAGATAATCTTAATCTTCAAGACTTGTTTCTTGGAACTTTAGAGGAAAATATATCTGTAGGCAAAAAAGAAGTGACTATTGAGCACATACTTTGGGCGATAGAATCAGTTGGACTTAATGAGTTTTTCAAGCATCTACCGAAAGGCCTGAGTACGATGATTAAACCGGAAGGTTCTGGCTTATCATCAAGTATTAAGCAGAAGATTATATTGGCTAGAACGATAGCCGAAATACCGAAATTGGTAGTCATGGACAGTGCATTGGTAGGTCTAGACTATGATGATCGCCTGCGCATTGCCGATATACTCACGGGAAAGGAGAACCGTTGGACATTGATCGCAGTATCCAATGACCCTATAGTGATGAACAAGTGTGATAGAGTCGTCACCATGGAACATGGAAGAATCGTAGATATCACAAGTGCTAGAAAAAAATAAGGAGAAATATCATGCTCAATATATCTAATAATTCAATAGACAGAGATACCGTTTTGAAGGACCAATCGTCTTATCAAGAGGTCATGAGAACGAATGCTTCTCGAAAGTTAGTGATCCTTCTCTCAGTAATTTTCTTCATTGCATTCATTATTCTATTCTTTCCTTGGACACAAAATATCCGTGCTAGAGGTAAACTGACTGCGCTGAGGCCAGAGAATAGGGAACAAAATATTCACTCGATGATCTCAGGAAGAATAGAAAACTGGTATGTACGGGAGGGCGAGTATGTAGACAAGGGTGATACCATTGTGTTCTTATCAGAGATGAAGTCACAATATCTCGATCCTAAGCTAATCGAACGTAGTGAGAATCAGGCCAGGGTAAAAAATGAGTCGATCACGGCTTACAACAATAAGGCCACTGCTTTGGGAAATCAGATATCAGCACTGCAAAGAAACTCAATACTTAAGCTTGATCAAGCAAAAAACTATTTCATGCAAGCCGAACTAAAAGTACAGTCAGATAGTATTGATTATCAAACTTCTCTGATCAATTTAGATATTGCGCAAAAGCAATTTGATCGGCAAGAAACGCTCTATAAGCAAGGATTGAAGTCCTTGACTGACCTCGAAAAACGTAGAGAAAAACTGCAAGAAAAGGTCAACAAGAAAATTTCCATTCAAAATAAATGGTTATCAAGTCAAAATAAATTGATCAATGCACAGATCAACTTGAGTACTGTGGAAAACGAGTTCAAAGAGAAGATCGCAAAAGCTCAGTCCGACCGTATGTCAGCGCTATCGAGTGCGTTAGGTGCGGAAGGTGACTTCAACAAGCTATCTATTCAGCAATCCAACTATCAACGCAGGAGTAGCTTTTATCACATTACTGCACCGCAAGATGGGTTTGTGACCAAGGCACTGATCACGGGTATAGGTGAGACTGTAAAAGACGGACAAGCCGTATTTAGTTTTATCCCTGCTCAGTATGACATGGCTGTAGAGCTTTACGTCCGACCGCTTGACTTGCCATTAATTCATGAAGGCAACAAAGTCAGGCTGCAGTTCGATGGATGGCCAGCCTTGGTGTTTAGCGGATGGCCCGGACTATCTTTTGGTACTTTCTCAGGAGAGATTATCGCATTTGATAAGGCTACTGGTCCTAATGGTAACTTTAGGTTGCTCGTAGTCCCGGATAAGGATGACGTGGAGTGGCCCAGCTTACTGAGATTGGGATCAGGGGCTTATGGTATTGCGTTGCTTAAGAATGTGCCAGTATGGTACGAACTCTGGAGACAACTCAACGGATTTCCACCAGATTTCTACGACAGTCAAAAAGCAATGAAGTTAAAAGATAAAGCCAAGAAGTAAGATGAGCTTAAAATATAGCGTATTGATCTTAGCCTTGCTGGGCGTCCATTTGGCAATCTCACAGTCCTCGACTGATGGATTGTTACAAGTGGATGAATACTATGACTTGGTCAAGGAATATCACCCAGTCGCTAAGCAGGCCGAGCTTGTGGCTTCACGTGCACGACTTGCAGTGATGGGAGCTAGAGGTGCTTTTGATCCAAAGTTGGTGTCTAACTTTGCTAATAAACAGTTCGAAGATAAGCGATACTACGACACTTGGAACACCTATCTGCACTTGCCTACACAGTTCAATATCGATCTGAAAGTTGGACTAGAACGCAATAATGGATTATTTCTCAATCCTGAGAATAATGTACCTTCCGAAGGCCTGTATTATGCAGGGCTATCTGTTCCGTTGGGACAAGGCTTATTAGCCAATACACGAAATATTGCCTTAAAGAAGAGCAAGATTGAGGGGATGAGCTTTGAGAATCAAGCCAGGATTGTACTTAACAATTTGCTATTAGATGCTAATAATACCTACTGGATATGGTATGAGGCCTATCAAAAGCAACAACTGGCAGTTTCTAACTATCAACTCATCAGTGAGCGATATGAGGGGATTCGCCAAGCGGTGATCAATGGAGATATTGCAGGGATAGATTCTACAGAAACCTTAATACAAGTACAGCAGTGGAGTAATAATCTCAATAAGGCCACACTTGAGTATGGCAATAGTGGCTTGTTGTTACAAAACTTTATCTGGAGTGATAGTCTGGTACTCGAGGCATTGCCCGTTACGGATATATCAATCAATGCACTGTTATTGCTAGATGAATATTTGGAAATAGCTGCAAGGCATCCAGAGTTAGAATCTATTAGGTTGAAGAACTCTACCCTAGCGCTAGATCGTAGACTTAGCAGTGACCAACTCAAACCAAAATTGGATGTGAATTATAATGTTTTGCTCTCTGAGAAAAACAGCTTTGAAAATCAGGCATTTTTAGAGAATAACTATAAGGCAGGATTTGATTTCTCTTTCCCCTTATTACTAAGGAAGGAGAGGGCTAAACTAAAAATGGTTGATGTTAAGCAGCAGGAAAACCAGCTCAAGCTTAATTATAAGAGTAGACAGATTGAGAATAAGGTACGTCAATATTATAACAAGTGCTTGACACTTGCTCAGATGCTGGTTCAGCAGGAAGAGATTCAACGTAATTATCAACTAATGCTCGATGCTGAACAGATTAAGTTTGAAAATGGAGAAAGCTCTATATTCTTAATTAATTCACGAGAGAACAAGCTATTGGGTGCGGCTATAAAACTTATAGAACTCAAATCGGACTATGGCAACGCAACTGGTCAATTGGAATGGGCGGCAGGTTTATTTGTAATAGATTAATAATTAAACGTAAAATAATATGATGCTCATACATATTGGTACTCATGATGAAAGTCAAGCTTTAGAGATCATTGATTACCTAGAGGACGAAAAGTTAATCGTTGACGCATTGATTGTTCAGTCAGTAATAAGAACAAGATCAAATGGATAGAGTAAACAATTGCCTTATTTTTTGATTTTGGCTAAAACCAAAGCTTTGCTTTTCAATACGGTTGATCAGGCTTTGATTGACAAATATCCTGATAATGTGCCATCTATTTATTCTACACCTATTCTTAATATGGACTGGGATCAGACCAATGATTTAAGAGAAAACACCACCAAAGTCTAAGGTATATATGATAGTATCAATGATGCAGTCAGATTGAGTTGAAAAGTTTGATTGATGATTTATTCTCACTTGCTCTATAGAGGGAGCAAGTTGATTCTTTCTAAAACTTTCTTTCAAATAAATGAACTGTGTTTTTACAATGCCGTTTAGTACATTTGGCAAACATTTCTAAGATGATGGAACAATAATTGTTACATCGTTTAGTTAGAAGTGAAACTCAAAGAACTACTCGAGCATATACATGCGTTATATCATAATTATTAGCCTTCTATTGTCCTCTATGCTAGGAGGCTCATTAGTGGCACAGCAGCACATTAGCAGCAATTCTCCAGATCAACTCTATCGCGATGGACTAGAACTACTGCAACAATCCAATTACGGAGCCGCAAGACGAACTTTCGAAGAATATATTCCTCTTGCTCAAAACACCATTCAACAACAAAACGCCAAATATTTTGTTGCGTTCAGTGCATTGAGCCTATATCACCAAGATGGGGAAGGACTGTTGACCAATTTCATCAATCAACATCCAAACCATCCTAAGTCAACAGTGGCTTATTATGAATTGGGTGATTTCTATTACCGACAGAAGAACTATAAAAACGCAGCTATTTATTTTGACAAAGCTGACTTTAAGACTTTAGACAAAGACCAGCGTCATGCGGCTTACTTCAAAAGAGGCTATGCTTACTTTACTCAAAAGAAATTTGAGCCGGCACTTAAGAGTTTTGATGAAATCAAGTCACAGGAAGGACCATATAGAGCAGGAGCGAGCTACTATGCTGGTTATATCAATTATGAACAAGCTAGTTATGATGAATCTTTAGCTGATCTAAAGAGAGCTTCAGAAAGCCAGTCATATGCTAAAATGGTGCCTTATATGATTGCCAATGTTTATTACAAACAAAAGGACTATGAGTCACTGCAAACTTATGCAGAGCCCATGCTGAAAAGTGGAGATAAAATCACGAGCAGGGCTGATGTATCATTGTTGGTGGCAGAAGCATATTTCCATCAAGGAGATTTCAAAAAAGCTAATGAGTACTTTTCAAGCTACAATTCTAAAGGGAAAGTAAGCCCTGAGTTATCCTATCGGATGGGGTATGCGGCCTATGTTGCTGGTGAGAACGACCGTGCAATTGAAGCTTTCAAAAAGGTCAACACAAAAGATGAACAACTCTCTCATCAGGCTGATTATTATTTAGGAATACTATATACAAACCAAGGAAATAAAACATTTGCCATTACAGCATTTGATCAGTTACTCAATGATAAGGTGGCTCCAGATCTGAAAGAAGAAGCGATATATCATTCAGCAAAACTTCACTATGAAGTGAGTCGAACACATCAAGCGATATCATTGATGAAACGATACCTGGAAGAATTCCCGAAAGGTAAATACCGCAATACAATAAGTGATTTGCTCACTCAAGCATATTTCAATGAAAATGATTATGATGAGGCATTGAAGTACATTGAAACTTTGTCTTCTAGAACGACAGAGGTGAAAAAGGTCTATCAAAAAGCTACTTTTCATAAGGCAATAGAACTTTTTAATAAAAATCAATATGCCATAGCTGTAAAGATGTTTGATGAGTCGTTATTGTATCCGCTAGACACTGAATACCAATTAGGTGCGTACTTTTGGAAAGGTGAGGCTTACTCTATTGGCAATAAGTATACAGAGGCAGCTAGTGCTTATCAAAAAGTACTTTGGAGTCAAAATAGAGACGGAAGTGAATATGAATTGAAGGCAAGATATGGGCTAGGATATGCTTACTTCAATGATAAAGAATATGATAAAGCTCGAATTCAATTTTATGAGTATGTCACTAGTGGTAAGAGTAGTATTTCAAAATCTAATCACCACGATGCAACTATTCGATTGGCAGACTGCTATTATGTAAAGAAAGAGTATTCTGCTGCCATTAAGTATTATCAGCAGTCCATAGCTCAGAGTAGAGTAGATAATGACTACAGTTATCTACATTTAGGCTTGATCAATGGAATAGAAGGTAATGTCCCCGCAGCCAATCAGGCATTTGATAACGTGATTCAGAATCATAGTCGATCCAAGTACTATGACGATGCAGTATTTAATAAAGCACAGCTAGCTTTCGAGAATGGTCATTATGATAGAGCTATAACCTCATTTGGTACATTGATAAGTGACAAACCAAAAAGTAAATATGTTCCATATGCCCATGTGAAAAGGGCATCAGCATACTATAATAAGAAATCGTACGATAAGGCTATCAGTGACTATGAGACAATTATCAATGACTTTCTCAATCACAGCCTAGCTAAGGATGTTTTACTTCCGCTGCAGGAAGTACTTACACTACAAGGCAAGTCTCAAGAGTTTGATAAATATCTGGATAAGTATAAAGCGGCTCATCCGGATGGGCAAGGCCTTGACAATGTCGAATTTGAGGCAGCGAAAGGACTATACTTTAATCAAGAGTATGCTCATGCGATAGAGAAGTTAAAAGCATATCAGAACGAATATCCCGAAAGTGGTTTATTAGAGCAAGTAAAATTCTATATAGCCGAGTCATATTATCGAATAGATGATCGAGAAAATGCATTGACATATTATACGGAAGTGATAGCCAATGAACATTTCACACAATATCATAAAGTGCTCGGTAGAATTGCTGAATTGGAATTTCTACAACAACGGTATGACAACGCCATCTACTTTTATCAGCAGTACAATGCACTAGCGAGAAGCAAAAAGCATCAGTACGCTGCACAGAGTGGTCTGATGGAATCGTATTATTTAACAAATCAATATGACTCGGCTAAATCCTATGCCAATGGGATACTATCTCTAGGTGGAGTGAATGCTGATGGAATCAATAAAGCTTCCCTGTATGTAGCGAAGTCATCAATAGGACTAGGAGACTACGAATCGGCAAAAGATGAATTGCTAACCACGCTTAATATTGCAAAGGATGTACATGGAGCAGAAGCCCAGTATAGATTAGGAGAGATTCAACACCTGGAAAAAGACTATCAGAAGTCAATCGAAACTTTAGTGGAAATTAATAATTCTTTCCACGCATACGAGAAGTGGGTAGGTAAGGGTTTTTTACTAAT
>JAWUWD010000116.1:0-16923 GCA_034112085.1 Cyclobacteriaceae bacterium
TAAGAAGGTGATTTAGAAGACTCCCTTTACGATCGTCTATTTGCCAATATTGTTGGTGGTTCTCCTGTAAATGGATTGAATCGACTCCTCGTACGGGCATCAAGCCCCGCAGCACACAACAAACTGCGATCCCCATGCCTATCTCTTATCTTATCCATCGCAGCATAGAGATTGATGAGTTCTTGCGAGTCTTCAAATAGGTTGATCTGATAGCCGCCTTCTACCAAGTGACTAAAACGCACCCCTATCAGCCGAACCAATAGTCGTTTGTTGTAGACTTTATCAAATAGATCAAGTACACGAGATATCAATATATGATCTGCTGAACTATATGGAATACGTGACTGCATGGTATAGGTATTGAAATCTGAGTAACGTACCTTCACCGTCACACAAGCCGTCAGTTTATTTCCTCTACGAAGTTGGAAAGCTAAGTTTTCGGCCATTGCCAGCAAAATTCCTTTAAGCTTTTTAACATCAATAGTATCCTTATCGAAAGTACGTTCTGTAGAAATAGACTTGCGTTCTGAATAAGGGATAATTGGAGAGTTATCAATACCGTTAGCTTTCTGCCAAATACTAACACCGTTTTTACCCAAGACCTTCTCTAGCAGACGACAGTCCATCTGTTGGATGGTCTCTATCTTCCGAACACCTAGGTGCAGCAGTTTCTGATAGGTCTTATCTCCTATCATAGGAATCTTCTTTACCGACAATGGGGCCAAAAAAGGCTTTTCCTCTCCATGATTGATCCGTATTTGGTTGTTGGGTTTCGCTTCATTAGTAGCCACTTTGGATACTGTCTTGTTTTCAGACATTCCAAAAGATATAGGTAGCCCAGTATCTTTTAATATTTGCTGTCGTAGCTCTGTTGCGAGTTGTAGGCTATTAAAAAATTTATCCATACCCGTCATATCGATGTAAAACTCATCAATAGAGGTCTTTTCATAGACCGGTACGTTTTCACGAATAACCTTGGTGACTTCTTCTGACTTTTGAGTGTAGGTTCGAGAATTTCCTCGAATGATGATCGCTTCTGGGCATAGTTGTCGAGCTAGCTTCATAGGCATAGCTGAATGGACTCCAAACACCCTCGCTTCATAGCTACAAGCAGCTACTACCCCTCTATCAGAGGTTCCACCGATAAGAACAGGCTTACCAATCAAGCGACTATCTATTAGGCGCTCACAAGACACAAAAAATGTGTCTAAATCCATGTGTATGATTACTCTCTCCATTTGACAACAATATTAGTAAAAACTAATATTGTTAGCAATGCGGAGTGCGGATTTGTTTAAACTATTTTGGATTTACATCCTTGTTTTCTAGTGAGACTTGGATCTCTTTAATGACACTATTTAGATCTTCTGAGCTTTCCGTTATCTTTTTTATAATCCCGTTCCACATCCTTGACTTTATGGTGTTTGAATAGAGTAGTTAGCCCTAGAATTTTGCTACAGGTGCTCTTAGCTTATGCGCGTTGATGAAAGCATATTCAGCGAGTTTGTTGTTTTTGGACTTTAACTCTTCGTTTTTCTTTTCTAATTCACTTGTCCTCTGAGTGACTTTTGTTTCAAGACTATCAATCTTACTTATTTGTGAAAAAACAAGGTTTGAAATTGGTAAGAGCACAAGTATAATAAAGAAAATCCTCTTCATAATCTATGATTCTAAATTTTGAATTAAAATACAGGACGTTCTCAACATAATTTGGATATCGATCGATATTTTCAAATAACATAATGATGAATCTTGAGATTTTTACTTATTTTAAACTCACTTACCCGAGTGCGATTCTTTATATTTACATCAAGTAATCAACTACCTATACAGCATGTCAGAATTTCCTCCTTGTCCTAATTGTAAGTCTCCATATACCTACCCAAGTGATGCCTTACTGATGTGTCCTGAGTGTGGACATGAGTGGAACCCTGAGGACGAAGCCGATAATGATTCCATAATAGTCAAGGATGCCAATGGAAATGTCCTTCAAGATGGAGATACAGTGACTATAGCTAAAGACTTACCAGTCAAAGGTGCTCCAAAACCGGTTATCAAAGCTGGGACAAAAGTTAAAAACATCAGACTCGTTGATGGTGATCATAATATTGATTGCAAAATTGATGGCTTCGGTTCTATGGCCTTAAAATCTGAGTTTGTGAAAAAGGCATAACCTACGCCTTTAACTTTCCTACACGATAATGATTTCGCCCATTATTATATGAGTCATATTGCCTTCCCATAGCAAATAGTATCGCTGGGGAAGTCTAATTATCAATGCTGTTAATACAATTTTATTGATAGCTATTTCTGGTGATTATTCTTTTTACCCTAACCTACAGTTTTAACTATATTCCTTAATATCCAGGTAAGAAAGTCGCTTTACATAGAATAATTGTAATCAATTTTAAATAAAAAACATACAACAAATTGATTAACAAACACTTACATATCATGCCTATTCAGGAGAAAAAGGCTTCAGTATTTCAAATGGAATTTTATATTTAATCAGTACCCCTTACTACTTCGAGATCTCTTTGAAGTAGTCAATAAATCCCGCATTCTTACCCTTCGGTCTTACAATCATGAGTGGATATTTCATCTCTGTAGAGATTAGCTTTTCAGCAAAACTTCCTAAGAAGATAGCGGTAGTAGCGGTACGGCCTTTGGCACCAATAATTATACAATCTGGGTGGATCACATTAGCCAAATCATATATATCACTTATCAGATTGTCATTGATGTCTAAATTGTAAATAGGATGAATGGTTATTCCTTTGGTATCCACTCTACTCATGAATTTAACATAGTCTTTCTCTGCATGCTTTTTCATCACCTCTGCGAACTCCTCGTATGACTTGCCACTATAGTGGTATCCTGCAGGAACGCTATATACATTCTGTGCAGTGATCTCAATATCTCCTTCATACCGATAGGCAACTTCCACTGCTTTGTCTATAGCAAGCTTAGAATGGCTTGAGAAATCGATAGGAACTAAAAACTTACTTAGTTTGAGCTCTTTACCTTCCGGAATAATCAAAAGATTACAACTTGCTCTTCTGGCAAGTCTTGTAGCCAATACTCCCCCACCAGAAAGTGACATTTTTCTACCCAAAACGATCAAATCAATATCGAGCTTTCCACTAATCTCTAATATCGACTTAGCTCCACGTCCAGCTTTCACTAGAAAATCTATTTTAGTTTTCCTTTTTGGACTAAAATAAAGTGCCACTCTTTCCTTCAATTGATCTTCCCGCTCTTTAAGAGCATTTTTTTTCATATCTGGAAACTCTTTGAGTACATCATCAGGGATATCAAGGTTCTTTATGATATTGACAAATGTGATCTTTTCCGCCTCAGAAGAATCAGCTATCAATGCAGCAAACTGAATAAGCGTGTCATCCAAAGTGGATAAGTCTAACCCTACAAGTACATTCTTTATTGGTTCCATAGCTGAAGTGGTATTTTCTACAAAAGTAAAAGTAAAGAGTTTAAAAAACTAAAGCTTATTGAGTTGATCTACGAGTAGTTCAATTTGCTCGTTAGAATGTGTTGGGAAATTTGCTATACGAATGTGCTTATCCTTGTATTGCGCATATCCAGATCCTATTTCCAAACCAATCTTATTGAGTGAATCAATTATGCCTTTAGGGCTTTCATTCGTTTTGGCTACTATCGTTGTTTTTGATTGATATTTAGTATTCTCAATAAAAACATCCAATTTTGGGTGTTCATTGATACAGCGATAAAGCACAGCAGCTTTATAATTAGTCTCTCTTCTGATCATATCGAGTCCTTTGTTATTCATATCTTCAGCTACTTTTCCAAGAAGATAGATATTCAATACATTAGGAGTCGAAGTTGTTTGAAATTTCTTTGATTGAGCTACCATCGCTGAGAGCTTTCTATACTTAGTTACAGATATACCTTTGTCTTCAAGTAATTTTGCTTTTTCTACCGCACGATTGTTGACCATCCATACACCTAATCCAGCAGGCAGGCCAAAACATTTCTGTACAGAGAAATATACCATGTCCACTTTTGAAAAATCCAAATCAACATATGGAATGGATGACACCACGTCAACGGCTATCAAAGCATCCGGATACTTTTCTCTTATCTTATAGATATCTTCCAACGGCTGAGAGGCACCAGTACTCGTCTCATTGTGTGCTAGACCAATTAGTTCTACATCATCAGGAATCTCCAAATCACTCACTTCAACGGCACTTCCTTCTTGACTATCTACCCTAACAGCATCTTTACCAAGCTCTCTGGCAGTTTGATAAAATTTTTCAGAAAAAGCACCATTGACGAGATGAAACGACTTCTTCTCTACACAGTTTTGTATGATACGCTCCCATATTTCTGTAGCTGAATTCGTAAAGAGAATATAATAATCATCTGGTAGATTGATCAATTTCCGCAATTGTTGATCAGTATGTTTATAAAGGCCCTTGAATTGCTGCCCGCGATGAGAGATCGAGGGCACTTGCAATTTCAGAGCTTGTTTGATATGCTCTTCGACAGTATAAAAAAGTGCTGATGGGACTGGAGTGAAATGTATTTTTTTCATCAGATAATATTGATTAGAAGGCAGTAACAATTATTACGTTAATTAACAGCAAATTAAAACAATCAGGGTTTGAAAGCATAGAAATATAAGTCTAACTTTACACTATACTCAGAGAGGTTAGGATCAGTTTTTTAAACCTAACATTTATTAATTACCGGGTGAGTTTTTTACCAAAACCAGGCCTCATCTGCCATTTGGCAGACTTCTTAGGAAGATAACAGTGGAAGGTTGCGGATATTAAGCAGCCCAAATCTTGTTTTTTAGAGGTTTAAGTAAACCTCCTAATCTCTTTGAGTTACTTCATCTTCCGGACGCTTATTCATCGAAATTTTATTGATCAAATACTTACTACCAAAGTAAGTTGCCATGTATAATATTGGCGATATGATCAGCCAAACAAGTATTCCTAACAAATTTGTCAGCCAAATATCACTAATCGTATATAAGAAATTGGTCTGTAGCCGACTCCATATTTCTTCAATAGGATAAGGAAGTGGGTTAGCTCCAAAGGAGTAAATTCCAAGTTTGATGAACGGAACGAATAACAATAGTTGTAATGGATACACTAGATAATTGACAAGTTGAATAACCCCCATATTTATTCGGAATACAAAGGCAACAATGGCACTAAGTAAGGTACTGATCCCTATCAGTGGTATAATACCTAGAACTAATCCCCAGGCCATGCCCAAACCAAGTTTAGAAGGAGACATTCCAGTATTGAGAAACTCCAGAAGTGGTATGATGAGCCTGTTCCGAAAAAATGTTTTCATTTACGCCAATGAGATGAATTGAATAATATACAACATTATAATTGTCGAACCGTTATTGATTTTAGCTTAATTAATAAATATGTACACGATCAAAAAAATCAAAGAAAAATGGGACATATCACAGAGTAAGTCCTATGCCAGGGCTTTCAAAGCTGCATTATCTAACTTTGACACTTATAAGGAGAAAACAAACAGTCTAAAAATGAAAAGACCAGCTTTAGCTGGTCTTTAATTTCATATAGTTTTATTATTGATCAGAACTTACGAACTGATCCACCACTACTACTATCCGTGTTCGACTGAGACGGATTACCCTTGTACTTCACGCTACCACCACTTGAAGCTCTGGCTCTTATATCTTCAATAACATTGATTCTCATACCACCAGCACTACTAGCTTTAACATCAGCAGTCTTACAGATCAAATCAAATGCATCAACATCCCCTGCACTGCTTGCAGATCCTGTCATATCACCAGCACGACCTGACAACTCCAGGTCACCTGCACTAGAGACAGACACTTCCAACTCACTAACGTCTAAGTTCAATTCCATTGAAGCAGCACTAGAGGCTACTAGTTCAAGTCTGTCGGCTTTGATAATAGACTCTGAATAAACATCAGAAGCAGAACTAGCAGAGACAAGTTTCAACGATTTATATGTCAAATAGACTTTGACGTGAATACTTCTTCTAAAATTATTCTTACTTCTCACTGAGATTTTCAATCTACCCCCAGAAACTTCGGTGATCACATCTTCAAGATCTATTCCGTCTGCTTCGATAGTCGCTTTTGTCTCGTTTCCTTGTTTCAAATAAAGATTAATGGCATTACTCACCTTTACTTCTGTGAAGTCGCCCAGTTTTCTATCCTCTTTGTCTTGTGCGTAAGTCGTTAATGCTAAAACTGACATCAAAAACATTATTATTACCTTTTTCATTTCTATTAAATTTTAACGTTCATATCAAAGACATGAGACGATGATCATAGTTGCATTAAAGATATTCATTTCTTCTTCTTATTTGCAAGATTATCTTTAATCGAATTAAAACAGCTTACTGTGGATAAATAAAGTGTGTTTTTACGCAAATGATTATTAGATATTTAATGATAATGTATTATCTTGGGTTACAATTACTATCCAAATAAATATAACCAGCTAACAACAATGGTAAAATCGCAATTAAATATGCTTATCCAGCTTGCTTCAAGTGACAATTCAGTTGCAGACAAAGAGGCAAAGCTCATTCACATGATTGCTAAAGTGAATGGTATCCCTCAAGATGAGATCGATCATATGTTAAAAAACCCAACTCCTATTGGTGATTTGGCAAATCTCACTGAAGATCAGAAATTTGAATACTTATATAATGTTGTTCAATTGATGAAAGTTGATGGACAAGTTTTTAAAAGTGAAATTGTGTTCTGTGAAGAAGTTGCTGAAAAACTGGGATACAAAAAAGGAGTAATTGGCGAATTATCCTCAAGAATATTTAGTGATCCTTCCATTACAGCTGATAGAGCAATGCTGCAATCAAAAGCTCGTAAATACTTAAGATAGATATTAATCTCATTACATATCAGAACGCTATCTATACATCTAGGTAGCGTTTTTTTTATGTTCTACTGTTTATTTACCTGAAAATCTATAATAAAGTGATAACCCTAAATACCCATTTATTGTATCATCCAACGATTCTTCCGGAATAGCAATAGGCAGATTGATGTTATAACTAAGCGTTGTAGAAAAATTCTTATGGTTGTATCGTAAAGGGAGGCTTATCTCGATATTGAGTGGTCCAAAGTAATTGCTAGTCTCTGTATCATAAATCAAATTGAGTAATCTTTTATCTTCATCCTGAAAATTACGTAAAAATCGTTCTTTGCCAATTTTCCTAATTATATTCCTAGCAACAAGGTTGTTATACTGTTCTGTGTATAAGGTTTCAGAGCCAAATGTTGCAAAAACAAGAGGGTTGAATTTGAATCGCTTAAAAAATCCTTTAGCAGAAAACGAAGGTGTAATCATCAATGATGGAACGACTCGATGGGCAGTTGTTCCTTCTGATCCAAATGAATAAGTATAATCTAATCCTAAGGTTAAGTGCTTAGTGCTGTAATATGAACTGATTCCAATATTATTATTAAGGGTATTATTGATTACTGTACTTTCTTCAAGTTCGTGGTAGAATGCATGTGATAAATTGAAGCCATAGCCAAACTTCGGAGTGATGAAGTCGCTATAGCCAATACTAAGACTAGTAGCATTATATTTGGGATCTATTCCACTATAGTACTGACCAGAAAGATCTAAATAGATGCCAGATTTATGATAATAGCTGATTCCGTTACTCCATCCATATTGATCTATGTCATAAGTCCTTCCTGAATTGTACACTTGACTATTATAACTACTTCTCAATGTAAATTGAGACCGAACTTTATAAGCTGCCATACTATCAATTATTGCAAATATGCTGAGTGAATCATTTTCTATTTCTGATAACCAAATAGAATCAAGTCTCATATAGACTGATAATAACGAATCATATTCAGCATCTTGAGCACGCGAAAGCCTACTAATGAAAAGGCTGATCATTAGTAGGCTACTAAATAAAATTGATTTGTAATTTACACTTCTTCTCAATTGTTATTATTCCGCTGTTTTTGTTGTTGTCGCTGTTTTAATTGCTGCTGTTGTACTTGCCGTCCTCTATTATTTTGTACCCTTTCCAATAACATCCGTTTAAAATCACGTTCTGCTGTCCTAAGGGACATCATCTGTTTAGTTGAGATCACATCCAAAACTTTATTTGAGTATTGCTTCTCAAGATCCAGTTCTCGTTGTTTAAGATTGATCTGTTGTTGAAGAACTTCTTTTCGTTGATCCTCGGTCATTTCTTCTTTTTTGACTTGTAGTCTTTCTTGACGATATGAATCTCTCAAAGACCTCCGTTGTGAAGTGAATTCGTTGTAAACTGGCCAAAATTTCTCAGCCTCCTTCGGGCTCAAATCTAATCGTTCTGTGATCAATGCAATTCTTGCTGCTTCAATCTTTTGCTTCATTTTGTTACTTTGTGATAATCCTATAGTCATTAGACTACACATTATTATCGCTGTAAATAGGTGTTTCATAGTCTTCTTTATAAAAATTCTCCTGTCAATTCATAATCCTCTAAATACTCACTCATGTCTTCGGCACTGATCGTATCGTCTTCATTCATATAATTGTCAAAAACATATTCTTGGTCCTCCAAACTTTCGATAATATCCATTAATGCCAAGTCACTTTCTTCTAAATAATCAATAATATCATTTGATGGAATTTCAGAAAGCAATTGATGTACATCTTGTGTCGTATTGACATCAACACTTCTTAACCAAAATATAACGGCTATCGTCAAAGCCACTACAGGAAGAGCATACTTGAGTGCTAAAGGATAACTCACCACAGATTGTCGTTTTGGTGAAGTTGCCTTTGCCTGAATCACATTGGGCAATTTATCAAAATATCCATCAGGCACCGTAAACGGTTGCTTGGCTTCTATGTGATCTAATTTATTCTTTGGCGTTTCCATAATCTGTTTCTTTGACTTTACTTATTCTCAAAGGTTTAATCCAAGACTAAATTTTCTTCAATTTTCTTTACCGCTATATGATAGCTAGCCTTCAGTGCACCTACACTCGTACCGGTAATATCCGCTATCTCCTGGTACTTCATATCATCAAAGTATTTCATATTGAATACTAATCGCTGTTTAGTGGGGAGTGTAAGTAAGGCTTTCTGAAGCTTCATAGACACGAGGTCACCATCTATATGAGAAGATGAATCAATTTTATTGCTTAGCTCCTGCTCCACGTCTACTATAGGTAGAAAAAACCTTCTTTTCTTTTTATTCAAAAAGGTCAAACATTCATTAGTAGCTATCTTATAAATCCAAGTATACAGCTGAGCATCTTCTCTGAACTTCTCAATGTTCTTATAAACCTTTACAAAAACATCTTGGGTTACATCATCAGCATCATCATGGTCGATTACCATCTTTCTGATATGCCAATAAATGCGCTCTTGATATTTCCTTACCAGCATATTGAACCCGTAATTACGAGATTCTTCCTGCCTAATTTTATTAAGTAATTCCTGATCTTCCAAGTTTGGTCGTTGTGTGTAGTTCTTTGACTACGATACTTCCGAAAGGTTTAATATAACATTAAAATAGATGAGATTAAATTCAATGCTCTGGAATGTTATAATATGAACTGGAAGCTGACTTTTATGCCAAAGTTATCTACATCTGGACGATCCGCCAGATAATTAATTCTGTGTATTGCTTCTATTCTGAGCACCTTGAATATATTTTCAATACCATACCCGAGCTCAACATATGGCGTGCCTGTTTCGAAAAACCCTGGTTCTTCAATATTGTTTCCGGAAATGTCAGTATCAGGTATTATATCTCTGTTTTCCTGTCTCAACCCTCCATATAGAACATTGGCAGTTGCCAAAGTTCTCCATTTCAACTTTTTCATTAATGGAATTCTATTCAATAAAAACCCTTCAAAATGATGGTCATATTTAAAACTAACATATCGATCACTAACAAATTCTGAAAATTTCATCAAGTTGAATGCTGCTGTGGTATAGAATATTGATTCGTTCCCAATATGTACTTTAAGCAATGGATAAGGTAATACCGAAAAATTATACTGGCCTGTCAAGGAGAATTTGGAAGTACCAAAGAACCCCATTTTCAAACTCTTTCTAATGTTCAAGGATAATTTATCATAATCAAAATCTCCTCCAGCAAGTCCTTTGAATCCATGTGTGTAGCGTATAGTGAATATTGGCCATTTGGATGTGCCTAAACTGAGGCGGTCATTATCATTTTGAACAAAAACTTCGTCCTTAGCAAACCTTGATTCTAAAATAACTTCCGAACTCGTGAAATCAACAGCTAAAGGGCTTGTCACATCATCACTATCAATATGATAAGCGAAGTCGAAATATCCATCTATTGGCTCATAGGCTCTCTTATCAAATATCACAGACTGTCTAAAGCCTTTAAATAATTGTCTTTGAACACCAATTTTTGTTTCGGTATAGAAATATGGTTTGATCAATGTACCAAACCTTGTAGCAGTACTAAACACGGCATTGCCAATTAAGTCATTCTCTGAAAGTCCCACTTGATCAATATCTCTAATATAAGAGGCGGTAATTTCTGTCCATTTCTTTCGTGAGGCAATATATCTTCCAGATAAGCGATATTTGAATTTTTCATCTTTGGTGCCATACGCAACTCTAGCCCCTACTATCCATCTATTACTAAAGTCAATATTGGTCTTAAATCCCAATTGAAAACGATGACCTTCAACAGTATTTTTAGAATAGAATGAAAGATAAGGTCCCAAATCTAATTTACCCACTTTCTTATATCCGTTAACAGCTATTCTGATAATCTCAGTATAAGTCTTCACTACAGGAATACTCTTAAGCGTATCGATCATATTTCTAACACTTAATTCAAGTGATGAAAGAGGCTCGTGACGGTATTGCTTCCAATAAGACTCATCATTTTTTAACTTATAGTCTTCAGCAAGTATTATTGGTTGCTCATAAAACTTACGATCCTTGATATCATTAACTTTTATATTCTTATTTGATGTATAAAATTTCGCAAGCATACCAGCAGATTTTTTAGTAATCTCACCAACATCAATAAGCACTCGGTTTTTTACTGGTATCCATGGTCCTTGCTCAGTTATGGCTAGTTCCTGTTGAATTTTAATTTTTTCGATGAAGTTGAGGTTGGCCTTTTTACCAACAGTAACATCTATTTGCTTTAGCGCATATTCTTTTTTAGTAATCCAAATAGTACCGGAAAATGCCAAGTCCTGTTCACTTCTAGGAAAAAAATCTAATCGATAACTATAGTCGTCTCCTATATAAAGACTGTCCGTCAAGTCATAGTCATAATATAGCTTCCAAGAGTCAGCGATCGGTGACACGAACTCCTTACCAACTATATTTAACCAATTATTGTAAAAATTATACTCTTGGAATGAAGATCCTATAAACTGAGAAACCAGACTTCCATCTTCTACTCCAACACCAGAAATTTTTGTTTTTAGAATTCTCTCATGCTTTAGCTTGGGATCGTTCCTATAATAGAAGTTGGAAATGGACTCCGATATAAAAAGTGGTAAAATGGGCTTGCCATCTTCTCCGGCTATTTGATCAACGCTGTCCATAACTTGAATGATCTTTTTCATGATCCTCTTCTTCCTAAAATCCTCGTTGATATTATCAACATCTACTTCTACTTTGGTGTAGGTCTCATACTCGTAAGCTGTCAATTTCCTTTTGTCATTATTGGGCTTATTCTTTACAACATTTCTCAACACCTCAAAAGCAGGATTTTCTCCAGCAATAAACACAACCTCCTGAAGACTGATAACATCTTCTTCTAATTGAAAATTGATCGTTGATATGCTTTTTAAGTAAATTTTGGATTTCCTTTTATAGCCTATATAAGAAGCCACTAAAGAATCTGTGAAATTTGATGTGGAAATAGTATAGAAGCCATCAAAATCAGTCGTGGCACCAACACTGCTATTATTGAACACTACATTGGCAAATGGTATTGGGTCACCCGAATTGCTATCTGTTACCCGACCTTTGATGGTAACGTTCTGTCCAAATAACTGGATAGATGTCAAAAGTAAAGCGCCAACTAGTAAGTATATATTCCTATTCATTAATTTCACCTTGATTTATCAACTCTGATTCTCCCAAATACATCGGTCGTGTCTTTAATATATAAGCGTCCAATATGGCCATTGGCCTTGCAAGCATCTCTCTAAGTACTGTCTTGAGTGACTGACTTAGCGGCAACTTGGTGGTAGCATAGCCAACGGCATTCATGTTGTAGTATTGTGCAATAAAAAGAGCTCTATAACAGTGAAAGCCTTGCGTAATCACCACTACTTCATTTTGTCCAAACACTTCTTTACATCTCACGACTGAGTCCAAAGTCCTTAAACCAGCATAGTCCAAGGTGATTACATTTTCAGGAACACCTTTTTCCATCAAAGCTTGTTGCATCTTAAGGGGTTCATTATAGTATTTGGAGCGATTGTCGCCACTTACTATCAAATACTTGATTTTACCTGCTTTGTATAATTTTGCGGCAGCCTCTATCCTACTTGTGAAAAAAGGATTGTCTTCTCCATTCGCTCTTTTGTTACTTGTCCCAAGTACCAACCCGACTTCATGAGGTTTTAGGTTTTCAATTTCTGTTTGGACAATATCTGTTGTAGAATATACCACCCACAAATTTGAAAGTAATAACCCCAAAAATGCAGTACCTAAAATTATCAAAAAGGTTTTTTTAAATCTTCGCATCTCTTTACCTATAGCTTCTACAATTATCCTTCTTTTTACCCTGTGCTACTTATTCAATTCTTCAAAAAATCTTTTTTCATATAATTCTGCATTTACCACAATACTTCTGTACCATTCCAATCGTAAAGCAACTTTTTCGACCTCAGTTAAGTTCCAATTCGTATCACTCGCATGCATCTTCGTAATGAGTGCATTCAAGCAAAGAGCAGCACTGACCGACACATTGAAGCTTTCCGTAAAGCCATACATAGGTATAGTAACCAACTCATCTGCGTATTCTTTTACTATATCACTTACTCCAGTATATTCTGTTCCAAACACTAACGCAGTTCTTTGGTCTAATGATACATCATTAATAGATAGACTGTCTGGACTGGGAGAAGTTGCCAATATGCGGTAGTTTTTTTTCTTTAATTGTTCTAGGCATTCTACCGTATTATTCTCCAAGGTGTTGTACCGGTGCATACTTACCCATTTGGAAGAGCCTTTGACTACTTCAGGATTCAGTTCATAATAATTTCTATTTTCTACTATATGTAAGTCCTGCACGCCAAATATGTCACAAGTTCTAACTATAGCACTGGCATTTTGCGGTTGATAAATATCTTCTAGTACTACGGTCAATTGTCGCGTTCTATGACTTAATACTTCTTCTATTCTGGACTTTTTATTATCCGAAATGAAAGCCTTAAAATATTCAACCAGAGACTGTTGGGTAGTCAATTCCATTTAGAATTATCGTTTTACTAATTGCGCCCGCAACAATACAGATTAAAAACTTTAAAAGTAAATAATATCACAACATAATGATAAACGGGACCTCTTGTAGACCATCAAATGTCTAGTAAAACACTAATGGCTTATTGTTAGAAAATTCATACTGGAAATAAGATTATATACCCATAGGTTTCACCTTCATCAAATGCAAACTGCTATATTTGAAAAAATTTATTGAAATGAGTGAGCCTACAACCAACAGTAAAAAGTTTATCATTGATTTTGACAGCACATTTACAAAAGTAGAAGCCTTTGACGCTTTGGCTGATATATCACTGGAAGGCAATCCAGACAAAGCCTCGATTATGGAGCAAATCTGTGACATAACGGATCGAGGGATGGAAGGAAAAATTGACTTCCGTGATTCACTTGACTTACGGATTAAGCTACTCAATGCCAACTCTACTCACTTAGAAACCTTAATACATACTCTCAAAAAGGAAGTTTCTATTTCATTCAAACGAAACAGAGAATTTTTCACAAAATATTCGGAGGACATCTATATTATGTCCAATGGATTCAAAGACTTTATTGTACCTATAGTCACTGAATTTGGAATCAAACCTGAGAATGTTTACGCGAATACTTTCAAAATCGATGACAGCGGCCATATATCTGGGTTTGATAAGTCGAATGTACTTTCCTCTAATGGTGGAAAAGTTGCTCAACTCAAGGCGATGAAACTGCAGGGAGACATATATATGATTGGTGATGGATATAATGACTATGAGGTAAAACTGGCAGGATTAGCTAATAAATTTTATGCCTTCACAGAAAATATTGAAAGACAAAGTGTTGTAGACAATGCAGATCATGTTACCCCTAGTTTAGACGAAATCTTATACCTCAACAAAATGAATACTGCGATATCATATCCTAAAAACCGTATCAATGTGTTGTTGCTAGAAAGCATACACCCTATTGCACTCAAGTTCTTAAAACACGAAGGCTACAATGTAGAAGTACATGCAGGAGGACTGGACGAAGATGAGCTTTGTGAAAAAATCAAGAATGTCTCTATCCTCGGTATTCGTTCTAAGACACAGGTTACTAAGAAGGTCATTGAAAATGCCAATCGATTAATTTCCATTGGTGCGTACTGTATTGGTACTAATCAGATTGATCTCAAGGCTTGTGCAGAAAAGGGTATTGCCGTATTCAATGCGCCATTTAGCAATACTAGATCGGTAGTCGAACTGGCAATCAGTGAAATTATTTTACTCCTCCGTAACCTACCAGACAAGTTCGGTAAAATGCATCAAGGCCAATGGGAAAAGTCTGCGGCTCATAGCTATGAAATCAGAGGCAAGAAATTGGGCATCGTTGGCTATGGAAATATTGGCTCTCAGTTGTCCGTATTAGCAGAAGCAATGGGTATGAGTGTCTACTACTATGATCAAGAGGAAAAGCTAGCCTTAGGGAATGCCAAAAAGTGTACATCCTTAGAGGATTTACTCTCTACGGTAGATGTTATTTCTTTCCATGTAGATGGAAGAGGGAGCAACGAGCACATGATCTCTACCAAGG
Source organism: Cyclobacteriaceae bacterium (assembly GCA_034112085.1). GTDB lineage: Bacteria > Bacteroidota > Bacteroidia > Cytophagales > Cyclobacteriaceae > JAWUWD01. The sequence goes on from JAWUWD010000116.1 coordinate 15,057, forward strand.
AGTTTGAAATGATGAAGCCTGGGGTAATAGTCATCAACCTTAGTCGTGGTCATGTTGTTGATCTAGAAGCATTCAAAGTCGCTATCGAATCCAAAAAAGTTGCTGGAGCAGCAGTAGATGTATTCCCGGAAGAACCCAAAAGTAATGAAGAGCCTTTTGAGTCAATACTCAAAGGTTTGCCCAATACAATTCTCACACCACACATTGGAGGAAGTACCATTGAGGCGCAAGAAAATATTGCTCAATTTGTACCAAGTAAGATCGTAGAGTACATCAATACAGGCAGTACAACGAATTGTGTAAGCTTTCCCAACCTACAGCTGCCCATACTTGAAAATGCCCATAGGCTAATTCACATTCATCACAATGTACCGGGTATGATGGCAAAGATCAATAATGTACTTGCCAATCACGAAATCAATATTGTAGGACAATATCTAAAGACCAATGAATCTATCGGATATGTGATCACTGATATTGATAAAGAGTATGACAAAGAACTTATCAACGAGCTTAAGGAAATTGAAAACACTATTCGATTTAGAGTGTTGTATTAAGGTTACTTAATTTAATTTAATGAGAAGTATCAGTATATTGGGATGTGGATGGCTGGGGCTACCTTTAGGTTCTCACTTAGCCAAAAGTGGTCATTCTGTAAAAGGTTCAACCACTTCTGAAGACAAAATCAACCAATTAGAAGAGGAAGGTATAACTCCGTATTTATTGGATCTTAGCGCAAGAGACTATGATATTTTTGATTTCCTCCAAAGTGAGGTACTCGTAATTGCTCTTCCTTCAAAACAAGTCGTTGATTTCAAATATTTGATTGAGAAAGTCGAAAAATCTAGGATAAAGAAGGTGATCTTCATAAGTTCAACTTCAGTGTATCCAACTACAAATAAAGTAATCACTGAGGCTTCACCGGTTAATCAATCGGTACTGCCTGAAATAGAGCAGTTATTTCTCACAAATACACAATTCGAATGTACAATCATCAGATTTGGTGGACTGATCGGATATAATCGCAAGCCTGGCAACTTCTTTAAGAATAACAGATCAATACCTAATCCAGAAGGTTATGTCAACTTGATTCATAGAGATGACTGTATAAGAATCATCGATCAGATCATTCAAAAAAATATTTGGGGAGAAATATTGAATGCTTGTGCTGATTCACATCCAAACAGAAGAGCATTCTATACAAATCAATTCCTTAAAGAAGGACGTGGTATACCTCCCTTTGAGCAAGAACCTGCGAATGAATATAAAATCATAAATAGTGACAAATTGAAGTTTATGCTCGACTTTCAGTTCGAATATTCTGATCTTATGGATTATTGATTGATTCACCAACCGAGACTATAAGTGTTTACAAAAAAAGACGTAGCGTCATATTACAATTCCACCATCAATCATTATCAAAAATGGTGGAATCTAGACAATAATCTATCGTTGCACTATGGCATCTGGGATGATACGGTTAGTTCATTCAATCAGTCCTTACTAAATACCAATAAGATCTTGATGGATCTCAGTAAGGTTTCAGAATCAGATCATGTCTTAGATGCCGGTTGTGGAGTAGGTGGTGCCGCTCTGTATCTTGCAGAAAATAGAAATCTTCCAGTTACTGGAATCACCCTTAGTGAAAAGCAATTGGAATTTTCGAAACAGAACGCCATAAAAAGAGGCCTTGATGATAAAGTCTCCTTTCAATTGATGGATTTCACACAAACTTCCTTTGAAGATGAATCATTTGATATGATTTGGGCATGTGAAAGTGTATGCCATACTCCCGACCGGAGATTATTTAATTAAAATCTGTTGACAACTCAATTCTTGCGCTGGCTTGTAATGAGCAGTGATAAAA
>JAWUWD010000117.1:0-12615 GCA_034112085.1 Cyclobacteriaceae bacterium
AGGAACTCCCGGCATACAAAATTCAGTGTTTGACAATACTCCAGACTTAGAAGGACCGCTGCTATTATCAGCGGTTTCACTATCCACAGATTCGTTGAAAGTGACGTTTGATGAACGGCTGGATACTACGAATTTCGCAACAGCAATTTTCACCTTCGACCCAGTGGTAGGAATTGAAACGATCTATTTAGAAGCTGATCTGAAGACTGCGATTGTTGTATTCTCTGAATTGTTACAAACCTCCCTAAACTATACAGTCTCAGTAACTGCCTTGAGCGATTGTAGTGGGAATGATATTGGGAATGATCAGTTGACCACCTTTTTACTCACAAGTACTGCGATAAGTAATGATATCGTTATCAATGAAATCATGGCTGATCCAACACCAGTAGTTGGATTGCCCGAGGGTGAGTATGTAGAGATATATAATAGGTCTGATAAATACATTGACGTGATCAACTATACCATAGATGGTGAGACTATTACTGATGAGAACAAAATAATGGCGCCAAACGAATATTTTATTCTTTGCAATAATGGTGATGAGGTTTTATTTGATGTTACAGCGGAGGTTATTGGTATTGCTTCTTGGAACTCCTTGACAAATACAGGAGAATCAATTTCCTTGGTTAATGCAGATTCAAGTGTGATAGATCAGGTAAATTATAAAAGCACATGGCACAATAGTATAGATAAATCGGATGGTGGTTGGTCACTAGAGTTGATTGATTCTGAGAATTTTTGTGGAGAAGAGAGCAATTGGTCAGCTAGTATTGATGACAGCGGGGGTACGCCCGGCAAAATCAACTCTATCAATGGAAACAAACCCGACCTAATTGGACCAATTTTGCTTTCAGCCATTGCCATCACTGAAGACTCATTAGTTTTAAAGTTTAACGAAAGACTAGACGCATCGACTTTTCCCGCAACAAGTTACACTTTTGAGCCAAATTTGGCTGTAGATCATGTAGTATTAGGAAATGACTTTAGGGAAGTCTTTATTGTTTTTTCAAGTCCAATAGAGGCTTCTTTAGAGCATGTAGTTATTGTTGATTTGTTGAAGGATTGTAATGGAAATCTCATTGGTGATAACAACTCAAAGATATTTGTACTTTCTGAAGCTGCCGAACAAGGAGATCTCCTAGTCAACGAGTTATTATACAACCCGATTACTTCAGGTGGCGACTTTGTTGAAATTTATAATTACTCAGAGAAGTACATTAATTTGAAAGGGTGGATGATAGCCAATGGCAATGAGGACTTGCCAGAAAATTTCAAAGTGATTACTCAAGATAATCTATTAATTGCTCCTCGGGAATATTTGGTGTTTAGTCAGGATCCGTTGGCAGTTGCGGCAGATTATCCTCGAGGAATCGTAGAAAGTTTAGTGGCTGTATCAAGCTTACCATCATTTCCGAATGATGAACAAGGTGTTGTGATTTTAAGTCCATCGTCAAAAGTTGTTGACTTTTTCAATTACAATGATAAGATGCAACATGCGTTATTAGATAGCGATAAAGGGGTTTCATTAGAGCGGATATCATTTGGAAGTCAGACCAGCGATCTCAACAACTGGCATTCAGCTGCAAAAAGTGAAGGATTTGCAACTCCTGGATATGTAAATTCTCAATCGCGTCAAATATCCACAAATAATTCTGACAACATCTTTATATCACCACAAGTGTTTTTACCAAATCAATCTGGGCAAGATGATTTTACTACGATCAATTATTCATTCGATGATCCGGGATTTGTAGGGACAGTGTCTATTGTTGATATGAGTGGTAGGATCGTAAGTAAGATTACACAAAATGAGTTGCTTGCATTAGAGGGATTTTTTCAGTGGGATGGAACGATGGACAACGGAAGGAAGGCAAGGTCAGGAGGATACATTGTACTATTCGAAGTGTTTGATTTGTCAGGAAATCAAATAAAGTACAAAAAAAGAGTTGTGATAGCTCCCGAATTGTAACAATAATCCAGAAAATCTGTTAAATTTAGGGAGGCTTTAACTTATAACCCCTGTGCTATGAATTGTGTTATCAATACGCTGATCAACGATCAACTAAAAAAAGAACGTAGAATCGATGTTTTAAAAAGATATCTACGAATGCGATATCATATCAAAATAGATGAACTCGCACTGAAAAAAAGGGCGAATGAAGCTGCAAGAGAACTTTCGCTAGCTTAGAAGCTTTATAGTTTATTGTAAAGTAATTAATCATCAAATGCCACTTTTAGTCCATAATGTGTGTGACCTCTCCTTGACACTTTGGCAGTAGAAATACACAGCATAAAATTTTTTTTTAACGATAGTCGGTTTATTTTTGGGACATTATTCAAACTAAACCTAAAGATATGAGTGCTGAAGGTAAAACGAGATATTCAGATCAAGAATTAAAAGAGTTCGAAGAACTCATTTTAGACAAGTTGGAGAAAGCGAAGGGTGAATTGAATACCTTAAAAAGCAGTCTCAACAGAAGTAATAGCTCTGGCACAGAGAGTACCGCTAGTAGTGCTAAAGTCTTGGAAGATGGAGCCGACACGGCTGAAAAAGAATCAATAAGTCAACTTGCAGCTCGCCAGCAAAAATTCACGACTAACTTAGAAAATGCACTGGTGAGAATCAAAAATGGCACTTATGGCATCTGTAAGGATACAGGTAAGCTAATCTCCAAAGAGCGTTTGAAAGCAGTACCGCATACTACACAGTCTATCGAGGCGAAGCTCAAGCAGCAGTCATAACCTGGACTTTCTTAAAAATCATATTGAGGCATTAATCTTCTGTTCTAGCTCGCCCATCAAGCTGAAGGAGATCAAAACGTGCCTAAATGAAATGTTCGAAGCGGATATTCCAGAAAATGATATTTTGCAGTCAATCGAAGAACTCACCATAAGATTTCAATCAGAGGAACACGCCATTGAAGTCAACCATGTAGGCGGAGGGTATCAGTTTCTTACTAAGCCTGCCTATCAGGCTAGCATTGGGATTTTGCTCAAACAACAATCAAAAAAGAGGCTCTCTAACTCAGCAATGGAGACGCTTTCTATCATTGCTTACAAGCAACCTGTCACCAAAGGAGAAATGGAACAAGTCCGGGGGGTGAACTGTGACTACTCTGTTCAAAAACTTTTGGAAAAAGGATTGATAGAGATCAAAGGCAAGTCTGAAAACATTGGTAGACCAATACTTTATGGCACTTCCGATCAATTTATGGAATACTTTGGCATCAACCACATCAATGAACTTCCAACACTTAAGGACTTTAGTACAGAAGAGAACGCTATTGGAGAGCAAGATCCGACTGATCAGTAATTGATCTTCTTTCTTTTCTTTATAACTCAATTTTAAATTGATCAAATTCGAATTCAAAAAAGCTAAGTCTTTTGAATTACTAAAATTAATTTCAATCTAAGTGTTATAATCTCGGGCTTCAACCACTAATCAGTAAAACAATTATGGAAAAGTCTTTAACAGGTAATTCAAAGGTCAATAGATATTTTTGACCTATAGTCTTATTGAGCATCGTACTCGTATTATATTTATCAATACCAATACGTTTTCAACCAATTCAAACAGGAGAGTTTCACATATTTGTATGATAAGCGGAGCACCGTTTTTTTTGTTTCTACAAAAATGATTAAAAAAAATCAATCGGCTGTGTAATAATCTCTGACTTCAGCCACTAATGAATATAAAAAAGATTGAGTAGCGATTTTTATACAGCATCCATTTTACCCTTTGCAGGAATCATTATTAAGATGTGCCGGGCTTATACTGACACCCAAGAAGATTTTGAAGATTATTATCAAGAGGTCTGTTTACAAATTTGGCGAACTAAAGACAATTTTAAGGAGGAATCTAAATGGAGTACTTGGATCTATAGATTGTCACTGAACGTTTGCATGACCTTATTAAAGAAAAGAAAGAAAAGCAAAGTGTCATTCACCTCTGATAATTTGCCAGATGAAGTAGTTGAAGACAGTAAAGCATTTGCTGACGAGCCTCTCAACTATTTGTTCAATGCGATAAGGCAATTGTCTGAAGTAGATAGAGCTGTGATATTGCTATATCTCGAGGAAAAGACTTATCAAGAAATTGCGGATATTATAGGGACTAATCCAAATAATATAGGCGTGCGCATAACGAGAATAAAGGAAAGATTAAAAAAAGAGCTAGATGGAAAAGTCAATTGAAACAATATGGGAACAGGGCTTTTTGAAAGATGATGTTTTAGTCGCTCCTAAATTGAATGACCTATATAATAAAAAGTCCCAGCATATAGTCGATAAATTCAAGCGCATGTATGAGATAAACATCATTGCAATCGTTGTCTTTGCGTTATTGATATTGCCCTTCTCCTATTTTACGGGTATACCCTATATGGGGATTCCAATGTTTTTCCTATTCATAGCTGTAGTGTTGGTTAACAGAAAGCTCAAAAAGAAGCTTGATAAAATAGACAATACAAAAAACAGTTATCAGTATTTGAGTTCGTTTGATCAATGGATAAAGGAACTCGTGTCACTCAACACAAAACTCTCTAGATATCTTTATCCATATGTTTTTCTATCAATGTTCTTAGGGTTTTGGTTTGGAAGCTTTGGAGAGAATATTCCAGGACAGGATTTAGTTGAATTTCTTCAAAACAAATACCCAGACATGTTCATGTTATTTGGACTGCCTTTATTAGGCATAATCGCTGTGATATTAGCATTGGGTTTATTGGCCCTATTTGGAGGCCGTATTGGACAATGGGACTTGAACTTAGTGTATGGGAGAATTATTAAAAAACTTGATATAATGATGAGAGATATGGAAGAGCTGAGAGGCGAATCAGGTATTGATATAACAAATAGATAAAGATCAGAAATATGAAATTAGAAACGGCAATTGAAATTTTCAATAAACTCGAGTCCAGAAGTGACAGCAAGAGAGAAAAAAAAGTTTATAACACTTATATAGCGATTCTGTCCGATTTGAAGGCACGAAACTTAACTTCAGAGGAAGTTGATAAAATAGAAAAAAAGTTAGATGGATTTGATCTGGACCAGAGTTACCAACAGAAGCTTAGATATTTTAAGAAGAATCTAGAACTCTTCAAGAGCTACTTGAAAGATGCATTTTCGTTAACTCCAGAGGGATATTATAAGGGAATAGGAATAGCTATTGGAATGATGTTTGGTCTAATCTTTGGTACCAGCTTGGGCACGGCCTTTGGCTTGTCCTCTGGCGTCTCAAGTGGCTTGGGGTTAGGGATGATGGCGGGAATGATCATTGGGATGATGATAGGCCAGGCAAAAGATGCAGAGGCCGTAAAAGAAGGGCGGGTTTATAGCGTCAGTCTATAGCGTCAGTAAAAATCTCTTTCTAAAGTAAATGTTGTTTTTGGTTTAGTTCTCAAACAAGTCCATATATATAATCTATCTTTGCATTTCACTTAACCCTGTAGCGATACAGCACAACATGGAAAGAAATAGACCTTTCAAGAAATTCGAGCGCCCTGCAAAACCTCAGAAATCTGAAGAGGAAGAAGAAGATAGGCCAAAGAGAGCTAAGAAGCCAGTCCAGTTTAAAAAACCAATAAAGACGGAAACCCCTCAACCAATTGAAGTGGTTTCTATGCGACTAAATAAGTATATCTCCAACTCGGGCGTATGCTCTAGGAGAGATGCTGATAAACTCATTGAGGCTGGAGAAGTCACAGTCAATGACATAGTAGTCACAGAGATGGGTCATAAAGTGGGTAAAGATGACGTTGTGAAACACAATGATAAGCTGCTCAATCCGGAAAAATTGGTTTATGTTTTACTTAATAAACCAAAGGACTTCCTCACCACTATGGATGACCCACAAGGAAGAAAGACAGTCATGACCCTGATTAAGAATGCAGGCAATGAGCGTGTGTATCCTGTAGGGAGATTGGATAGAAATACCACAGGGCTTTTGCTCTTTACCAATGACGGAGAGCTTGCTAAGAAACTTTCTCACCCTTCCCATAAAGTACGCAAGCTATACCAAGTAGAACTTGATAAGCCTATGACAGAAAATCACTTTCAAGATGTCCAAGAAGGTGTGAAACTAGAAGATGGAGTGGCCAATGTCAATGATCTAGCGGTAGTTGGAGGAGATAAAAGAGTGATCGGAATAGATATTCATATAGGCAAGAATAGAATTGTTAGAAGAATTTTTGAGCACCTAGGCTATGATGTGGTCAAACTGGACCGTGTTATATATGCCGGACTCACGAAGAAAGACTTAGGTAGAGGCAAGTGGAGAATGCTTTCAGACAAAGAAGTGATCAGGTTGAAACACATGAAGTGATAAGTATCCTGCTTTCTTATTTCTGAGTGTTCGATTAGAATTTGTGAGTATTTAGTATGAGAAGCCTTTGGTGAAAAGTTGAAAAATTACCTTTTCCAGAGTCAAGTAGACCTGTAATCCATTCACTCAGTAATTAATATAACAATTTTTATATTTAACTATAAACACAGAACTGTCGAGTGAGGTGCAGGGCATCTCGCTTTTTTTTAACATAAAAATTGATGAATTTATAGGAGCCTTAAACAAGTTTCAGCTTTTCGGAGCCCTTTCCTATGAACATAATTCAGAACAAGTGGTTTTTATTATCAGATACAGGTGTTAGCTCGAGTTATGATTCTGAGTTAACGGGATCAATTCGAATATCAAATCAAGCGGCACTTATTAGCTCTATTCTTGCATTATGTTATCTTATCTTTGGGGTGGCCTTTTTAGCTGATTTCAGTGAAACATTGGGCTTCTATATGTTTCACGTAGGTTTTGTTCTGGTATTCATTCCTGTTCTGTTGTTAAATAAGTATAAATGGCACACGGTCGCCAGTTTATTTACTCTCCTATTGGCTTTTATGCTTGTAGGCATCAATAGTTGGTCATTGAGCCAACCATTTAGAACAGAGCCCTACTTCTTTATATTGGCGGCCTATTCCTTTGTGGTATTTAGAAGATGGGTTGTAATCTTACCATTATACTTTTTACAGATTGCAGGTTATTACTATATTTCTTTAAGAGTAATACAAGCTGTTCCAGAGCTATCCGAGGTTGGAGATGGATTGCTTTTCAGGGTCATTCTTTATTTCTCTTTTTTGTTTTTTCTCCTACTCTTTTTTAAAAGGGAAACTGATAACTATCGCTCTTTGCTAGAGAAGAGGTCACTACAGTTGTCTCAGGAGAAAGATGCTATGGAAAAACTCAATTTCACAAAGGATAAGATATTCTCTATAATCAGCCATGATTTGAGGAGTCCGATTGGATCATTGAAAGGTTTGTTGAGTTTATTGAAGGATGATAACCTAACCATTGATGAATTTAAGAAGGCGACTTCGGGTTTAGAGAATCAGGTGGACTTGCTTCATAAGTCATTGGGAGAGATGTTAGTTTGGTCGAAAGCCCAGCTTACAGGAGTCAATCCAGAGCCGAGAGTAGTTAGCTTGAGAGAAGTAGCTCAGGAAGTTGTACAGATTAATAAACTAGCCGCTCGTAAAAAGAAAATCATACTAGTCTGCAAAATATCTCGAGAGACGAAAGTGTTTTGTGACCCAGATATGCTTCGATCAATAATCATGAACTTAGTTACTAACGCCCTTAAATTTACCCCTAACGGAGGAGCGGTGTCAGTTTATGAAAAAAGTGGGGAAGGCCACTTGCAACTACTTGTTGAAGACACAGGGGTTGGCATCGCCCAAAATGATATTGAAAAAATGCTAAGCTCTTCAACACATTTCACGACCTATGGGACAAATAATGAAAAAGGAACAGGGTTAGGTATGATCATGTGCAGGGAGTTTGTAGAAAAGAACAGTGGAGAAATGAGCGTTTCCAGTGAACATGGAAAGGGTACGACATTCACAATAACGTTACCAAGTCTACCCAAATAACCAATACGAATCTCTACAATCCTTTGAAATCGTAAGTCTATTCATATACGAATGATAAAAAGTCAATGCCCTACTCCATTGGTTTTAATACACTTTGGTAGAGACAGTAGACTGTGCTTATTTCAAAGATATAATGCCGCCAGTATGCTGATTGACCTACAACAATCTAATTAAGAATATTTATAAATATTAAAAATTATACTCGGCATGCCTAACATGTTCTTTTTTCCGACTATTTTTAGGGCTAATTTGAAAGAAGAAAAGGTGATGTTTAGAAGAAAATTAGTCAGAAAACAAAAAAGCTTCTCACAAGGAGAAGCTTTAAGAAGTGGTGCTAAGTGGGCTCGAACCACCGACTCACGGATTTTCAGTCCGATGCTCTACCAACTGAGCTATAGCACCGCTTTAGGGTGTGCAAAAGTATATAAATTTATATTAGTGACAAATAAATATTAAAAAATAATTAATCATTTTTGTTCTATGGAATATGTGCAGCAAATATTGTTCTTGATCATTGTAGTAATAGCCGGATTCTTTTTGACAAAAAGAGTTAGAGCTATTCGTAGAAACATACTATTGGGAAAGGATCTTGATCGGTCTGATAAAAAGGCAGATCGGTTCAAAAAAATGCTTCTGGTAGCATTTGGGCAACAAAAAATGTTCAAAAAACCTATACCAGCATTCTTGCATTTGCTCGTTTATGTCGGATTTTTAGTAATTAATTTAGAAGTGCTTGAGTTTGTCGTAGATGGAATAGCCGGAACGCATAGAGTATTTGCTCCTTATCTGGGAAGTCTCTACAATGCGGCTATGAATTTCTTCGAATTTCTCGCGGTAGGTGTTATTTTAAGTTGTGTGATTTTCCTCTACAGAAGAAATGTACTAAAAATCGATCGCTTCAAAAAAATAGAAATGCTTGGCTGGCCAAGTCTTGATGCCAATTTGATTTTGGTAATCGAGATAGTTTTGATGTTTGCTATTCTGAAAATGAATGCAGCCGATCAAATACTACAGGCTAGAGGCGTAGAACATTATTCGGCCACAGGCTCTATCTTTTTTAGCAGTATGTTGATGCCGTTGCTTGATGGATTGAGTAACACGATGTTGATTATCGTAGAAAGGGGCGCTTGGTGGTTTCATATTATCGGAATTTTAGGATTTGCTATCTACGTGACTTACTCAAAACATCTTCATATCTTCTTAGCGTTCCCTAGTACCTACTATTCGAACCTAAATCCAAAAGGACAAATGACCAATATGGATTCGGTGACCAATGAGGTCAATATGATGTTGGGAATCCAACCTGCAGAGGAAGTAGCACCACCACCAGCTGAAATCGGACGATTTGGAGCTAAAGATGTTAATGATCTGAGCTGGAAGAATATCATGGAAGCTTATTCCTGCACGGAGTGTGGCAGGTGTACTTCTGAATGTCCTGCTAATCTTACAGGAAAAAAATTATCTCCTCGTAAAATTATGATGGATGTGAGGGACCGTGCTGAAGAAGTTGGAAAATCTATTGACCAAGGAGGGAAGGGTCTAGAAGACGGGAAGACACTTTTAGGGGATTACATTACCCATGAAGAGATCAATGCGTGTACGAGCTGTAACGCATGTACAGAGGCATGCCCAATCAATATCAACCCACTGGAAATCATCCTTGAGGCAAGAAGGTATGTGTCGATGGAAGAATCAGCCTCTCCAGCTTCTTGGAATAATATGTTCCAGAATATTGAGACAAGCTTTGCTCCTTGGAAATTCGCTCCTACTGATCGATTCAATTGGGCAGATGACCTCAAGAAGGAAAAGAAATAGATTATAAAAACAATATCTGTAGCTATTGACTAGTAGCTAAAAGTTAAAAACTAATACAATGGGCGAAATAATATACAATGTGCCAACTATGGCAGAAAAAACAGCCAAGGGAGAGAGTGCAGAAATACTATTCTGGGTAGGCTGTGCTGGATCTTTTGATGAGAGATATAAAAGCGTCACCAATGCCTTTGTGAAGATTCTCAACATGGTAGAGGTGGATTTTGCTGTTTTGGGACCTGAAGAGGCATGTACTGGTGATCCAGCTAGAAGAGGAGGGAATGAATTTCTATTTCAAATGCAGGCAGTAGCTAACATCCAAGTGATGAATGGCTACAATATCAAAAAAATAGTAACAGCTTGTCCTCATTGTTTTAATACGATCAAAAATGAGTACCCAGCACTTGGAGGAAACTATGAAGTAATACATCACTCTACCTATCTGCAAGAATTGATCAATGATGGCAAAATCACTCTCAAAGGTGGAGGTGAGTTTAAAGGGAAAAAGATCACCTATCATGATTCTTGCTACCTAGGACGTGCCAATAACGTATATGAGGCTCCCAGAAAAGTACTAGAAGCGTTAGATGCCGAGCTTGTAGAGATGAAACGCTGCAAGACTAAAGGGCTGTGCTGTGGAGCTGGTGGTGCACAGATGTTCAAAGATGCTGAACCAGGTGCCAAAGAGATCAATATAGAGCGTACTGAGGAAGCATTAGCTACTGGAGCAGATATTATCGCAGCAGCCTGCCCATTCTGTATGACAATGATGAGTGATGGTGTCAAAAACAAAGAGAAAGAATCTCAAGTCAAAGTGCTAGATCTCGCAGAGTTAATCGCTCAGGGAGAGGGGTTATAAAATTTTAATATCGCTATATGAAAGTTGCTTTTCTGCTCACAATTATTTGCGGATTATTTTTTGGCTCTTGTTCATCGTATGCTGATAAAAGTGAGAACTTATCATATTCTACAACCTCAGATTCTACGAAGTTCTATTATAGACTTGGATGGCAGCAAATAATGGACTTTGGAGATTATTCAGCGGCAGAGGTATCATACAGAAAAGCACTTTCATTTGACGAAGACTTCTTATTAGGTAAAAGCGTCTTAGCCAGATTGACGACTAGTTTAGAAGAAAGATTACAGCTTTTTCAATCTTTAGAGAGAACGAAGAGTAGTATTAAAGGTGATGAGCGATTGGTGTTAGATGTCTACATCGCATTGACTAAATATACGAATCTCCGTGATCAGAATTCTCCCAAAATCAAAGAAGCCCTTCAAAGTGCATATGAACTAAGTGCACATAATTTAGGACAAGTCATTTTGAGGTATCCAGCAGAAGTGTATTTGAAATCAGAATATATAGAAGTTATACATGCACTATACGGTGCTGAAGCTGCTTTGGATTCGATGGACAATCTAATACTTGAATCCCAAACAAAGAACCCTTTCATTTTAGGATATAAGGCCATTCTTACAGCAGAAATAGAAAACTATGATGAAGCTCTCGTGCATGCAGGTGAACTAGCAGAAATTCTGTGGGATGAAAAAGTAGCTAGACCCGATGCAATTTTAGCAGATATCTATTTCAAAATGAAGGATTATCAATCAGCCAAAATTCATGCTGACAGGGCAAATATGATTGATCCAAAAAATCTAGATGCTAGCAGATTGAAGGCCAAAATAGATAAGCAACTTGAGTAAATAGCAGTTGATTATTGCACTTTCGTAGATTCTGGCTGGTCATTTTTTTAGGTGAAAGAGCTATTTTTATCAAAAGTATCTAGACATAAACACAGATGTACTTATCTTACTATTCATATGGAAATCAATAACTGCATCAACTGCAATTCAGAACTTTCAGGAGAATATTGTCCTGATTGTGGTCAGAGAAGTACAATAGAAAGAATCACGACAAAGTCTCTTTTTAGTAATTATATAGGAAGAATATTTGGGTTTGACACTAAATTCCTTCGTACGGTAAAGGATCTTACAATATCTCCAGGAAAAGTAGGCCGTACTTTTATCGAAGGTAATCGTGTCCGGTATATTGACCCAGTGGGTTATTTCTTCATTATCTCAACATTGATGTTATTGGCATTTGCACTCCTTGATGTTGATATAAAAGAATTTATGTTTTCCAATGCAAGTGAGGTGTCACAAATGAGTGGACAAGAACCTATGACTGGCAAAGGACACCAAGTTCAACAGTATATGCTTCAGCTGTTGTCAGAGAATATACGCATTATGGGATTTATGATTATCCCATTTATAGGGATTCTTGGTAAACTTCTCTATCGAAAATCAGGGTTGAACTTTTTAGAACATACTATCAATGCATTTTATATACAAGGACACTCTACTATACTTTCCATTATAGCAATTTTTTTCTATCGAATAACTGATATCAATATCAACATATATGTTGCATTAATATTTATTCCATATTACGCTTGGGCTACGAAGACTTTCTATAAAAAGAAGGGCTTTAGACACTGGATGAAAGGTATATTACATTATTTGTTAGCATACCTATTCTTCATGTTGGCTATGTCCGCTGCTACAGTGATGGCTTTTGTAGTTTATTCGAAATATATCAATCCAGAGTTTTTCAATTAGGTTGTTTAAAAAAAAGCAGCCGAGCTACTGCTCTTTCATAATCTCTGGCTGACCATTTACTGTCAGATCGAAGATGTCATTTCTAGCATAGTGACCTATCACATCAAAGTCTAGTTTGCTTTTTTTGACATCTTCTAAGTCTAGCTCTGTGACCAGTGCTCCTGACTTATTGAATAATGGCCCAGCCAATATTTTACCCATTGGAGATATAATGATACTGCCTCCAGGACATATGTTTTCATCTTCATCTTTGACCAAATGCTGATA
>JAWUWD010000118.1:0-18808 GCA_034112085.1 Cyclobacteriaceae bacterium
GAGTGGTCATTATGTTGACTTGTTCAAACTCTATCTTTTTGGAGGGTTCAAGGTATCAATGTTCGCTAAGGAACTATTGGATTACAAGGAGTTTGACATCACCCCCAGAGTACTCAAGAAGTCACTGAAACATTGGAATCATTATTCGAATAATGTGAAACAGGATGAAGTCTATCAACTGCGAAAAATTGAAATCGAAGAAATATTGAATGACCTGAAAGCATACATTGGTGATGAAGAATCTTAAGAAACTTGCAGAGGCTATGATTTATTGGTTCATTGCAATGAACCTGTTTTATATCTTTAGATATTTTGGATTGTCTGAAGAAGTGGGGATCGAGGTCAGTGCTGATGTTCTTGAAATGAATGACAATTTCATATATATGTCATTATTAGGTGGACTTATATTCGGTATTTTTCATTTTATCGTACAGCTAATCACAAGTACTCCTAGATTCAAACGAAGATCAATTGGTCATGCAATATTAATCAGAGGGGTATTGTACTTTTTGATTCTAGTAATCACAGGAAACACATTGATCGCATTTAGCGAAAAGGTTTTTTCGACTGTCATTGTGGTTGGACCTTTAGTTAAAACACAGGGTTTTTGGGCCTTTGTAATGTTCTTCATGTTGATGAGTTCCCTTTATCTCTTCGTTGAGATGATTAGTGAGAAGTTTGGTCGTGGGGTGATGATGAAGATGATGCTAGGGAGTTATAGAAACCCAAAAGAAGAAAATAGAATTTTCATGTTTCTTGACCTCAAGTCATCTACTACTATAGCTGAGAAACTTGGACATTTTGAATATAGCAAGTTTATCCAGCAGTGCTTCTATGATCTCAATGAGGTGGCGTTCAAATACGTAGGGGAGATTTATCAATATGTAGGGGATGAAGTGGTGATCAGTTGGCCGTATGAGCGTGGCATAATGGATAACAACTGTGTGAAATGTTTCAGTGAATTTCAACTGAAGATTGAATCCAGAAAAGACTTCTATACTCAAAATTTTGGAGTCTTGCCAGAGTTTAAAGCAGGAATACATGGAGGAAAATTGATCGTAACGGAAGTGGGAATTATGAAAAAGGAAATTGCTTACCATGGAGATGTCATCAATACTGCAGCTCGTATTCAAGAGCAATGCAATACCCATAAAGCGAAATTGCTGATCTCGGAAATACTGATCAAT
The DNA here is from genome assembly GCA_034112085.1 of Cyclobacteriaceae bacterium. Taxonomy (GTDB): domain Bacteria; phylum Bacteroidota; class Bacteroidia; order Cytophagales; family Cyclobacteriaceae; genus JAWUWD01. Next base: position 1,188 of record JAWUWD010000118.1, read on the forward strand.
GCATTAGACAAAACTGTACTAGATCTAAAACCGCTCGGCTTGATCAACTTGAAAGGAAAGCAAGATTCGATACACCTGGTCCAGGTTTTATAAACATGAATGCTTGACTATCCCCACTCATATAAGAGTTACTGTCTATTCATTCATTTTCATTAGATTGGAGTATCAATTGATGGGTCACCTCATTATCAATCAGAAACAGAACAATCATGAACAAAGCTAACTATCTAGTACTCGCCATACTTTTCTTGGCGTCCAGTATTACTATTGCTCAAGAGAAACTGAGTATCAAAGTAGAACTTTCATCATCCAAAATGAAAGTAAATCAAACCTTGCAGTTGAAAGCCAAAGTCATCGATGAGAATGGCAAAGAAGTCAAAGGTCAAGAGCTTGCCTACTATTCCAGATCATCTAGAATAGTCGAAATAGACGACAAAGGCATGATGACCGCACATGCACCTGGGAAAGTGAGCTTGATAATAATTAGTCCAAGTGAAACCAGTAGGTTAAGACAAAATGTAGATATAGAAGTGGAATTTCCTCCAATTGCGAAAGTCGAAGTTGAGGAGGTTCCTACTGAGATTTATTTAGGGACTACATTGCCTCTCAAAATAAAAATAATAGATGAGATGGGTATGGAACGCAAAGACTTGAAAGCGTCTATTTCTTCTTCTAATGAAGGAATCATTACGGCTGATCCGTTCTACAATCTCAAATCCATGAAAATAGGCAAGGCAGTAGTCACGGTAGAGTCACAAGGTATCGAAGGTAAAATCAATATTAATGTTGTAGATAATCCTGTGGCGAAGGTGGTACTGTCTTCACCAATCAACGAGGCAAGAACGGGAGACGTGTTTCACTTTGAAGCCAAGGCATATGATAAGAAAGGAAAGGTTGTCAGTGATGCGCCAATTACTTTTTCATTTCAAGGGCAAGCAGCAGACGTGAGTTCTAGTGCATCGGGGCTGATCAAGCAAGATGGTCGTTTTGTGGCAGATGAAGCAGGCCTATACAATGTATCAGTTTCAAGTGGCCCATATTCTGATAACATGACTGTAAATATCCAACCGCGAAATGTGAAAAGGAAATTTGAGAAAGTAGGTAAGGGAGTAGTTGGAGACAAGCATACGTCAGATTTTTGGGTATGGGAAGGAATCGATGGCCGTGACTATGCAGTCACAGGGACCTGGGGAGCAGATGGGACAACCTATTTCTGGGATGTAACCAATCCTTCTGATATTATAAAAATAGACAGTGTTCAAGTAGACGCTAGAACAGTCAATGATGTTAAAATATCTGAGGATGGGACGATCTGTGTGATCAGTAGAGAGGGAGCTTCTAACAGAAAAAATGGAATCGTCATCATCGATGTATCTAATCCATCAGATGCTAAAGTCATCTCTACCTTCACTGAGAATCTGACTGGTGGAGTACACAATGTGTTCATCTATGAGAAGCACGTATATGCGTTAAGCAATGGAGAAAAATACTACATCATTAATATAGAAGATCCTAAAAATCCTAAGGCCGTTGGAGAGTTCGAACTCGATACACCGGGACACGCAATACATGATGTATGGGTAGAAGATGGCATTGCCTACTCATCCAATTGGGATGATGGCGTGTACCTGGTAGATGTTGGCAATGGGATCGCTGGTGGTTCACCATCCAATCCTGTAGCGTTTGCTAATTACGAGTATCCTAGTGGCGCACATCATGCAACATTCCCATTCAAGAGTAAGTCAGCCAATAAGTTTTATACGATCCTTGGAGATGAAATCTTCCCATATGGACTTGACATGAAAGGCCCGAACGTGGCTGCTGGGTTCTTACACTTTGTGGACTTCACTGATATGGAGAATCCTGAGGAAATTGCTCGATTCAAAGTGCCTGGAACAGGCTCGCACAATTACTGGGTGGATGGAGAAACGCTGTATGTAGCAATCTATAATGGTGGCGTACGAGTGGTTGATATCAGTGGTGAACTCATGGGAGACCTCTACAAACAAGGGCGAGAAATTGGGTGGATTCTACCTAGTGATCCTAATGGGTATATTCCTAATTCACCATTCACATGGGGAGCACAGCTTCACAAAGGCCATGTTTTCTACTCAGATTGGAATAGTGGGCTTGGTTCTGCTAAGCTTGAGGGAGAGAAGCCTGCCAATACACAAATCGAATCTAAATAAGTAAAGATGAAGGTAGGTAAGATTGTTTTAGTAATACTGCTTATAGTAAGCGCTAGGTTTGTGTTTAGTCAAGATTATTATGTCTATGTGGCAGCTGAGTCTGAGGATGAAGTGTCTCTGATGAAATTTGACGGAGAAAAGGCTGAGATCATTAAAACTATTCCTGTAGGAATATGGCCAGCAGAAAATGAGGGACCTCACGGATTATCGGTAAGTCCGGATGGTAAGTTCTGGTACTTGAGTTTAGCACATGGCAATCCTTATGGGACGCTCTATAAGTATTCTACGGAGACCAATAAAGTAGTGGGTCAAACCAAGCTGGGGATCTTTCCGGCTACGATGCAAATCTCAAAAGCGACTGGTCTGCTCTACATTGTCAACTTCAACCTACATGGAGAAATGGTCCCGAGTACCGTATCTGTAGTAGATCCGGAGACCATGACTGAGATCAAGAAGATCACAACTGGAACGATGCCACACGGATCGAGAATGTCTCCTGATGGTAGATTCCATTATTCAGTGGCGATGATGTCAGGTGAGTTATTTGAAATAGACGCGGTGAAGCTCAAAGTTAGCCGAACTTTGAATCTTGATCAGGCTGAACCAAAGATGGGAGGTATGGCAGTGATGGATCACTCCAAGATGGACCACAGTAAAATGAATCATGGCAATGGAGGGATGAAGGGCATGATGCATTCTAAGATCAAACCAACATGGGTAATTCCACATCCCACATGGCGCAAGGCCTACGTTGCTGCCAATGGCAATGCTGAAGTACTTGAAGTAGACTTAGATTCTTGGAATATCACGAGAAGGTTTCCTACAGGAAAGGGACCTTACAATGCAGAAATATCTCCTGACGGGAACAAGATGGTGGTGACCTATAAGACAGAGGGAGCTACTGGAGTCTGGGATCTGAACACGGGTAAAGAATTGGCCAAAATCACAAACAGCCGCAAGGTCTCACATGGTGTAGCCATGTCCCCTGATAATAAATATGCTTTTATTTCTATCGAAGGGATCGGTGGAGACCCTGGATCAGTAGACGTTATCGATCTTGAAGCATTGAAGCTGGTCGACACCGCTGAGCTTGGCAAGCAGGCTGGTGGCATTGCCTTTTGGAAGATGGAGAATGGTGAGTGATTCAACGCTCACTCACGCTACTCGGATACTCTTCTAAAACATTCATGGCTTGAAGTATATGGCGCTCACTATGGGCGCTCATAAACCGGAATGCATCACCCAACTTGAACATGAGCCAACCTCCGAGCGCTGACTTGATCTTTATCTTTGCCAAATTAGCAGACCGTGCCTTGTCCAATAAACTAAGGAGGAGCTGTTGATCTTTAAGAAATGATTCTATGACTTCGTCTTGATTACCACCCGCGCGGCTGATCACAGGATAGAATTTGCTCATGGTTTTCATTTTTCCAGGAATAGTCTTGTCTTCCTTTGGTTTCATCATTTTTGTGAAGTAGTTACCCAGAGCACCACCAGAATAAGTTTCTTTAGGAGTGGTTTTTTGATCTCGAAGTTTTGCTTCGATCTGATCATGATAGTGTTTGTTGGCTATATTTATGTGTTCGATACATTCCAAGATGCTCCATGCCTTTTCAGAAGTTTTATAAGCGAGGACTTCTTTTGGTAAAGGCAAAATGTTTTGTTCTACTTGCTTGATGAGATAGTGCGTGTCTTCTACTAGATTGTCGATGAGTTTGTTGGAGTTCATGGTGTTTTTGAGTTTGTTCATGACAAATGTATAGTGCCACTCCAACAGTTGACTTGATCTAGATCAAGTTCGGGAATTACTATTCAAGAACGCAAGGGTCTCTCAAATCCTTAGAATACTTATTCTCTAGCAACCAGAAGTCCACGAGGAGTAATGTCATAACTTTGCACGGTTGAGTCCAATAGATTTCCTTTGATATAGGCTCCTGATTCTTCATCCTCCAATAACTCATATTCATAATCCACAGTCGAAAATGATGTGCTTGAGATCCAATTTATTTTGTGTGATTCAACTCCTTCTGCTTCTGTTCCTGCACTAATAAAATCGATCAAGCTCCCCGTATCTTTAGAGAAACTCAATAAATAGTAATTAGAGATGTCAGTTCCTCCATTGTTGGATAGGACAAAAATGTACTTATTGGATTCCTGTAGAATCGAGTGGTTATTAATGGAACCACTTATGGATTTTTCTGAATCGATAAATAGATATTCACCATAGATGGGTTGATTATTGGTCAGAAGTTCTCGTAGTGTTTTATATGAAATGTCAGTTTCAACAGTTACTTCTTCCTGACTAGCGCTAGAGGTTTCAAGAGCACCTTCAGAGAGGCCTTTCGTTGAGTTGCCAGGACCGCAGCCCAATATTCCAAATGCGATGAATGCTAAGAGTAGTATATGTTTCATAGGCCTTAAATTATCACAAGAGCAGGTTGACTTATTTGTTCAATGCAGTTTCAATGTCTTCAATTATTTTTTTAAGCTTTCTATTTTCGTTTTTGCGTGTTGATTAGTGGGGTTGAGCTCAAGTGATTTTTTATAGTTTTCGATGGCTTTCTCATTATCTGCAAGTGCTTCATAGACCTCTCCTAAACTATCAAAAGCATTAAATGATTTTGGATAGTTCTCTGTGTTCAAAATAAATAGAGATAGTGCTTCTAATTTGACATGCTCATTTTCACTTCTGAGCATGCCATAGCCTACTCTGTTGACGAGAGCTTCTGGCGGATTGAAATCCCAAGAAAGACGTTGAGAAAGAGATTGGTAATGATCAACTAATTGTTCTTTGCTCTCTATATCACGGTACGAAATGCCATAACCTTTGAAAATTGAGGAGATCCCATTGTGGAAAGCTACAAGTGGAACAGACCCATGGTTTTCGTTCTCATAATACTCTAGTTTCGCTGGAAGTTCATCTTTGCATTTACTATTCAGGGCCTCATACAATCTCATATGACGATCGCGATTTCTTATGTTTCGTTTCCCCCAATTGGCAGTTGCAAAATAAATGTATCTATCAAATGATTGATCTGTAACAGCCGCTAGTTTTTTGTCCATTGTCTCAGCGTCCCATGTGCCAAAACTTGGGTCCACAGCAATAAATGAATTGAAAAGAGTTTTTTCTCTCATATAGGCATGAGTAGCTAGCAAGCCACCTAAAGAATGTCCATAGAGTATTCTATAGGGTATTGTTCTGAATTTTTCATCTAATTGAGGGATGAGTTCACCTTCCAAAAAGCTTAAAAACTTGTCCCCACCGCCAGAATCATTTTCTCTCCTAGTAACAATTTTATCAGGAGTGAAGTCTCTGCGTCTGTTAACATTTTGTATCGCTACTACAATCATTTCTGGTATCCTTCTATTTCCGTTGTATCCAGCACTCATATAGTTGACCATACCCGCTATAGACTTGAAGTGCAGGCGCCCGTCTAGGACGATTAGTACGGGATAATTTTTATATGATGATGATTCCTCGTGATAAGAGTCAGGCAGGCTCACCCAATATTCTCTATTTTCGTCCAATGTCTTGGAGTGGATCGTATGCTTGGTGCCAATGACTATTTGATCATCATTTTGAGCGTACAGGGAGTGAATCCCTGCTGCTATAAAGAGTATAAAAGTTATGAATCTGGGCATGGTATGATTTTATTGATGAATGGAGTTATTATTAGTGAACGTTCTTCACATCAAATATTATCCAAAAAACAGCGTGTGTAAATATCTTCCAGGAGTAAAAGTAAATCCTCCAGCAATGACTATTGCTCCAAAGAATAACAAGATCATTTTTCGTTTATGCACCTTAATATTCCCCTTTTTAATGGCCAAATAGGCAGTTGGGACAGTATAGATAGTGAGTAAACTAAAACTATGAATCAAGCCAAAATGATTTAATATTGTTGGCCCAACTACCGATGGCATGAACAGGGTGACACACGCTGTTACCAGCATTAGAATCATATAGATTCTCCCAAGTATTTTATGGATGCTTGTCCCTTTTTTGATAATTAGCAACAGGGCCCCAATGAAAATGCAAGGAACTACGGTTGCCAAATGAATGTACATTAAATCGATATATTTCATGTGCCTTAAAATTATCATTATTGGTCAAGAACTGTTTCAAGGAGATGCCTAACGGCTACATAGAACGCTGTGCCTTTCGAGTACTTACCTGATGATGACATTAGTCTATACGGTCTTTGGCGACAATCTTTAACTATAACTGTTGGCTAATTTATTGATTCGAAAAAGACATAAGTATTTAACGCCATATAAAAAAAAGCCGGTAGAGAAATCCAAATGCTGTCTTTTAATCTTATCCTTACGATCAGGCCAACAAGCATAAGTACGGCAAGACCTAAAGATGAAATCGTTAAAAGCGGATTAAATTTAAGACCCACAACTAAACCAGCAGCTCCCAGAAATTGTAATATTATTGTAAATAAGCCAATTTTCTCCAATCCAAATCGTTTAAATTCTTTTTTCATATGTGGTACAGCAAAGTAGGAAACTACGTAACCAAAAAAAGATAGACTTGATATTAAAGCACATATTTTATAAAAATCCATAGTCAATATTGAATTGATGACAAAGCTATAAAAGCACATAAAATCAAAAGAATTAGAGAGGGTAAATGTTTAATAAATGGATTACTTGTTTTGAAATGAAAATATTGAGCACCGATCATTAATAGTCCCATAATAATAGATGGAATAAGAACCAATGATGAATACCAAATACCCGCTACGAGCAATGTAGCCAAAGAGATTTTTGTTGCTCCAATTAAATTTCGGGTTAAATCACTTAATCCGAATTGATTGAACTCTTTAAGGACATTATCAAATCTAAAAACCCAAACAAAAGCAACAGATATTGCGATAGTTATTTGTGCTAATTTTATTAAATCTTCCATTATATTTTATCTTTTCTTCGTTAAAAATCTTTATTAGTATTTGTCTAGCGGTTAGTATAAGAATAGTAAGGGGTTAAAATATACTTGCTTTTGGGTTGAGCCCTTGACCCTTATTATTTTTACACCTTGTTATATGCTTTTATATATTCATTTCTCCTTCAAGTGCTATCCTTGCGTTACTTCTAACCTCCAGTTCTGTATTGCTGATTATCTTTAGTTTTAGAGATCCTCCACGGTCTGATACTTGAAAGGCTGACATTTCTTTTTTATTTAGAATATCACTCCAATATTTTGCTAAAACAGAATGAGATGCACCAGTTACTGGGTCTTCGTTAATTCCTATCCAAGGGCAGAAACACCTTGAGTAAAAGTCATAATCTTTATCTTGTGATTTTGAGGTTATAACAACTTCTTTTATCGTTTCAGAACTCTCAACAACCTTTTGATAATTTGGTTTTATATTCAATAGCGTTTGTTTGTCTTTCACTTCAATAATAAGCATATCCAAATCTTTAGAAAATCGTGTCGAAATGATGTTTTCTAAACCAAAAGCATCATTTAGTTTTTGATTAGGAATGTATTCTGTCGTTTCATATAATGGAAACAACATTTTTATATATTCGTTTTCAAGTTTAGCGTTTAATTGCAATCCTTTATATGTGGTAAAATCAACAGTCTGATTATTGAGCTTATCTAAAATTATTTTTGAAGCCGCTAAAGTGGCGTGACCACAAAAATCGACTTCTACAGTTGGAGTAAAATATCTTATCGAAAACTGATTCTTTTTAGTTTTTAACAAAAAAGCCGTTTCTGATAAATTTAATTCAGTTGCAATTGACTGCATTATTTCAATATCAACAGATTCTTCTAATAAACATACTCCAGCAGGATTTCCTTTAAAAGGAATATTTGTAAAAGAATCTACAATGAAAGTTTTGATTTTCATATTTGTAATGATTTTTCGTGCAATTGCATATAACGCCCGTATAGAATGCTGTGCCTATCCGGTGCTTAATAGTGATGAAAGTAGTATTTTCTGTGTTTCCCTGCAAGTTGCACAGAACTTAGCGACAACCTTTCTGCGTGATTACCAGCCGGAACCTGCGTGCAGGCTAACTACAACAACTAGCTTCTGCGAGAGCTTCTTAATCAGCCATGAAACTCTAAACACAGAAGATACGGACTAGTCACATGGACTCAAATAAATGTGAGTAAAGGCATGCGTTTCTATACAATGTTGTACACAGTTATTTTACTTTTTTGAAGTAATATTCGGAATTACCGCAAACTATAATTGATCGCTCATTATTTTCTTCATTTCCTGTATATGTCATTTGAAGTCTATTCTTTTCAGAAATGTCTATGTTCCAAAGAGTACCATCTGAATATTTGAAATTAAAAAAGATTGGATAGAGGCTTATTGCGTCACTATAAATTAATTTTTCCTTTCTAATCAACCCTTTTTCTTTAAAATGAGAATTAGGCAAATAGTAACTTATAGATGAATCATCTATTAAAATTAATGTATCATTTTCAGCCTTATTGTATCCCCAATTACTCCCAAATTCAACTAACTTCCATTTTCCTTGTATCGATTTTAAGTGATTTTTTCGAGCCATTGGTTTTATAGAATCTATTTTAGAATTTAACCTTTCGTTATATGCTGAATCGTGGGATGATTGAACAAGAAGATGAAGGGAAATCAATGCACATCTATAATCGAAATTTAACACGCAACTATCCGCTTTTTTAGTCCATCCCTCTTTTATCATCTTCATAGTCGGTTTTTGACTAAATGAAGAGCCTACAGATAATAAAATAACAAAAGAAATTAGTAATGTCTTCATGATTGTGTACAACAATTGTATAACACACACTAACCTATGAATGCGCGTTATTTATTTTATGTGTTTGAAATTCAATATACACCAAGAGGATGCTTTCGAAGCATTTTCACTTATTTATGTGAATTTAAGTGTTTAATAAAATGGCTTTTTCTTTTGAGAATAGATATTCAAAATAAGTACAAGTATTTTAATCCCTTTTTTTTAATCTCGACTTTCTCAATCGACTAAAGGTCTCAGGAGTCATCCCGAGATAAGAGGCCAGGTGTTTTTGAGGGACTAATTGGAAGATATGAGGGCTATCACTGGCCAATCTTTCGAACTTTTCTTCTGCCGAATAAGCCCTCACTTCGACTTGCCTTCGTGCCATGGCGATTAGTGCATTGGCATTGAATAAACGCCCCCATCTTTCCATAGACTTAAACCTATCAAATAGCATCATTAGGTCATCAAAGTGAATGCGCAGCATCTTGACCTCAGTAATTGTCTCCAGAAAAAAGTCAGTTGTTTTTTGGTCTAAAAATGAATCATAGGCACCAGAGTAGTCTCCGTTGTAAGAAAACCCAATACTCACCTCATTTCCATCGTTGAGAATATAACCACGAACTACTCCATCATATACAAAGTAGAAATATTTCTCTACCTCACCGGCTCGGATCAAATAGTCATTTTTAGGTAAATGGTGTTCTTTCCAACAGGGTTTGATAAATGCCCAATCTTCATCGGTAAGTTTAGACAAACTTTCTATGGACGACCTAAGTGAATGATAGATCTCAGACATGCCAAAGAAATTTGATGGCATTGGGCACTACTGTTGCCGTGACAGGAGATTCCCCTAAGTACTCACCATCAGCCTCTATTCCACATTGATCATTGACAGGAGATATTTTTAGTTCCTTGGCAGTGTAGTAGAATGCTGCTGGGTGATTGATTTTTATGCCTTTGTTTAAGTTTCCTAGATTTTTGAGGTAATCAAATAGCGACAATTCTCCGAATAGCGATATGTGGAACAAGCCATCTTGGAGAGATGCTTCTGGAGCTACACAAATACCGTGACCAAAAAACTGGCCGTTCGCTACCGCCATTTGTAGAAGCTTTCCTTCCCATTGCCACTCATCAGCTTCGCACAGTACACTGCGTTTTTTATAGGATAAAAATCCTCGAATGATGGATGAAAAATAGGCTATAGAAGACCCAAACATTTTGCCACTACTATCCATGGCTTTCACCACTTCTGGGCCAAGACCTAAGCTTGCGATATTGATGAAGTACTCTGGCTCGGTTGGTTTTGCTTCTATGATAATCTTCCCAATGTCTATTTTTTGAATATGCTTATTCAAAATTGCCTGCTTCAGATCCAGAACCTTATTGCTTATATTGATCGTTTTGACAAAATCATTGGCAGATCCTCTAGGAAGCACACCCAATACAGGATATTCATTCGTTGGAATATTGGTATTCATCATTCCATTGAGTACTTCACTGAGTGTGCCATCGCCACCTACCGCGATTAGGTAGTCGCAGCCCTTCTGTGTGATCTCTTCCGCCAGCTCTCTAGAGTGACCCGCATGATGCGTCTGTAAAATAGTCACCTGAACATCATCAACACGATAAAAAGTATCGCCAATTTCCTTTAAGGTTTTACGGAGTTTTTTTATTTGGCTATTGACAATAAACGTAATCTGCATTGATCAAAAATAATGAATTTTGTGATTGATTAAACATCCGATTGAAATCATTGAATTGGATGAACTATGGAGGGCATAATCGGGTTATCTTGTTGAACTTAAAACTAGAAGTACTATGAAAGCAATTTGGAATAATCAGGTTATCGCAGAGAGCAATGATACAGTAGTGATAGAGGGGAATCACTATTTCCCAATTGAATCTATCAAAAAGGAATACTACCAAGAATCAGCCACGCAGTCACACTGTCCTTGGAAAGGTGATGCTTCCTATTATACACTCAATGTTGATGGCAATGAAAATGCTGATGCCGCTTGGTACTACCCGACTCCATCAGAATTAGCAAAAGGCATCAAAGGTCATGTAGCTTTCTGGAAAGGCGTGACAGTATCTTAATAAAGAAACTATGCAGTCAACTTTAATGAGTTGGCTGTAATTGACTTGTTATCATAGTCAATCGATCCTGTGCTTCTCAATTCATTAAAAACCGTAGTTACGGTTTGCCTAGAAGTGGCGGTGAGTTTGGCAATATCCGTATGAGTGAGGAAATTTCGAGCTTTCCATTTGCCCTCTACTTCGTCCCCATATTCTCGAAGGAAGTCTTCTAGGAATTCTATTATTCTTGTTCTCGAATCTTTATAGATGATCGACTCCAGTCGTCTTTCCAGTCGCTTGATACGCAGGCCCATTATTTTATAAATTTCGGTCTTCAGCGCATTATTCTCATCCATCATGCGCTGCATACTTGGCACATCTACGAAGCAGATAATGCAGTCTTCCAAGGCAATGGCATGATCCTCAGGGGATTCTCCATCAACTAGTGCAAGCTCTCCAAATAAGCTTCCTGGCCCTATAATGGTCTTTATGCCTTCTTGCCCATCAGCTAAGTAATGAACAATCTTCACTATGCCTTTTTTCAGAAAGTATAGATGATCATTCTTCTTTTCCGGGAAGAATAACAGCGTGTCTTTGTTGATATGTTTCATCACCATTGACTGCTGCATGTGCAATACATCTTCTTTGCGCAGTTTCTTCATCATGTTGAACTGCTCCAGATACCATACTTTTGAAGGAGTAGACATCGTTTACTTACAGTGTTTCTTCAGTGCTTTTTTAGCCTCTTCGGATCCCATTTCCTCAGATATTTTGATATCGATACAGCCATCATACTTGTCTCCAAGGTTCACTTTTGCAAGCCCTCTCTGCAGATAGGTGTCAGGATCATTGGGGAATAGATTGATAGAGGTAGAATAATCTTCGATGGCCTGTTTATAGTTTTTGGTCTCGGCATTTACCAAGGCACGGTTGTCATAATAGATAGGATTGGCTGGGTCGAGTGAGATAGCCGTAGAGTAATCGTCTGTCGCCTGATCAAACTGCTCCAAATTATAATAAACTACCCCTCTCAGATTGTGCGTGTCAGCATCTTCTGGATATAGCCTGATTGATGTGGTGTAATCTTTTTCAGCTTCAGCAAATTGACCAAGTGCTCCATAAACAAGTGCTCGATTATCATATTTGAGGGCATCTGTAGTGTCCAGTTTTATGGATTGACTGTAGTCTGCCAACGCACCTGATAGATCACCAATCTGGTACTTGGCAACTCCACGATAGTTGTAAACATCCGCATCAGTTCCATCTAGGGCAATTGACTGTGTGTAATCGTCTATTGCTCCCAGAAATTCATCAACTTCTACTCTGATAATAGCGCGATTGAAGAAGTTATCTGCATTTTCTGGATCAAGCGCTATTGCCCGGCCAAAATCAAAGTACGCAGCTTCTAATTCTGATATGTCGTAATAAGCAAGTCCACGATTGGCAAATGATTCTGATTGCTCAGGATCTATAAGTATTGATTTGTTATAATCGAGAATAGCTTCGTAATAGTCCCCTAGATTGTACTTGGCAACTCCTCTGTTGTTGAGAGCATCCGCAAAGGTAGAATCGATCTCTAAGGCGGTATTATAATCTCCAATCGCTCCGTAAAAATCCTCTAATTGATTCTTGACAAGCCCACGTTTATTGTATGCTTTCTTATCCGATCTATCAGCCGTGATCGCCTTTGTGAAATCGGCTTGAGCTGCAGCATATTCTCCAGCTTCAAGTTTTTTAAGTCCGGACTCATATTGTTGTGCAAAAACATTGCTGACAAGCATCAAGCACACAATAATTAGGGATAATCGTTTCATAAATAATGATAATAGATTTGCCCTAATTTAAAGTTATTAACTGATGTTACCAGTAGAATTAGAAAATTAGTCGAGCTGAGATGAAATTAGCAACATCCACCGCCATCATAAAAGTAAGTCGACTCGCTCACATAAATATCAGGCTTGTCTAGATCCAACAGTGCACCGGCTGTCTTATCGCAAATAGCTAGCGGTTGGTTAGGCATCAGCACATGTCCTTTATGATCATCGAAGTATTCCTCACCACCATAGTATATCGCAGCTTTCCCTGTAAAGATGCATGGCCCATCTTCGGGCATGGGGTCTTTGATTGCGCAAACTTCTACGCTTTCTATATGGATTAGCTCAGGAGTATCATATTGACCTGGAGCGAGGATTCTATAGGGTCTTCTTGCTCTTACTTCTACTGTTCCAAATCCGACATCTGTGATCATCTTCAAGTACTTATCCAACGGGAGTGATCCGCTGAGGCATAGGGCACGAAGTCGTTCATCATTTCTCAATGATTCAGGCATTTCTTGTTCGCAAGTCGGGTCTGATAGCACCAGCCTGCCATGCGGTTTGAGTACGCGGTACATTTCTTCAAGAGCTTTCTTTAGATCATCTTCTTTGAAGATGTTGAAGAGACAGTTTTGAGCTGCTACATCTATACTGTTGTCTTCAACTGGCAAGTTGAGTGCATCCCCTTTTTTTAAGTCTACAAAGTCAGATTGAAACCAAGGGTTGAGCTCTTCAGCTATCTTGAAGTTGTCTCTACTCGCGGTAAGCATTTCATCAACAACATCAACGCCTACTACTCCTCCTTTATTTCTGTTGAAATAGGAAAACTGTAGTAATTCCATACCTCCACCTACTCCGACATAGAGAATATTGGGATTATTAACGAGATCTCTGGAGTTGACCGTGCTTCCACATCCGTAGTTCATTTCTTGCATGATCTTCGGTATTTCAAGACCAGGAAGTTGCCCAATGGGTGTGGTAGTACAGCATAGACCTACATCCGGTGTAAGTGCGGCTTCTCTGTATACGTCTTTGGTAGTTTCTAAATAGGTTTCCATAAAAGTTATTTGGAGCTAGAACAGCACAAACATATCAAAAAGTTCTAGCTGTTGAACAATTAATTATTGTTCATTATTCATAAATGACTGATGAAGGATAAAATGTCCCCCATGCAAACCAGTAGCCCATATATGATTTAGTTGGAACTAGTCTTTCACCTGTTCTTGGACCTTCTACGGCATATCCAAATACATCCCATTTATTGTTTTCTTCATCCTGAAGAATTGCACGACCCTCATTGATAGTTGAAAATTCAGGAGTTGTCCCATCTGGGAGGGCAGCGTAAAAAGAGACTATCAAATTATTGGTGGCATTACCTACAATTATAATGTCTGATCCTGCAATGTTGTCCATGATTAATTTATTAGACTCATCGAAGGACTTAAATTCATACACTTTTACATTTCTATTTATGATTACTCCATGCACACGATCTTTTCTTGGCAAACGATTGTCCTCATATGTCAGAGGGAACGTAAGTAAATTGTTATTGGTCCTATAGCTTCCGTATGGATATACACCATATGATCTACTAAATCCTGTATTTTGAGAAACGACCTTAGAATCTGGATACATTGATTTCCAAGTTCCCCACGTAGTTTCCACCACCTGGAAAGTGACCACTTCTTCACCTTCAAGTTCTCCATTTACACAATCATTTCTCATTTGTGACCAGTTGCTACCAGTACCTCTGTCATATGGAATTAAATTGTTGTTATATAGCAATCCAGAAACGCCAAATGTTGTAATATTTCCATTGAGGGTTCTATCCCAACCTATTCCTGTACCAGTAAGTGGGCAATAGACAATAGCATAAGGAAACCCATTTAATTCGTCATTGATTATTTCATGCCAATCTAATATTTGATGCGGGTACGCTACTGCATTGTTTCCATCATAATAGCCAATGACTAACTCTGAATCAACAAGGAAATTCGTTTCAGATGTTTTTTCAGGATTCTCTAATGCTGGAATCCCGTCTTTCCCAGGTCCTCCGTCCTGAATAGCCCCCAAAGGGATGAGCCAATTTCCTTCTGCTTCTACACCATCATCTTTATCACAGCCTAAGGTTGATAATGATAGGGCTATTATTACGACTAATTTTTTCATAAGGATTGTGGTTTATTTATTTTGAAGAATATTCCTGCTGTGAATCTATTGGTTGGTGTTAGTTGAGTATTATTAACAAAACTATAAACAGGCAGGGAAGCGGAGAAATTAATTGACAGCGCACTACGGATAGGAAGGCTTAAGGCAGGCCTAAAGAACAACCATTTCCCGCCTGTAGCATTGATTTCTTGATCATTATTAAGGTCTCTGCCTGCTCTTCTATATTGCAATGACAATGACGGATCTATAATCATGCGGTTGATCACTATTCTATCTGCGGCACCGATTACTAGTTGATATTCGTTGCCGAATTTGTAGACAATCGATCCTAGGTAGTCATTATTTTTGCCGTTCACTTTCCATGTGGATACTACAGAAAGCGTCATGCTTTTTCTTGAGGGTAATGAATAATCAAAAGAAGACCACAACAGGCCATCCCAAGAGCCACTGCCGGGTTGGAGATCAGCAGAAAGGCTAATCCCATTATTATTTGTCTTGTCTGTTTTACCAAGTGGAATTTTTGGACCAGCTCCAATGACCCAAGTCAGAGGACTACCTTCATTAGTAACCTTGTATTTAAGTAGAACGACAGCATCACCCACTCCATTTGTAATAGTAGACTGTTTACCCGAAAAAGTGAAGATATGACGTTCTTGACGAATATAAGATAGGAATAAATCAGCGGACCATTTTGAAGTAAAGGTATAGCCAGTCTCTAATAATACTGAATGTGTTTTTCGTTCCCTGAGACGATCGTTTAATGTTTTTTCTCCAGATTTAAGTGTTCTGAGAGTATTAATATCATAGGTCAGTAACATTTGCCAAGAGCCAACTTCACTAACAGGAAGCCCAATATTTCCAGAAAGAGGCACTCCACCTGAACAACAAGTTTGTCCATTGCTATAATTAGTGATTATAAAGAGCACGCAAAAAAACACTATTCGTCTCATTTGTTAAAACTTTTTGAGGGCAGACGAATATAACATTCATCTGCCCTCAAAAAGTTTTCTTATGAAGATAATTATTACTGAAATGTCTTCTGAAAGACTTCTGAAAGGGTGATGGTTAGGACTTAGACCATTGCCCTGGTACATATTTCCATCCTGCTGGGATTTTCTTCCATTTCCCATTTCTCCAAGTTTTATTTATTCTAGATTTTACCCAGCGCCCCTTTACCCATTGATAGTTTTTGGCCTGTTTGGCCCACTTCCAATGCCCTTCAATCCAAATTTTATTTTTGTGGATTTTTGTAGGTTTGACCATGACAACATTGGGCCGTTGAGGTTTGATTTTGACAATCATTTGAGCCATAGTGTGACTTGTTGATGCCAATATTATGATCGTAGAAAGTATAATTAATTTTTTCATGTGTTTTTTTTCATTTTAGACCAGCAATCAGCCCAAAGGTTTAATCTCTTCAGTGAAAATAGTGGACAACTTATTACATGACCTATCGTAAGCAATCCTTATGAAAAACCAATCTCTTTTATTTTTAGCTCTGGCCATATCAAGTATTTCACTTGCCCAGTCAGAAGATAACATCATGGATTTTGAAAAATACAACCCCCCTTCGACTTTGGTGGTGCCGGGCCGTGAGGTGAAGAGTGCCAAGTATCCATTCATAGATGTACATAATCATCAGTACCAAATGCCAGATCAAGACTTGAAAGCCTTGACATCTGAGATGGATAAGCTCAACATGGCAGTAATGGTCAACTTAAGTGGTAGAGGCTTTAAAAGAACAGCAGATGGAGGGTACGACATCAATGATGGAGAATATTTGAAAAGAGCTATAGACAATGTAAAAAGCAATGCGTCCAACAGATTAGTGGTGTTTACGAATATCTCATTTGTGGGAGTTGGTGAAAAGGATTGGACTGAGAATGCGGTGCAGCAGCTAGAAGAGGATGTTAAAGTTGGCGCTCAAGGCTTGAAAATTTATAAAAGTTTAGGATTTAGCGTGAATGACAATGAAGGAAATAGAGTGGGAATAGATGATGAACGTTTAGACCCTATTTGGGCAAAGTGTGGAGAGTTGGGAATCCCTGTACTGATCCATGCGGCTGATCCAAAACCATTCTGGGATGATCATGATGAGAACAACGAAAGATGGCTTGAATTAAAAGTAAGACCTAGGAGAAAGCGCTCAGACACTAATCCAGTTCCTTGGCAGCAAATTATAGATGAGCAGCATCATATTTTCAAAAAGCATGCGCAAACTAAATTCATTAATGCACACATGGGCTGGTATGCCAATGACTTAGGGAAACTTGGTCAACTTTTAGATGAAATGCCGAATATGTATGTAGAGATAGGTGCTGTAATCGCTGAACTTGGAAGACAGCCTAAGATGGCTAATAAATTCTTTGAGAAATATCAGGACCGTGTGATGTTTGGAAAGGATTCATGGCATCCCGAGGAATACTATACTTACTTCAGGGTGTTGGAAACAGATGATGAGTATTTCCCTTACTACAAGAAGTATCATGCATATTGGAAGATGTATGGACTCAACTTACCTGATGAAATCCTAAAGAAGCTGTACTATAAAAATGCATTGAATGTTATTCCAAATATAGATCGGTCACAATTTCCACAATAAGTAACTTAGGCATTTCTTCTTAATATA
>JAWUWD010000119.1:0-8212 GCA_034112085.1 Cyclobacteriaceae bacterium
GTCGTGTAATTTTCGTCCTTTATTTGTTCTTTCGGCCGACATCCGAGAGACTTGCTCCGCATCTCTTGCGTACATCAGAACTGGGCTGTTTTTTGCTAAAATATTGGCAATGGACGTGCCAAAACTACCAGAGCCTATAACGCCAATTGATTTGTTAGAAGTGCTTTTCGAGGTCATAACCTTCCATTCTATTGTGGTAAAAATATAACGTATTGATATTCTGTGTTATGATCAAACCTCTTCTTCTACTTTTAAGTAAAGGCCTTTTATCATGATACATGCCCACATTATTGATCCCAGATTTGATCATTCGATCCAGGTCTTCGTGTAAATGCGGTGCAGTAGTTAATTCTCCCTTTATTTCTAGCGTAAATATCTCCTTGCGAATTCTCTCAACTTCTTTTTTGAAGTACTCGTATTCTATTGTCAGATCTTCTTCTGGTATTCTCAAGAAATTGTACAAGTCTAATTTTTCATGCCTTTTTCTAAGAATTTGATACGCCACAAAAGCAACCAAATGACTTGCGAATACACGATTAATTTTGTGATATTCTTTTACAATTGCCTTGCTAAGCATTCGGGTATACTCGGTCTCGCGCTGCTTGTTTCCAGTTACTTCTCCTTCTGTAATGAAATAATCTCTGGTATTTATTTTTCTACCTTGTGTGTCTTGACTATGTCCATCAGTATCTACTTTATTTCCTAGAATGTCCATTGCTCCACCTATAGATATCGCTATGTCAGATCCTTTTGCAAAAAACTTAAATAGAAATTTGACTATTTTATAAGAAGTTGAGAGGTGATCATTCTCTACATAATATCTTTCCTGTCCTTTCCGTTTTAAATATTCATTGATCAATACAGGAGCTTCAAGTACGTAATTGTAATTGATAGTAACTGGGACAATGTATATTTTACCTTCTGTTTCATTGTTGCCATTGGCGTATAATGAACGCTGTGCTTCCATTGCACTGCCAAGAAGCCCTAGTTTAAGTTGACTTTCTATTTTACCTGATCGAGAACGTGTTCCTCCAGGAAAAAATAGACTATGCGCCCCTTGTTGAAGAGCTAGTTTGGAATAGGTTTTGAGCGTTTCTATGTAGGCTAGATTTTTCTTTCGTCTATCCACCTTGTAAGCACCAAGGCTATTCATGAAATAAGCAATTATCCTAATGTTGAATAGGTTAAGACCTGCTCCATAGATGAATGGTGGAAGTCCTAAAATATGGATAATCCAGCCTATCAAGATTGAATCAAGATTACTAAAATGTGTAGGTACTAGAATGACGGTACCTTTACTGGCAAGGGAACGCAACTGTTCTACTTCACCGGTTATTTGAATCTTATCCTGTAACGAATATTTGTTTCGAAAAAGGCCACTGACAGTCTTCAGGCGAGAAGCATTTAGTAATCTCCCAAAGCCAAATTTGACCAATTCTCTAGTGACTCGATACCTACTAGGTTTAAAGTTACCAGATATTTCCCCGGCATATCTAGCGATGATATCACGAAGAATTTTGTCTTCATCGTCATCGTCATCATTTGCCACATTGACAAGGCGCGTTTTTATGTTGTCCCAAAACTTCTTTTCATCTTTTGGATCTACCTTCCAAGGATTTCGCTTCACTCTTAATCGTTCACGATATAGGGTGGTTTCGAGTTCTTCGATCAAAGCTGATTTACTAGATCTTAGATTTTTTATTTTTTGAAAACTCTCCTCAGTTACTTGTTCGAGGAATGCTTTGCGGTTTTTACTTAGCAGCACAACCGGCCATTCTTTCGACTTCCGTATTATTGGTGCGTATTTCTTATTTAAATTTTTATCCTTCTCCATTAAAGCCGTTTATAGAAATCGGTTCTTAAAGATAATCAAAGGAAAATGATAGGGAATGATTTATTGACTTTAATTGATAAGAGGTCAATCTTAAAGTTTGTCAGCATTGACGTGCTTAGAAAATTTCTGTGTCAGTAACTTAATTTTTGGGTTGATATAAGTCTGACAAAAAGGCTTGTCTGGATTATTCTGATAGTAATTCAGAAAGTTTTCTTCATTGAGTTTGAAGCTGTTGAAAGGAATGGTTTTTGTGATAATAGGACTATCAAAGTCATCTTGAATAGACGATATAGACGTTTTAACTTCAACAACTTGCTGAGTTTTAAAAGTGTATATAGCAGACCTATACTTATTTCTCATCGTATGATCAGACGTACAGCTATGTGTGTGAAGATGCACTGATATCAATGTTGGCAAGTCGATAAGATCTCTGTCGAAATGAACAATTACACCTTCGGAAAAAGAGCTATCATCATTTGTTGAAGCCAACCACCCTTGATCTACTTTGAGAACACCTTTCAACGATTGAAAAACACCTTCGGTGCACCAATGACATCCTCCTCCAAGGCCAATTTTATCCATTTTTGTAGCCTGGATTAGTTAGCTAAAGCTAAATGTGATGTTTCGATTCGCCCAAAAATATAAGGCACTACCTTATTTGAAGCTTCATCTAGCTGGTAATTTATAGCATTAGACACTTCCTCTGGACTAATTACTATAGCCTTACCATCAATTATGTGAGGTTCCGTCTCGAGCTTAAGTCCAGAATCAGGAGTATCAATAAAACCGTTCGTTAAATTGGCTTGCCAAGCTTCTTCTGAAAGGGGCAAGTAATAGGTAATATTCTTGCTCTTGCCTAATGTGAAGTATTCATTGACCATGGCGACAAACCCTTCTAATTGTGGAGTAGGTTCATTTATGAAAATGTCATATTCTTTAAGCTTTGTGGCAATCGTAATTGTTTTGCTACCAATCCATCCATAGTAAAATAGTAGCATGCCTGCCATGCCGACTATCATCGCTACCCAGATGTTGATCAAAAAATTGAATCCGGCTATTAAAAATAATGAGCCAGTAATACCCCCTACTACTAATGGAAACAACAAACGCTTTTGTTTGAACAACAGAGCGTTGACCTGATCCAACTCGAACGAGTATGATTTACCTTTTCTTTTGATATAGACATGTTCATTTGAAAGAGAACATTTGTTAAGCTCGTCATCGTCTTTTTCTATGTAGCAAATGGCTAGTATGTGTGAATAATGTTGCAAATGTTATGAGTTTATTCTGATCAGAGAGTAGAACGTAAAGTTGATTAAAATAATTCTTAAATTATGATCATCTTTTCTAAGAGGGTTAATGAATGTCGCATTTTTGGCTTTAATACACTTTCTCCCCTTTTTTTAACCAAATTCCCCAAGCCTTATTAAATGCATGGACTCTTTCAGTTGAGGAGTTTTTGTCAACGACTTCAAAGCCTTGATTCTTCCATTCAAAAATACCTCCATAGAGATTGGAGACATTAGTATATCCATGCTCGATCAACTTTTCAGCTACCTTTTCACTACGATATCCTACAGAACAATAGACAATGATTGGGCTATTCTTTTCTACATTTGTTAATGAGCTAATTTCAAAGTCATCATATCCAACTGGTAAGGCATTTTCAATATGACTTACTCCGTATTCGTGAGGTTCTCTGGCATCTAGGAATATTGTGTTTTCTACTAATACTGAAGCTTCTTGGACCGATATCTCTTGCACACTATGGCTTAGTAGAGTATTTAAAAGTGTAGAATACGCCTTACTCTTCACTTGTCCTGCGGCACCAAATGAAAGCAAAGTAAATGGGAATAGTAGGATACTTATCAGTTTCTTCATGTCAATCTTTAGCTTATACCCAAGTACGCAAATCATACCGAGGTCTAATAATTAAATGTAGAATTTCAATTAAACATTAGCCACACGTTTCTTCTGATATAATGTCAATAATCCTAATAACGGCCCAATGGCCAAAACGATATACAAATTCTCTGGATCGAGAATGTTCTTGAGTATGTTTAGTAATTGAATACTAATAATAGTAATTGAAAAACCAATACAATTGACGATTGTCAAGGCTGTTCCTTTAGTTTCTGGCGTAGCATTTTGAGCTACTAAAGTAGAAATTAAAGGAGAATCAGCGATTACTACAAGTCCCCAGAAGATGAGGAAGGCGATAAATAAGGATGAATTCAATTGGAATGCCAATGGAGACAATAAACAACAAGTTCCAGAAAGGAGTAAGGCCATCACTGCAGTCTGTTTGGTCCCCAATCTTATAGAGAGATATCCACCGGCCACACAAGCTAATCCACCCAGACCAATAACTAAAAAGGACAATGAAGCAATGTCAAACTCAATACTAGGATGCAATGTATTGTAGGTGGTAAGTATCACAGGAACAAATGCCCAGAAAGCATAGAGTTCCCACATGTGACCAAAGTAGCCAAAGGCAGCTGACCGAAAGGGTTTGTTTTTAAAGATATTGAAGATGACTTTGAAGTTAGTTTGTTGACCAGGAGTTCGATGTGGGCCATCTGGCACAAAGAGGGCAATAGATAATCCACCAATTACAGCGATTGTAGAAGTTGTGATCAATACCATTATCCAAGGTGTGCTATCTGAAATACCCTTCAGCAGATGAGGGAAAGCAGTACCTACTACCAATGCGCCTACCAAATAGCCTAGGGATTTCCCAAGTCCTTTATCATAATAGTCAGCCGCAATTTTCATCCCTACGGGATAGATTCCTGCTAGAAAAAAACCGGTTAGAAACCTTAGACTCAGTAATGAAGTCATCGTATTATATTCAACGATAGTACCCAAATTGAAAGCAGCGGCTAGGGTAGCACTTACTAAGAATACCCTAGAAGGGGAGAAGCGATCAGCTATCGCCAATAATGCAAAGACCAAAGTTCCTGCAATGAATCCAAACTGGACTGCGGAAGTGAGGTGACTTAGCGCACTACTGTCTAACCCAAATGCTATTGATAAATCATCCATTATAGCATTGCCGGCAAACCATAAGGAAGTACAGCAAAACTGTGCAATAACTATAATCGGAAGAATTCTTTTCGGGATGCTCATTGACTTTTCTTCCAACTCATTTTCACACAAGAGAGTTGACCAACTTCTAGCCGGGTATCTGATGTCAATTCAAAACCATTTTTTAAATAGAAATTGACTGGTGAAATATAGGACTTGCCATCTAGTCGAAAGTCATCATTATGATCGATTACCCATCCGCTAACTTGATTAAAGCGTGTTTTTAATTGCGTCAACAGTTGTGAACCTACACCCTTGCCATGTATAGACTTATCAAGGAGCATGGCAAACCATCGCCCATTCTCTCGATCGAAATCGGCAAACCAACCCACTATTCGATTAGAATCATTAAGTGTCAATGTGTAAACGACATTATCCAACGTCCCTAGATACTTATCTAAGCTTTCCACTGTATCATGTGAGATATGAGCTGGGGATACACTATTCCAGAGCTTGAAGATTTCCTCCTTTTGAGGAGGAGTGAGTGAAGAGGTTTTAATGGTTGTCATTTCAGGTTCTAATATACCATACTAACTTGGAATAAATGTTTTAACACATTAATGTGTTTGTTGAAATTCTACAATATTTATTTAAATAATCATATCTTTGTGATTATTACGCTTTAATCAAAACGAAATACATTGAAAAAGGGAGTATTATTATTAGTAAGTCTGCTATTGACCTTGTCAACTTGGGCAGGCGAAATCGTATTGGTTGGTAAGTATAAAGGCAAAGACGTTTATGTACAGAATCCTTATGATTCTGATAAGGAGACCTATTGTACCAGTGCTGTGTTTGTGAATGATCGTAAAGTTCAAGATTATCCAGAAGCCTCGGCTTATACTATAGACTTATCTCATTTGGCTATGGGAGATTTAGTTGTTCTCCGTATTGAGCATAGTGATGACTGCAAACCTAAGGTTGTCAATCCGCATGTCCTTACCCAGGATTCAGGATTTGAATTTATGTTGGAGCAAGTCGATAATAACAGCATCTCTTGGAATACTAAAGGAGAAACTCCAGAAGGAAAGTTTATCGTTGAGCAAAAGGATTCTGTCAGCACTCAATGGAATATCATCATAGAAGTGCCAGCAAAGGGAGCAAGTGAGTCTAACCAATATAGCATAGCACCCACACATTTTGAGGGAGAGAATCAATACCGTGTCAAATACACAGATTCAGAAGGTAAAGAGGCCTATTCTGTGAAGCTTGCTTTTACCTACACCGATGATCCAGTTCAGTTCAGTCCTAAAACTAAAGTAACTTCCAAGATTAAGTTGTCACGGGCAATCCCTTATAGTATCACTGATATGAATGGTAATACTGTCAAAGAAGGACAGGGGAAAGTGATCATGGTACAAGACCTCAAGAGGGGACTTTACTTCCTCAATATCCAGAACCGCTCAGAACGGTTTATTAAGCAGTAACATTTCTCACATGCTTTCCCGCACTTTTCGCGTTGTCTCCTAAATCAAATCTACTTATTTCAGGATGCCACAACATGTGTGGCAATGTATTATAAGTTAACTGATAAGCTCAGCTCCTTCAATTGCTCTTCGCTAACTGTAGCCGGAGAATCAATCATCACATCTCTTCCTGAGTTATTCTTAGGGAAGGCGATGTAGTCTCTGATAGAATCACTTCCTCCAAACAATGAACATAATCTGTCGAAACCAAAGGCAATTCCACCATGTGGAGGTGCGCCATATTCGAAGGCTTCCATCAAGAAGCCAAACTGTTTCTGAGCTTCTTCTTCAGTGAATCCAAGATGCTTGAACATCAAGGCTTGCGTATTCTTATCATGGATACGAATTGATCCACCACCGATTTCCACACCATTAATGACTAGGTCATATGCATTAGCGCGTACTTCTCCAGGAGCCGTATCCAGTTTGTCCATGTCTTCAGCTTTTGGAGAGGTAAATGGATGATGCATCGCGTGATAGCGCCCAGCATCTTCATCCCATTCTAGTAGAGGGAAATCAATCACCCATAATGGACTAAAAGTGTTTTTGTCTCTCAGGCCGAGTGCACTACCCATGTGTAATCTAAGTTCAGAAAGTGAACTTTGAGTCTTTGCAATATCACCTGACATTACCAGTAGCAAGTCACCAGCTTTAGCACCACATTTGTCGGCCCAGGCTTTTAGATCTTCCTGATTGTAGAATTTATCAACTGAAGATTTGAATGAACCATCAGTATTACATTTGACGTAGACCAATCCTTTGGCACCAACTTGTGGTCTTCTCACCCAATCAATCAATGCATCAAGTTGCTTTCTGGTATATTCTGCACATCCTCTGGCACAAATACCCAATACGATCTCTGCACTGTCAAATACATTAAAGCCCTTATTTTGTGCTACGTTATTGAGCTCTACAAACTTCATCTCAAAACGAGTGTCAGGTTTGTCAGAACCGTAATAAGTCATCGCGTCTGCATAGGTCATGCGAGGCACTTCACTTAACTCAACTCCTCTGATGGTCTTGAAAAGGTGTTTGGTTAGTCCCTCGAAAGTGTTGTAAATATCTTCCGCATCTACAAACGACATTTCGCAGTCTATTTGTGTAAATTCTGGTTGACGATCGGCTCTTAAGTCTTCATCTCTGAAACACTTCACTATTTGATAATAACGGTCAAATCCAGAGACCATTAGCAGTTGTTTAAATGTCTGAGGAGATTGTGGCAATGCATAGAACTCACCTGGATTCATCCTAGAAGGAACCACAAAGTCTCTTGCTCCCTCGGGAGTGGACTTAATCAAAACGGGTGTTTCTACTTCAATAAATTCTTCATCCGAAAGGAAAGTACGCACCTGCTGCATCATCTTATGACGTAGCTGTAGCTTCTCTCTTACCGTATTTCTTCGCAAGTCTAGATAGCGGTATTTCATACGCAAGTCTTCACCACCATCAGTTTCATCTTCGATGGTAAATGGAGGAGTTTTGGATACGTTGATTATTTCTAGTGAACTTGGCTTGATCTCAATATTTCCTGTTGCAATTTTGTCATTCTTAGCGTATCGTTCTGTTACCGTTCCAGTAGCTTTCAACACAAATTCTCTCCCTAAACTTTTGGCAGTTTCGATCAATTTTGGATCAGTTTGACCTTCTTCAAAGATCAACTGAGTAATGCCATATCGATCTCTTAAATCTACCCATACCATTCCACCTTTGTCACGCACTTTTTGTACCCATCCACACAAGGTCACTTCTTCGTTAGCGTGCTCTATTCTTAATTCTCCGCAGGTATGTGTTCTTAGCATTACTAATGTATTTATATCGAGATCAT
>JAWUWD010000120.1:0-46510 GCA_034112085.1 Cyclobacteriaceae bacterium
CAGAGTTATTATGAATGAACCTTTGTTGAGATTGATTGACATGTTTTTGATGAGTAAAATATAGTGTATCTCTGTCAGATAGCAAAAAAGACCCTCTTTTAAAATTGAGAGAATAGCCAATAATAGTTATTTTTGCAACAAAATAAATCAACGGTCATGGCTAAAAAGAATCAATGGAAGAATCGAGAAGGTGTAGTATACTCTACTTCAGATGACTTTAATTATTCTAGCATGGGAAGCGCCTTACAGAACGCAATACCCTCCAATCAACAAAATCTCAAGGTCCAATTAGACAAAAAGTCTCGAGGTGGTAAGCAAGTTACTTTGATCACTGGATTTATTGGGAAAGATGATGATTTGAAAGATCTAGGAAAGCTTCTAAAGTCGAAATGTGGTGTAGGCGGGAGTGCCAAGGATGGAGAAATAATGATTCAAGGAGATCACCGTCAAAAAGCTGTAGACATTCTCATCAAGGAAGGCTATAAAGCCAAAAAAGCTGGCGGTTAAGCCCCTAAAGTAAGAAGTTGTAAATCACTTAAAATGACAAAATCTACTTTTATTCTCTATTAGAAAGCTCATTGACAGTATCCAAATTGGCAAGTCGATCAGCTTCGTATAATGTCACAACTTGTGCCTGATAGTAAAGGAAACTATCAGACCAAATGGTCATTGCTAAATCCAACTCTTGCCCTTCAGCTTCCATTAAAATTTTATCGATAGACAGCTTCTCAGGCTTCTGTTCATTCAAAATAAAGGCTGCGGAAAAACGATGCGTACATCAATGATTTTCCAGGGAATAGGTTCTTTCGTGTCATAGCAAATAAATTAATCTCAGTGAATTCTTTATTGTACTACAAAAGTATAATCTGAACTCACTGAGATCAATCCGTAAAACAGCGTATTTTAATCTACGGTGTTTTACGGATAGGATATGACCTGCCACGAAATGGCTTGTACTAGTTATTAGGGGTAATTGATGGTTTTTTTCTTAGAAGTGGATTGATCACTTCCCTCCACTCAACCAATCTTTAAAGTCACTGACTTTTTCACGACTCACAATCATTTCCTTATCGAAGATGATCTTTGACTGGACTTTCAATCGGCTGTTGGAGTAGATCAACACCTCCTCTATGGCGTTGATATTAATAATAAACGATCTATTGAGTCGGTAAAATTCTTTCGGGTCAAGCATTTCTTCGAGCTCTTCCATTTTGTAATCTATAATAAACTTACGTTGATCATTGTTCACTAAGTAAACCGTGCGACCTTCTGAGTAAAATAAAGAAATCTCACTGATTTGGATAGATCGAATATGTTCACCTACCTTAACCATAAACCTGGACTTATATTGCCTCTGACTCAATTCAGAAACTACATTGCTAAGCGTATTATCTCCAAGTTGTATTTTCATCTGATCAAGCTTCTGAAGTGCAGAGGACAAGTCCATAAACGTAATAGGCTTGAGGAGATACGCGATACTATTCACTTTAAAAGCATCTATGGCGTACTCATCAAATGCAGTTGTGAAAATCACTGGTTTAACAACCTTAATACGATTGAATATTTCAAAGCTCAATCCATCCGTAAGTTGAATATCCATAAAGATCAAATCCAAACTAGATTGATTTTCTTTTAGCCACTCAGAAGTGTCTCTAATAGAAGTAGTCCTATTCAGTATATGAATATCTTCGCTATACTTAGATAAGTATCGTTCCAATTTCTCAGCTGCTGGAGCCTCATCTTCAACTATTAATACATTCATGCGTGATGTCATATTGACTGTTTAGCCATCTCTTTTTCGAGTGTTAATATCGGTATTTTTGTATAACAATCATTATATGCGGACACTTCTATAATGGGTGTATCTGTATAGTAACTATAGGCTCGTTGAGACTTATTGAGTGCCGTGCGATCATTCATCATCGACAATCGATAGTTTGATTGATGCTGGATCACCAAATACTCATCTTCTTTGTAACAGTTGATGACCAGAGCCTCTTTCGGATTATTAATAGTTCGTTTAGCAATGTCTTCTACGATAGAGGTAATCGTTCCTGGTATCAATTGAATATCAGAATGAGATAAGTCTACCTCCAACATCACATTGAATTCTGGAAGCGTATTCAATAAATTGACTAACTGATCAGTGGCCATAATTTCTTCCTCCAACTCCACCAACTCAGTTTGTTTGTGTCCTAGTAGGTAACGATACACACTTGAAAGATAATCTATCAATTCTTCCGCTTTGTCTGGGTTTTCATAAGAAAGCGTAATAATCCTCTCCAAACTACTATACAAAAGCATTGGGTTGATATCATTCTTAAAATCTTCGAATTCATTGGCAATTGATTCTTTCACCAGTTGCTCATTGGCTAGTCTCACTGTATTCTCTCTACTCAAAAGTGAATGACTAAAATAAAGTGTGAAATAGAGCAGTGAAACCACAACGTAAATCGTAATAAATACCCACAGCTGAGCTTGTCCCGGGCTGAATCCTACCCAAATTTTGAAATACAAAAACAAGGTTGCTGACGCTAAAACTGATGAAAATAAACAATTGGTAATGACGACGATCAAAGGTTCTCCCCACTCTGAAAATTTATCTTCAAACTTTTTGAATAGTGTGATCACATATCTATTGACTTCGAATATTAAAAAACTGGCAATCACACAGACATAAACTTCTTGACTTTCAAATAGTTGATAAACTTGGGTGGTATCATTATTTAAAAGTAAAATCAACAAATACACCATTACCCCAATCAAGACGGGGCTTACTAGCCTAAATACTGGTTGATGTATAAACAATCTATTCATGTCAAGCGATAAGTTGTTGCTGATGTATGACAGGAAGGTGTACTTCAAACTTACTCTTATCGATTATCCTTACTTCTTTGGTGGAAAGCATGTCATATCGTTTCTTAATATTCTTTAGTCCAATATTGAACGAGGTTGTATGAATAGGGCTATCTGTTTTGGTATTGATCACTTTCAACACGGTATTATCAATAGCAGATATGTAGATGTAAAGCGGTTTTTCTTTAGTAACCACATTGTGCTTGATCGCATTCTCTACTAATATCTGCATAGTAAGTGGTGGCATCTTAGTCTTGAGTAATGTTGGCGGAATGTTTATTTCCAAATAAATATTTTCTTCAAATCTCACTTTCAATAAAAAATGATAAGACTTTACAAAGTCAATTTCTTCTTCCAAAGAAACATATTGCTGCTTTTGGGTGGACAATATATACTGATATGTTTCTGCTAGTCTTCTGATAAATTTCTCTGTCAAAGCCGCGTCTTTATAAAGCAATGAAGATATCGTATTCAGTGAGTTAAATAGATAATGTGGTTTAAGTTGACTTTTCAGTGCTTCCAGTTGCAGTTGAAGCTGCCTTCTCTCATTGGCAACTGTTTCTATTTGCACTACAGCATATTCGTTATATGAATAATAGGCAAAGTAGATCACATTATAGATAACCAACCCTAGCACAACGATGATACATAGTTTTATCAAAAGTGAGATGGCAACAACCGTATCAAGACCTCCAGCCTCGATCAATTCTGTAACCACATAAAACAACATCAAGGATACTCCTGTCATGAAAACGACTTGTAAGAAATAACCTATCACTAATCTGGTCAGCATGCCCTTGCGCCATGAAAACCAGATATTGCACTTTCGATTGATCATCAGCACACCCCAAGCACTTAGTGCACCCATCAATGAAAACAAGGAATAGTAGCGATAGCTATCAGCGCTGAAATCACCGCCTCCGTAGTTTAAAAAAAGATAGACCAAGCATCCGCAAAAAGCACCTAGCAAGGTGATTGCAATTGATTTTATCATGACTCGATAGTTCGTATATGTCACAGAAAAGTCCATTCTTCAATCTAAACAAAATTGCCAATAGATTGAAGAATGAATTGAGATTGGTTTAGTCAATAGCCTTCATAGCACGGCCGTAGTAAGTGTCTGAGCTTATTTCTTTAGCCGCTCTCCTGTAAGCACTTTTCAACGCTTCACTCCCAGTAGACACTTTCGGAGCTATCTCTGCTAAGGAAGAGCTGAGGTAGTGGTCTGAGTCAATTCTAGAAATAGCCTCTATTAATTTGATCATTTCTTTTTCCCCCATATTATCATTATCGGCAGCCTTTCGAATAACCTCTGTGGCGTAATGATCCGATGATATTTCGTCCAATGAAATCATAAAGGCATTCATCACATTGTCGGTGATTACTTGCTCTTCAAACACTTTGCTCAAGACACTGCTGGCATAGTAGTCCGAAGACAAATCATTACCAACGACATCAATAATTTTAATGAGTACTGCTTCATTGACTTGCTTATCCAAAATTTTGGAAAAAACAGTCGTCATATAATGATCTGATGACACCTCTGAAATTGCTTCAAGCAATTGATTGAATCCTGTAGATGAGAGGCCTTCTTGCTCTAGTGTCTCACTAAGTAATTGTGATTGATAGTAATCCGAACTAATTTCTTTTGACGCCATGATTAAATCAGAAAGTAACTCATCTGTCAACTCTTTTTCTTTCATGATCTCAGTTAGCGTACTGGACATGTAGTAGTCTGAAGAGATGTTCCTAGTGGCGCGTATCAGAGTAGAATTGTGACGTTCAGCCACATTCTTATTATTAATAGCTTCTTTGAGGACTGATGCAGAATAATAATCAGAGCTGATTTCATCAATCGCATTAAGATAAGCTTCAGCACTCACATCACTCATTAAGAATCTATCACTGCTGTTCTTCATAATGTCAGCCAAATAGAAATCTGAACTAACTTCATCAGATATTCGATTTAGGATAGATGAAAGCTCATCCGCAGACAACTCATCTTTATCCAACAAGATCTTGGCATACTTAGATTTCACATAGCTACCATCCAGTCTACCTACCTCTTCAAGTACAGAAGATACGCCCCCTTTTTTATAGAATCTATCTACTCTACTTTTGGCACCCAATCCAGTCGACCTTACCATTTCTGGAAGAACTTCTGCTAACCACTTTCTACCTTGCGGCTCAAATGGGATTTGTTTTCGACCTTCGTAGTATTCTTTTTCCAATTTACCACTAGATCCATTTTCAATGTAAATTTTTCGTTTGCTCCCGAAGGTAGTTTTGCTGATTTCTAAATATCCTCCGCGAGAAACACTTAAGACATCTGTGTCGTCATCAGAAATTTCGACATCCCCTTCATACTCAACATCGTAGCCTGTAAGGACACCATTATGACTATGTTTGCCTTTTGACTTGACAGTGATTTTATTTCCCCTAATTATTTTAGTTGTCGCTTGACTATGTAATGTGTAAGAACATACAGCAAGTAGCAGGAGTGTAATAATTATTTTGAGTTTTTGACCTTGAGCGTTCATCTGATTGTTGTTAAGTATGATAAATAATTGACCTTACAAATATGTAATACTATCTACTACATAAATAATAGAATGTAATCAACCGTCAGTAAAGTGTATTGAAATGTCGAATGCATGTACTTTACTATTTAAGTGTACAGTTTCAGACAATCAGAAGTATTATGATATTTTAGGAAGCTCAATATAGAAGGTAGTACCTTTCCCAGTTTCAGTCTCAAACCAAATTTTTCCGCCAGATTGCTCAATTCCATGCTTCGCTATCGCTAGTCCAATTCCTGATCCTGAAGTTTTAGTGGTGAAGTTAGGAATGAATATTTTCTCTTGAATATCTTCAGGTATACCCATGCCATTGTCTTGCACAAGGATCATGAGCTTATTATTTTCTATTTCAGTAAGTTTGACCAGCACTTCAATCGGATCATCACCCACTGACTGTTTTGCATTAATTATAATATTCGATAGTATTCGTCCCATTAATTGTTCATCCCCAATCGTCCAGACTTCCTCATCTGTGATTTCCAAATTCACTTGGTCAATTTCATGATTACCAAACAAGGTAACTGCATCTTTCACGACTTTAGTAAGCTCATACTCTTCCTGTTCTGGCATTGGCATTTTAGCAAATGTGCTGAAAGATGTTGCTATTTCACTAAGCGTATCCACCTGATTGAGAAGTGTCTCAACCGGCTTTTGAATTTGTTCCAAATCAGATCTTTCACCCAACATCCTTTTCAGGTATTGTAAAGTAAGCTTCATTGGTGTAATCGGATTCTTGATCTCATGAGCGACTTGCTGAGCGACTTCTCTCCATGCAGATTCTTTCTGTGTTCTTGCGAGGGCCCTTTTACTATCCTCAAGATTGACAACCATCTTATTGTATTCGCTGACCATGAGTCCAATCTCATCATTAGAATTCCATTCTAGTGGTTCATTTTTCTCAGAAAGTGTAGTCTGTTTTAATTTTTGAGTGATAAATAATAAAGGGAAAGTGAGCCATTTAGACGCGAAATATGAGATCACCAAGAATACTAAAAACACCAATGTGAAGATGTTTAGAATGGTGGTGAACACTTCAATTTTCTCCTTCTCCAATTTATCTTCAGACTCAAAATAAGGCACACTTAGTACCCCAATCATTTCTCCTGTATTGTTCTCCTTGATAGCCACATAGGTTGCATTGTATGCAAGTTCTCCAACCCGTTCACCAATAGTCAGGTGATTTTGACCTTGACTTATAATGGAGTTCATTGCGTGCGATGCTAAATATGGAGACATTACTGCCTTCTTATATATCAATGGTTGACTAGTAGCCACAAGCCTGCCCTTAACATCGAATAGATTGGCATCTGTGTTAGAAAATCCCGCAATACTTGCCAAGCTATTTTCTAATTCTCCTTTATCAGCATCTATCGAGAATTCTTTAAGTGATTCTTCCAAATTACGACTAATCAACAGTGCTTTTTTGAAATGCTCATACTCAACCTCTTCTTTATAAGAGGCAGTCACTAAACTAACAGTGGTGACACTCACCGCGAATAATGGTAGAAAAAAAGCCAAATTAAAATAAAGCTGAATTCTAGCTGAATAATTAAGAGAGCTTCCTGATAGGTAAAAATAGATGGTATATCCAAGTAGTATCAGAACCACTATAAACATAAGAATCAGTAATAGAAATGAAAAATTGGATACTATGCCTTCCCAAGAATATTCTTTAGATGAAACAACTACTTTCCTACCTTCATCATCTTCTAGTATTAAGTGATCAAAGCCATTTATCGAGATGCTCTTGCTAGACAAATAACTACTTTCAAAATCATTTTGATAATTGAAATCCCCAGAATGCGACAGCAATTTCTCCTGTTGATAGATCGCATAACTGTATCCCTTATTCTCGAATGGCAATAAAAAGCGACTATCTACCAATAATTCTGGATAGACATTATCAGGAATTATTTTCTTTAGCCTCAAATCCAAGACAATATGCCCTGTAGTCAAACCATAATTATTGATATCAATAAAACTGACATACCTTTTAGTGAAGTTTGCTCCTAATTTATTGACATAGAAAAGGTCTTTATATGAGGTCTTATTCTTATCACCAAATGACTTTTTGAAATAAGCATATTCTTCTTTTCCATTGTCACCATAAATCTCACCATCTCTATTGAAAAGCCTAATTTTCAAATCATATCTGTCAAAATATCGATTTAGATATACCTTTTTTATCTTTTCTCTAATGGAGTTTTTGTTAGACATAAATGGACTAAACATTCGAGTTTTGATAAATACATCATTTTGAATATTATCTATGGCTTCCGCCAGTAGAAACTCTGCCAACACATCATTCCCTATCAAAAAGTGATCAGCAAATCTTTCTTTATTATCTTCAATTCTAACTTTCTCGAAATAATCAATTGCATGTGTAATTGTAGCCGTAGCAACCAGTATTCCAAGGAACAAATAGATAAAGGCTATATAATTAACTTCCTTGAAGTGATCTAGTAAGTTATAGAACATGATGATTGAGAAATACATTACCCCTAAAGCCACTGATAATACTGGATGATTGAGGCCAATCAGAATTATTGTAAATATTATGGTTCCTATCAAATATTGAATCCACATCGTCTTTACCGAATCTCGGTTAAGTTTTTTGATCACTGAATAGCAAAAATGGGAAAACATGAAAAACAATATTGCCCCCAATACAAAGACTATATAAACCACTACCCTATCATAAGAGAAATTAATAGACCTTGTAACATCTAGGGTATATCGTGAATTACTATAAAGCGTCTGAATAATAAGAAACTGAAGAAATAGGGCTAGGTGTGAAAACAAAGTTAAGGTCACTGTCCATAACCATCTCCATAGCTTAGATACACTACTAGATTCATTCTTGTCATAAGTAGCGCTAATAAGGCCAATGACAAATATCATTAAGAACAGAATATTCAATAACATCTCACCCAAAGAAGCATTTAGCATAGAAGACGCAAAAATTCTAGGGTCAAAAACCTTAGAATGATTGAGTCTTTGAGGGAAATTGGCCCAAAACATTGCCAGTCTTATCAAAATTAAAAATGCTGTGAAAAATCCTACATTTTTCATACTCGATTGGTTCATCACCAATAAATTGATGGCCAGCAATAAAGACATGAATACAGTAATGAATATGAGTATCATGGCTGTATTTAATAAACCTTCATCCTTTATCGAATAGTTCTCTTCGAAAGAAACATAAAAAAGACATTCATTATATATGCAGATGGGTGACTTGACAATATCCGTTTGATACTTACTGATTTTCACAGCACTATTGGCAAACACTTTGGCATTTACCGATGACTTAAGATGTTGATTGTCAATTTGTGAATTATGAAAAATTGGTATTAACCCAACAAGTTGCCGATTTGTTCCTTGTAGCATCTTTTTCACAACTACAAACTGCCCTTGTCGTAATTCAATAAAATCCAATGATTCAGTAGCCGAAATATCCTGATACGAGGGCACAAAATGGTTGTCAGACCAATAGGTTATTCTTCCTTGTTCGAATAGGAAGAATGGGTATGTATACTTATTAGTAATTTCTGTGAATGGACTCTTTGAAGTCCCGAGGTTGAGCCATTCCGAGACTATGTCTAGCTCGACTTGAAGTATATCAACTTCTCTATTTAGCGCCTTAGAAACAATGCTTAATTTACTATCATAGCTTACAGACTTACTACCCAGATAGCTTAAAGTCACTCCTGCCAATAGTGAGATTATTGCTGTCCACAAAAATATCTTGGAGTACCGGTTTGAATTTATCAATAGATTTTTTTTAACCAACGAATATAGTAATTCTAATCAAGCAAATTAAATACCAAACTTGCACAAGCACCCGATAGATTGAATTGATAATATCACAAAAGAAGTAACACTGTTATTCAGGAAAACGTGACACCTGGAGGTGGTAAATGACTCAAAGAATTGTGTAATCAGTTTCTATTTCCCCTATACTTGATCCCTCCGAACAAATACAAGAATGAAATTCGAGAATAGCGAAAAATAAAAGGCATCAGAAGTACATTTACTACTACTACTGAAATGATATAAGTATAGAGTTCATTCAAGTTCAATACATATAAGACAAGTCCAATAGCGATCAAGAGAGCCACCGTTACTCCATAACTGAAATACATAGCTCCTATAAAGAACCCGGGCTCTACTTCATAACGGAGTCCACAATTCCCACATTCACTATGCATTTTCGCAAACTTACTTATTTTGATTAATGGATATGCGAACACTTCACCCTCTCTACATAGAGGGCATTTATTTGATAAAGCTGCGGAAAATTTGCTTCTTTGATTCATTGGATTTGCTTTTTTTATACCAGAAATAGCCTATCACCGAAATCAATAAATAAGGCATTACAAACAAATATAGGATGCCAAAATTGATACTTGCACCTATCCCGGGCTCACCATTACTTACATTATTCTCTAATGTAGCCCGACACATGGCGCATTGTGCGTAGCTGGTTATACTTCCTACTATGAGGAACATGAATGTGCACAATATTTTTAACAAGTAATTCACAGAACAAAATTAGTAATTATTAAGCATAATAAGGGCTTATCATCAAATAAACCACGACACCTGTTATGGCTACATATAGCCATATAGGAAAAGTAATTCTTGCCAGCTTTTTATGTTTATCAAACTGTTCAGAGAGAGCACGTACATAGGTAAACAGCACCATTGGTATGATCGCTATTGACAGTATAATATGTGTAATCAGAATAAAAAAATACACATACATAACAGTGCCACTACCTCCAAATGAAGTTGACTCACTAGTCATATGATAGGCAACATACATGATCAAAAATGAAGCTGACAACAATAAGCAGGTCTTCATTAATCGTTCATGCAGCTGTTTTTTTCCATTTTTAATAGCAGCGACTGCCGATATCAGAACAATCGCAGTCAATCCGTTGATACTGGCATAAATAGGTGGAAGGAATGTCAAATCATATCCATCTACTTTTACGCTAAATAGAAGAGCTACTACTACAGGTATAACTATTGATAGTAGTATAATCAGTTTCTTATATTTAGTTTCTTTATTCTGCATCATTATAAAGCATTATTTTTGATTCAACGATCAAACGGTCTATTTCCTTTTCATCCTCCCCAAAATAGTATCCACGTATTATTCCATCTGCATCTACTAACACCAGAGACTCTCCTTCGGTGATGATTAATTGACAATTTATATAGTCATTGAGATCATCGCTAGGCATTTCACCTAATTCCCAAATACCTGCTACTTGATAAGTTGTTTTAAGATCTACGATTGCATTCGTACTATCTTTTTTGGCAATACTATGAATAGAAACATCACTCCCTGTCAACCTATCTTTTGCCACCATTAAGTTTTTCAATTCGGTAGTATTAATTCCATCAGCCATAACATGATAGATTTTTACCGCACTGATAGAATTCTCAAATTCTAGAGTTCCTTGAATATGCTCAACAGTATGTGGGAGAGTTACCTCATCACAATTGATTTGTGAGGTTAACTCAGAATAATTGAATACAGGAATGTCAAATTGATTTTCCCCAAACATCTTCAGGAAAACGAAAATCAACACTGGAAGCAAAAGTGCAGTAAAAAGCACCGTACCCTTTATAAATTTATTCATATTAAGATCTATTAGACAAAAAAAGAGGCTAAGGAAATCCCCTAGCCTAATTTATCAATGTTGTGTTCAAGCTACCAACCTCTGGCTTCAAATATAGCTCCTCCTTCGTAAATCAGGGCTATCACGAACCAAACAATAAATATAGTTGGTATTAATATCGACCAGATTAAAGTCTTCGCTTCATGCTTTAAGTGCATAAATTCACCTACAATGTAATAAGCTTTCACAATGGTCATGATGATAAAGACAGATGTTCTGAAATCTCCAGCAGGGACAGTAAATGCAATAACAAATTCTATGGCGGTTAAGACTGCCAATATTCCAGCAACTTTCCAGATATGCATGATCTTTGCTTTGTCAGCAGGAATCACTTTGATGTTAGAATTTTCTTCAGATGACATATTATTCTATTTATAATGTTCTAATAATAATTTCAGTTAGACTAGGTAAAAGAATGTAAATACAAACACCCAAACTAAATCAACGAAGTGCCAGTAAAGACCTACTTTTTCTACCATTTCGTAATGTCCTCTTTTCTCATAAACTCCAGTGAAGGTATTGTAGTAAACGATAAAGTTCAATACGACCCCACTCAAAACGTGTGTACCGTGGAATCCAGTAATAAAGAAGAACAAAGCTGCGAAGTCTGGCGGGCCATACTGATTGAACCTTAGATTAGCCCCAAATACCTCGAAATTCTCAACCCACTTGCCATTCACAACTACATCACTCAAAAGAGCCATATCCGTTCCGTGTATAAAGTGGCTCCATTCCCAAGCTTGGCAACCCAAGAAAGTGATTCCACCAATCAATGTCCATAACATCCATTTCTCAACAGCAGCTTTATCCATCCGGTGTCCAGCTTCAACAGCCAATACCATGGTTACACTACTCATGATTAGAATAAATGTCATAATACCTACAAAAACTAGTGGTAATGAAATTCCATGTAAAAACGGAACTGCCTCAAACACCTTTTCAGGAATTGGCCAGTATTCTGTAGAAAAAGAAAATGCCTCGGCAGTTCCTGCATAAGCCGCATGGCTATATCGGATCATACCATAAGTAATCAATAGAGCTGAGAATGAAAATGCATCAGAGAGCAAGAAAAACCACATCATTAGTTTTCCATAACTCGCCTTCAAAGGAGATTGACCTCCGTCCCAGACGTTTTCTTGTTGGTTCATTGCGGTAGTAGCAGTTGCCATAGAATTTTAATTTACGCTATTAACGATTTAACAATAAAAATATAAATAAATACAACCAAAGTCCATCTAAAAAATGCCAATAAGTGGCACACATAGTGATTTGATTCAAGTTTTTTGAATGTACCTTGTACCTGTAGGTAGCACCCAGCACTATCAGTAAAAAGACCATTCCACCAAATAGGTGTAACCCGTGTAATCCTGTAAGTATATAAACAAACGATCCAGAAGGGTTTCCGACTAAATATACATCATTCGCTACCATATCACCCCAAGCTGACACTTGTCCAAGGACAAAAGCTACTCCTAATAGAGTCGTGATTGTCATAGCCAACTTCACTTGCTTAAGATTGTCACTTTTTGCTGCCAAATATGCCCAATGCATCGTTCCACTACTCAATAATATGATACCAGAAGTGATCCATAACAAATTAGGTAAATCAAACTGCAACCAATTCCCTTCTCCTTGCCTCACTACATAGGCACTGGTCAATCCAGCAAACACCATAATTACCGTCACAATGAATAACCACATAGCAAATAGCTTAGGGTTCATTGACATTGGCTTCTGAGGCTCTTCGAGCAAGTGTAGTTTTGTGTCCATCACTATTATATTTTATCTATCAAAAAGGCTATCTGTACTATTGGTAAATACAAGAATGACCCAAACATTATTCTCAAAGCAGATTTTCTTGACCCATCTTTCATCAAAGAAAGTGTTTGCATCAAGAAAAGCATACCACATACAGTTGCCACAATTGCGGAATTGATCCCCGTTACGCCAAATTTCACTGGCAATAAACCAAGTGGGATAAGGAACAATGTGTAGATCATTATATTGATTGCGGTATTCAAATCCTTTTTCCCTCCGGAAGGTAATAATTTAAAACCTGCTTTTTTATAATCTTCATCTCCTACCCAGGCTATTGCCCAAAAGTGTGGAAATTGCCATATGAATTGAATACTAAAGATGATCAATGCCTCGTAGCTAATCGTTCCCGTAGCAGCAACCCATCCCAATAAAGGAGGCAGTGCACCTGGAATAGCACCTACAAATACAGCGATTGGTCCTACACGCTTAAGTGGAGTATAAACAAAGCTATATAATATCAGGGAGATAAATGCAAGACCCGTAGTTAGTGGGTTGGTGAATACCCAAAGCAAGGTGAATCCAATTACACCTACGATCAGTGTAAACAACTTGGCCTCTGCAATTGACAATCTACCCGTTGGTAAAGGTCGCTTAGCAGTACGTGTCATTAACTTATCGTACTCTACTTCTATGATTTGGTTGATGGTCACAGATGCTCCTGATATCAAGAATCCACCAATAGACAACATGGTAAAGCTCAGCCATTCAATACCACCTCTAGTGGCCAGTAAGTAGCCAAACGCAGACGAAAAGGCGACCAGAAAGGATAACCGAAACTTCAATAGTTCAAAGTATGCTTTTGCTTTGTCCTTGAAGCCAGTGATGTGTGTTATATGTTGTGTTGTACTAATTTCCATTGTTTGATGAACTGTCAGTCTGCATATTCATTTTAAAAAAAATCCAGAACTGCAATCCAAATAATATAAATGCCAATAATAAATGTAGTGGTTGAATAAATGCAGGGATTCCTAAATAAGCCATTACGACTCCAGTTCCTACACTTAATAGCACCATTGCTATCAATCCACCATATACGCTATTTAATTGAATTACCCTTCTCTTAAACAACAAATACACCAATCCACCATGCGAAATAACAATCATCCATGAAAATGATCGATGTATCAAAAATTCTAATCCCAAATTACTTATCCAACTATCCCTGTCAACTTCAGTAAGTTGAAGTGCAATAACATCTATGGCTTCTCTCACCTGAGTTCCCAATATGATCTGAATAAATAACAAAAAAATACATATGCTTAACATACTGTTGATCCGTCTATTCTCTTTAGAAAAGACAATGACTTCTAAATAGTTTTCACTTTTGACAACTAAATAAATCAACATCACAACAATCACCAATGCTGGGATCATATGAACAGTGACCATCCATGGCAACAAGTTGGTAGATACCACTATAGAACCTAACCAGCCTTGAAAAACAACAAGAAACAATGAAGCCAAGGCCACATAAAACACATGTTTTTGAGTCTTTCGATGAGGAAATGCCACAACTACTGTTAAAATAATTAAGAAACCGATAATTACTCCCACAACCCTATTGATATATTCAACCCACGTTTTGTAGACATTGAATGGTGTCTCGTGTTGAATAGATTCATCACGTAACAACTCATCTGCTTTATCAGTAAACCCAAGTATACTCAAATAGTTTGCAAATTTGGTGTTCTTTGCCATACGCTCATCCGTATAATTTTGCTCATAATCATCAGGCAATTGATCTATAGATGTTGGTGGCACCCACTGTCCAAAACACTTTGGCCAATCAGGGCAACCCATTCCAGAACCTGTGCTACGCACAATTCCTCCCACTAAAACAAGAACGTATATTGCAAGAAGTGTGATAAGGCTTATCCTTCTCAACCCTTTTTGATTGTCTTTACTATTTTGATTCATCCACTACAATCGCATCTTCCTGAACTTTCTCGGCAGCAATTAAATCATTCTCGTGTGGAAAATTTGATTCAGGAGTCTCAGAATATGGCGTTGTTTGTGGAATAAAATCTTCCTCTGAACCCGGCTTGCTATAGTCGTAAGGCCATCTATAAATAGTTGGGATTTCTCCAGGCCAGTTTCCATGACCAGGTTCAATAGGCGTTGTCCACTCCATAGTATTTGACCTCCATGGATTAGTTGTAGCTTTTCTTCCTTTATACATACTGTAAAAGAAGTTAAACAAGAAGATAAACTGAGCTGTAAATGTTAATATAGCAGCTACACTTACAAATGTATTCAAGTCAGTAAATGAGTTGAAAGTATCAAAATTAGTAAATGAATAATATCTTCTAGGGAATCCAGCAATTCCAATGTAGTGCATAGGGAAGAATACTAAGTACACACCTATGAATGTAAACCAGAAGTGAATATATCCCAACTTGGCATCCATCACTCTTCCAAACATTTTAGGGAACCAGTGATATATACCAGCCATCATCCCAAAGAACGATGCACTACCCATCACTAAATGAAAGTGAGCTACTACAAAATAAGTGTCGTGTAACTGAATATCAATAGCTGAATTTCCAAGGAAAAGCCCTGTAATACCCCCTGAAATAAAGAAGGATACCAATCCAATAGAGAACAACATCCCTGGTGTAAACACCAAATTCCCTCTCCAAAGTGTGGTCAAATAATTAAATACTTTAACCGCAGATGGAACTGCAATGATCAATGTAAGTAACATAAAAACTGATCCCAAGAATGGGTTCATACCTGTTACAAACATATGGTGTGCCCACACTACGAATGAAAGAATTGCAATTCCCAACATAGAACCGATCATTGCTCGGTATCCGAAAATTGGCTTCCTAGAGTTTGTAGATATAATTTCAGAGGTAATCCCTAATGCTGGTAACAATACAATGTACACCTCAGGGTGTCCTAGAAACCAGAATAAATGTTGAAATAAGATTGGACTACCACCCATATTAGGTAAGGCTTCTCCTCCGATGTATATTTCTGACAAGTAAAAACTTGTACCAAAGCTTCTATCAAATACTAAGAGTAATGCCGCTGCGAACAAAACAGGGAATGATAAAATACCAATAATAGCTGTTAAGAAGAATGCCCATATAGTCAATGGTAGTTTAGTGAACGACATCCCCTTAGTCCTCATATTGATAATAGTAGCGATATAGTTCACACTACCCAATAATGAGGAAATAATAAAGAATACCATGGCTACTAACCACATCGTCATCCCCAATCCAGATCCTGACATTGCCTGTGGCAATGCACTCAAAGGTGGGTAAATAACCCATCCACCTGATGCCGGTCCAGTTTCAATAAAGAGTGAGATAAACATTAGCGTACCAGAAATAAAGAAGAACCAGTAAGACAACATGTTCATAAAGCCTGAAGCCATATCTCTAGCACCAATTTGTAATGGTATCAAGAAATTACTAAAAGTACCACTAAGACCAGCTGTCAGCACAAAGAATACCATAATCGTACCGTGCATAGTCACCAATGCCAAATAGAACTCTGGGTCGAGCTTTCCTGAAGAATCAATCCATCCACCCAGTATTGGCTTGAGCCAGGACATATCCATCTCTGGAAATCCTAACTGAAGTCTAAACAATATAGAGAGAGCACCACCAATCAATGCCCAGAAAATTCCTGAAATCAGGAATTGCTTGGCAATCATTTTATGATCCTGACTGAAAATATAAGTCGTCCAGAAATTTCCATGATGTTCATCGTGGTCATGATCGTTATTATGCATAGTTTCCGCAGTCGCCATAGTAATTATTTATTATAAGGAAGCTTCCGCTTCTACATTATCACTTGATTCTTGTGTCGCTGGAGTTTCTATAACTTCTTCTTCCACTCCTGCTTTAATTTTTGCCAGTTCCTTAAGATCATCCGGCACCAAACTCATCAATTCCTCACTTTGGGCAAGCAACGTTTTTTGACTAGCCTTCCACTCTTCATACTCCTCAGGAGTGTCCACCACGATCAATAATCTCATGGCAAAATGTCCTCTTCCACATACTTCAGCACAAGCAAGTTCGTAGTTGAATTCTGAATTTCCAGTTTCTTCACGCATCTCAGTAGTAGTCTTTGTAGGTACAAAGTGAAATTGTGTAGGCATCCCTGGCACAGCATCCATCTTCAATCTAAAATGTGGTGCATATACACTGTGAAGTACATCTCTCGCTCTTATCTTGAATAAGACCGGCTTACCTTTTGGCAAGTGTATTTCCCTTGGAATAAAGTCATCGAGTGAATTTTCATCTTTAAAATCGACACCAAGTTGGTTATCCAAACTGATCATACGATAATCAAATTTACCCAACTTATCATCGGCACCTGTATATCTTGACACCCATGCGAACTGCTGTCCGAATACTTCAATGACTTCAGAATCCTCAGGAGCTTCAGAAGTGATATCATTCCAAGCTCCAAGTCCTGTAAAAACCAATCCTGCAAGTACAATTGCCGGAACAACTGTCCACAACAATTCTAACTTATGATTATCAGGATAGAACATTGCAGTTCTTTCTTTCTTATAGTGATATTTTATAGGGAAAACAAAAAGTAAAATATGTGTGATAACAAATACTAGTCCTGTGATCACCATAGTAACCCAGAAAAGTTGATCCGTTATTACTCCGTGCTCTGAAGCAACTGGTAACGTATAGTCGTCAAAGTACACTATTGAATACCAGAACATCCAACCAAATCCACCGATTAACAATACAAGGAACATTATTGCATTGACCTTATTACTTCCTGATGCTATTTTCTTATCGGAACCTTTCGCAACGTTGAGCAATGTGCCGACTCTGAACATCATGAACAAAATCAACAAAATTAGCGCAACACCTATTCCAATGACTATCTGAAACATATATATTAGTTTTAAATCTTAATACCTTCTTTACCTATATGTGATGATGTAAGCTCTCTTCCAACATCGGGTGATTCTTTGCGTATAATGGC
Organism: Cyclobacteriaceae bacterium; assembly: GCA_034112085.1. Lineage (GTDB taxonomy): Bacteria > Bacteroidota > Bacteroidia > Cytophagales > Cyclobacteriaceae > JAWUWD01. The sequence goes on from JAWUWD010000120.1 coordinate 17,912, forward strand.
GATTTTGACAGGCTATTGAGCATAACATAAATAAATGCTGCGAAGAATATCATTGCCATTCCAATCTCTAGTAGTCCAAATGCTCCATCAGTTTTCATTACACCAGGCGTAATCATCAAGTAGAAGTCAAACCAGTGACCTACAATTACTATCGGGCAAATCACCATTAAGAAGGAAGCATGTCTCTTTGCATCTCTTGTCATTAATAACAAGAAAGGAAGGAAAAAGTTTAATACTAAATTGAAATAAAACACCCACTTATAGTTTGAAACTTCAAGTCTCTGTAAGAAGTAAACAACTTCTTCAGGAATATTGGCATAATAAATCAATAGGAACTGAGAGAACCATACGTATGTCCAAAAAATACTAAATCCAAAAATGAATTTTCCAATATCATGCAAATGATTGGCGTTGACAATTTTCAAATACCCTTGCGTCTTCAAAAGAACAATTACTAAAGTGATAAATGCCAATCCATTGACCCACCAACTAGCAAACATGTACCATCCAAACATCGTGCTAAACCAATGAGGATCTATTGACATTACCCAATCCCATGCTGCCACAGAAGATGAGTAAGCGAAAATAATCAAAAATATAGCAGACAATTTTCGAGCTTTCTTCCAATGTTCAACTCCACCATTGATATCTTCAGCAAGCATCTGTTTTTTAATCATTCTAAACATCCACATCCATAATCCAAAGAATGCAACAATACTGAATACATATAATATTGGAAAAGTACCTATTTTCATTGGCCAATACCACATAGCTGCCTTTCCTTGAATAAGTGCATCGCCACCCTCTTCTACTGTCTTATATAGTGAGGCATGCGTCCAATGAAACACATCATGTTGTACTAGAAACCATGAAGCCAACATTAAAACCGCTGCGATTGGCAACCAACTTGCCATAGCCATAGGTATACGCTTCATCCCTGCAGACCAACCTGCTTGAGCAGCATATTGAATCGCAATGAAAAACACTCCAATAATAGCCAGTCCCGTGAAGTAAACATTATTAATCCAAAGGCTAGAGAAAACTCTTTTTAACCATGTTTCAGTTTCGTGATGTCCTTCATCTGCACCATGCTCGTCACCTTCTGAGCTTACATCCGTAGCAGAATGTGAATCACTAGAATCAGCCAACAAAGACTTTGTAGTTTCTGTCATTGCATGTTGTTCTTCAGCGTGATGTCCACTATTCATCGCCATAAAAACACCAATCATAAGAAGAACTAACCCCACTCCTGCGAGGATAAATAGTTTCTTTTTAGCTCCAGCGGTAAATGTATATCTTTCTTCAGTCATGATATCTTTTTTAATGCTTCTGGATTATTGTTGTTGAAGTTTTTGTACGTATTTCACGATTTTCCATCGTTCTTCTATACTCAATTGAGAACCATGAGCGCCCATTCTTCCCTTGCCATTAGTAATTACGTGAAAGATCTCTCCTTCAGTCCTATTTTTAACAGCAGCAGAATTGTAAGCAGGGACTCCCAAAAACACCTCTCCTACTTTACCCGGTTCAGTACCTTTATCACCATGACAATGACCACAAAATTTTGTATAAAGCACTTTCCCTTCTGCCTCAATCCCCGCTGTCATCGCAAGTGGATTTTTTATATCAATAGCCTTTTCTAAATCATCCTTCTCAAGTCTATAAGGAAGATGCCCATCTTTACTTCTTCTCACTGTGTTAGCCGCAGGAGTTCTCATGTTCATGCCATTAGCATTGAGTGGATTTGAGCTGTAATACTCTCCTACACCATTCTCCAATGAACTCACCCATTCTCCAGAAGTCTCATCCGTGATCTGCTTTAATGGTTCGTAAGCTACAGAGTGATACATGTTAGGTGCATACTCAAGCCCTGGATTGTCACCGCCTGCACATGAAGCCAATACTGTAGCTCCTGCCAGTAAAAAAGTGTACTTATATGTAGTTAAAAGACGCATACTTTACAATTCGTTTTTGGTCTTAATCAAATTTTTTATCATTCACTTCTGTAGCTCCTGATTCATTCAACACTTTGCCGATTTCATCCTTGCTCAGATTATTTTTATCCAAATCTACTGCCATCACATGCTTATCATCTGTACTCCGAACATCAAACATACGTGGTTTAGCATAGGGCTTCAAGTTACTCACAATCATGAATGTAGCAACCATACCTAATGCCGCTAACAGTACTGTCAGTTCAAAAGAAACAGGTACAAAAGGAGGCAACGAAACATAATTCTTTCCACCAATAATCATTGGCCAATCTACTCCTAACATCCAAGTCTGCATAGTGACTGCTAGAGACAAGCCTAAAAACCCAAACATAAAAGCTGCAATAGGCAGTCTAGTTCTTTTATATCCCAATGCATGCTCTAGTCCATGAACTGGAAATGGCGAATACACCTCGTGAATTTTGACTCCGCTATCTCTTACATCAGTAACTGCTTTAAGCAATACATCCTCATCATCATAAATACCGAGAACAAAGTTTTTTCCGTTTTCCATTATTATTTCTTTTCAGATGAAGATTTCACAATACTTTTTATCTCTGCCATGTTGATCACTGGGAAGAACTTAGCAAACAATAAGAATAAGGTAAAGAATAATCCAAAGGTGAATAAGTAAACACCTACATCATATCTTGTTGGATAAAACATCACCCAACTTGATGGCAGATAATCTCTGTGTAGTGAAGTAACAATAATTACAAATCGCTCGAACCACATTCCAATATTCACCACGATCGATAATACGAAAGTAGATACAATACTTGTTCTGATTTTCTTAAACCAAAATAGCTGTGGAGCTATTACATTACAACTCATCATAGATGCATATGCCCACCAATACGGTCCAAATGCCCTGTTGATAAATGCATACTGCTCATAGGGAACGCCTGAATACCAAGCGATCACAAACTCAGTGATATAAGCTACACCAACAATTGATCCTGTAATAATGATGACAATGTTCATCAACTCGATGTGATATATCGTAATGTAATCTTCTAGATTAAATAATTGCCTGGTCATCAACATCAATGTCAATACCATGGCAAATCCTGAAAAGATTGCTCCAGCCACGAAATATGGAGGAAAGATTGTCGTATGCCATCCTGGTACTACAGATGTTGCAAAGTCAAATGACACAATAGTGTGTACTGAAAGCACTAATGGTGTTGCTAAACCTGCAAGAATCAAAGCTACTGACTCATATCTTGCCCAAGTCTTTGCAGCTCCATCCCAGCCGAAACTCAAAGCTCCATAAACTGCTTTTGAAACCTTATTAGTTGCTCTATCTCTTATAGTTGCAAAATCAGGAATCAGTCCAATATACCAGAATACTAATGATACAGTGAAGTAAGTGCTAATAGCAAATACATCCCAAAGCAACGGAGAGTTAAAGTTTACCCAGAGTGAACCAAAAGTGTTGGGGAGTGGCAGTGCCCATATGGCTCCAACCCAAAGTCTTCCCATGTGTAACATTGGGAACATCAACGCACAAATTACAGCAAAGATGGTCATTGCTTCAGCAGCACGATTAATGGACATTCTCCATTTCTGTCTGAATAGTAATAGTATAGCTGAGATCAGCGTACCAGCATGACCAATACCTACCCACCATACAAAATTGGTGATATCCCAGGCCCAGCCAACAGTCTTGTTAAGACCCCAAACTCCTATACCTTCCCACAACAAGGTGGCTACAGCGTAAAAACCTATGGCAAGAACACCAAGTGAAACCGCCATACCTAACATCCAACTTTTAGTAGGTTTCCCTTCTACTTGGCGACAGATATCTTCAGTTACATCGTGTATTGTCTTTCCTCCTGTGATTAAAGGCTCTCTTACGGATGAAGAAACTTGCATATATATTATTTATTTAACTTTTAAATATTACCTCTAATTAAGCGTTTGCTTTGTTTCTGATTTTGGTCAAATAAAACACATTCGGTCTTACACCAATCTCTTCCAACACGTGATAAGCACGCTTATTCTTCATTATCTTCTTCTCTTTCGCTTTGTCTCCGTCTTCGATCTTCAACAGATTTGAGATACTAGATGCTTCACTATTCATATCTCCGAATACCAAAGCACCAGCCGTACAAGCCGCAGCACACGCTGAAGTTACTTCTCCATCTCTCAATTCTCTTCTTTCTTTCTTCGCTTCCAACTTACCTGCTTGGATACGCTGTACACAGAAAGAACATTTCTCCATTACCCCTCTTGACCGTACAGTTACGTCAGGATTCAATACCATCTTACCAATATCAGTATTCATCTGAGGGTTTGACTTAGCAAATTGCTCATTGTCATGATATTTGAACCAGTTGAATCTTCTTACTTTGTAAGGACAGTTGTTCGCACAATATCTTGTACCAATACATCTGTTATATGTCATCTGATTTAGACCTTCTGTACTATGTGTCGTTGCAGCCACTGGACAAACAGTCTCACATGGCGCATTGTTACAGTGCTGACACATCATTGGTTGGAAGACCACTTCAGGATTATCAGCTGCTAATTCTAGCTTTTGATCGTCTCTCAGACCCAATTGATCTTCTGACAATTCATTTTCAGGTCTAGAAGCGTAATATCTATCGATTCTCAACCAAGTCATTTCTCTTCGGTTGATGACTTCGTCTTTACCTACCATAGGAACATTGTTCTCTACGTTACAGGCTACAACACATGCGCTACATCCATTACAAGCATTTAAGTCAATGGACAATCCCCAATGGTGACCTTTGTACTCATGACCTTTCCACAACGTTAATTCGCCAGGTCTTACTGTTCCTTTTTCACTATCCCAAGTTGCGACATGTGGGTGGAATCTTCCAGCTCCTTCGTCCTTCTTGAACTCGTCTAATGTTGTCTCTTGAATTATCGTCTGTCTCCCCATGAAGGTTTGAGCAGTTTGAGTTTGTGCCAAACGATATTTTTCATCAGTCAACTCTATAGATATTCCAGAGGTAATACTTAAATTTTGTCTTCCATTGAGCGTTCCAACCAGTGGATAAGCATCTATTCCTACTTTGTCTGCTACTCTACCTGCGCTTGTTCTACCATATCCAAGAGCTAGCCCAACAGTACCATTTGCCTGACCAGGCTGAACAACTATCGGTAAGTTAAAAACCTGCCCGTTAATAGTGATGTTAGCCTTTCTAGTAAAGCCTTCTTTCATTACAAATCCATCTTCCATCTCTGATGAATCCTTCAAAGACATGGTTATATAGTTGTCCCAAGTCACTTTAGTGATTGGATCAGGAAGCTCTTGAAGCAATGGATTGTTAGACATGGAACCGTTTCCGATTGCTGTCTTTTGATAGATGACTAATTCAGTTTCTGTACTTGTGGCTTTGTAGTTCTTTGAAATAGCACCTGACTCTTTAGCTAAATCTCCTCCAAACGTTGCCCCTGAAGCTATAACCTCAGCATCATTTGCAAATACACCATCATGTAAAGACTTATCCCAGAATTGTTGAAAATCTGACGTATCTGATTGTGCTGTAAAGTTTGTATTCTTCCAATTTTCTTTCAAATACTCAAAGTAATCAGCACTTACTGCTCCTGACCATGTCAAGAAAGATCCTTGTGCTTGTCTAGTTTTGAATATTGGTGTGATCGCTGGTTGCGATAAACTGTATTGTCCTTTTTTAGGCGCAGCATCATTCCAAGATTCCAAAAAGTGGTTATCAGGAGCGATGTAGTCGACCATTTTAGCGGTCTCATCTTCTATGTATGAAGTAGATACTTTTAATCCCACTTTACTCAAAGCTGCACCCAATTCAGTACCATTGTGATAATCGTAAACAGGATTCGCATTGAAGAAGATCACTGCACCAATATTGCCAGAATTTGCATCGGCAATAAAAGCTTCCATCATCTTCTCATCACCTTGTCTATAGTTGACAGAAGCATCCAAGTCAATCGTAGTTCCATAACTACCCAGAAGATCATTAGTCGCATTGACCAATACCTGAACAGCTGAATCATTTGATCCAGATACTAGAAGTGCTTTCCCTTTGGCATTCCAAAGATCTTTAGCAGCTTGTTCTATCTGATTTACTTCTGCTACTTTAGCAGTCGCCACTGTAGCAGCTCCTGCTTTACTAGCAATAGCATTATATATTTGCGCGACAACAAGACCTTCTTGAGAAGGCTTCATAGTCGCTCTGTAATCCGCATTGGATCCTGTCAATGTCAAGTTAGACTCAAACTGGTAGTGCCTAGACATTGTCTTTTTCTTTTCTCCTACCTTTCTAGTCTCAGCATATTGTCCTGAGTTCTCGATAGTTGAACCCCAAGTCCCTAAGAAATCAGCCCCAACACTTACAATAACATCAGCTTTGCTGAAATCATAAGAAGGTATTACTTTCATTCCGAAAGATTCTTCATTGGCTTGCGCCATTCCACTCATTGACACTTGATCATACATCACGTGTTCAGCAGTAGTATATTTTATTTTGAAATCTTCAATAGTCTTCAAAGTAGAAGGACTCAATACTGTATTACTTACAACACGAATTTGCTTTCCACCTGCTGCTGCTGCATCAAGTTTAGCCATCACTTCTTTATCCAAGGTTTCCCAAGTAGTGTCTGCACCTGCAGCTTTGGGCCCCTTCAATCTTGCATTATCATATAACGACAAAACAGAAGCTTCTACTTGCGCATTTGTCCCTCCTTTTGTGACTGTCGATAAATCATTACCGTTTACTTTGATTGGTCTCCCTTCTCTAGTCTTTACTACTACACTACAGTAATCTCCTCCATTGAGGTAGGTAGATGCATAATAGTTAGCTACACCAGGATCTATGTCCACTGGTTTGTTTACATATGGAATTGCTTTTCTGACTGGAGCCTCACAAGCTGCCAAAGAAGCTGCTGCGATACTGAAGCCCATTACTTTCAAAAAGTCTCTTCGTGAACTTCCTTCACTAGGCTCTTCCGTAATAGATTCAGGAAACTCTCTTTCTGCATTCTTCACGAAGGCAGGATCGTTAGATAATTGCTCTATACCTTTCCAGTATGTTTTTTGATTATCTTTCATGTGTTTATTATCAGTGGAGTCTGTCTTGTCTAAATTAATTTACTAGTAGTGGCACTTCGCACATTCCAACCCGCCATTGTCTTCTACCTTCATTGCATTCTTGCTTTCAGAATCATGCAATTCTACCAACTTGTCATAATATTCATTGCCTTTCGTATTCAAGTCAGTTTTTCTATGACAATCGATACACCATCCCATAGTCAATAAAGAATGCTGACGAACAACATCCATCTCTTCGATCGGCCCATGACATGTTTGACACTCAACTTCTCCAACATTCACGTGCTGTGAGTGATTGAAGTATGCCAAGTCAGGCAAGTTGTGTACTCTTACCCATTCTATTGGGGTGTTAGTCTCAACTGCTGCGTATATTTTTTGAATCTCTTTAGAATCTGTTTTGATACTGCTATGACAGTTCATACAGATATTAGGAGAAGGTATGTTTGCATTTTTACTTTTCTGAACTCCAGTATGACAATAATTACAGTCTATTTCATATTGTCCTGCATGAATTTTATGAGAAAATGCTATTGGTTGCTTAGGAGCATAACTCTTCTGAACACCAATAGAAAACAATCCAGCGATCACTCCTTTGAAGACGATGGCAGTAAATAAGAATATCACTAAGAATATAACAGGCTTACTTGATAATGCTGCGCCAATACTAAAAGATTGATTGACTACTTCTTTATCATTTTCATCAAGATCCTTCTTATCGCCAACATATCTCTTCAATACTGACATCATGAATACCATTACCATCAAGATCAATACGAGAACTACTACAAGTCCAACAAGAATCACGTTGAGGTATTCAGCACCAACTGTACTGCTAGAAGCAGCAACTCCATCACTAGAGGTTGTTGCTGCTACCTCAGCTACTGGAGGGTTATCTGTCTCATTTTTGATATATGAAAGGATGTCTAAGATTTCTTCATTTGTAAAGCTAGTAAATGAAGTCATTTCTGTTTGATTGTATTCGTCATACAATGCAACAGCATAATCATCCCCACTTTGTATTACTTTTTGTGAATTCCTCACAAATCCGAAAATCCAATCGATAGATGGTGCCCTGTCATATACATTTTTCAATGCAGGACCGACCAAGCGATTTTCTATTGCGTGGCAAGTTTTACAGTTAGCGTTGAATAAACTCTTACCTGCACTAATGTTAGCTTCACCCGTAGGAATATCCTGTCCATAGGACACTATAGATACTAGAAACAGTAAAGCTGTAAAAGTGAGCGATTTTAGGATGCGAGCGATAGAAACTTTTCTCGTCATGTTTAAGATATTAGTTGTAACCAATTTTTCAGTCCTTCATTGTGAGCGACACAAATCTACTACCTACCTCTATTATTTCAAACACTCCATTAGATGCTTTTATCCACAATTAGATAAATGTCTTTTATACGGACATTCCGTTCATAAAAAAACATGATTAACATCAGCTTAAAGCATGATTTTAACTTCTATTTAGAATTTTTATAAATAGATAAAAACTTAAAAAAAAAACTAATTAAACATATGGTTAGACTGCACGTTAACTGACGGAAAAAAGCAAGTAAGTATCTAGATTTTTAATCACTTTTTTACTCCTTTTTCCTTCATTACATATTGTCCTTGGTCAATAATAAGGAAATGACTTTCCAATAGCTGAAAAGAGGTGTTTTAGGAATAAGTATCCTCACATGATCCTAAAAAATAAAAATACAGCTGGCTTTTCTCCTGTAAAGAAGTAATCTCTCCAAAGTTTGAAAAAATCACTACTTATCTCTTGTTAATAGTTAGAATTAGCAGAGTTATTTACAAAGAGAAAAATGACATATTGTCACCATTGAATTAATAGAATAAATATAATTTCATTCGATTAAAATATTATCCTTCTAGCCACGACTACCTATCCAATGAAACGAATTTTAAAAATGATCGCACTCTCAGTTGTATCACTCATCGTACTATTGGTCTTAGGAGTAATAATATTTACAAAGACTTCTCCCGAGTTTGGTTCAAGCGCCAGTGGAGATCGGCTAGATCGAATGAAAGATTCTGAGCGTTACGAAAATGGTAAATTCATAAACTCAGTGCCTACTGCTCAAGGAATCAAAGACTGGAAAGATATTCCAAGTTTGCTATATAAGTTTATCAAAAAAGAACCCAACCAAGAACCTGACTGGGAGATTCCGGTTAATAGAATAGATTCTACAAACATTATGAACACAGCAGATTCAGTAACTCAGCTTACTTGGTTTGGTCACTCTACATTTCTGCTAGAAATGGATGGTAAAAAAATCTTGATTGATCCAATGTTAGGAGATGTTCCCTCTCCTGTTGCTTTCATGGCTAACAAGCGATTCAATCCTAATCTGCCTATTGCTATTGAAAAACTTCCTCAAATTGATGCGATCATCATTTCACACGATCACTATGATCACCTAGATTATGGCTCCATCACTATACTCAAAGAGAAGACAAATCACTTCTATGTTCCTCTGGGTGTAGGTGCCCATTTGGAAGGTTGGGGCGTGCCAAAAAGCAGCATTACAGAATTGGAATGGTGGGAAAGTGCCAAACTAGATAACATCTCCCTCACAGCTGCTCCTGCTAGGCACTTTTCAGGTAGAGGTCTGGGTGATGCAAATAGTACGCTCTGGGCTTCTTGGGTGATCAAAGGAGCTAAAGACAACATCTATTTCACAGGAGACTCAGGCTACTTTGATGGATTCAAAGAAGTGGGTGAGAAATATGGCCCATTTGACTTGGCTCTTGTCGAATGCGGGCAATACAATGATATGTGGCCTGACATTCATATGAAACCTGAAGAATCAGCTCAAGTTGGACTTGATGTAAATGCAAAAACCATCATGCCTATACACTGGGGGGCGTTCAAACTTTCTTTACACACTTGGACAGACCCGATAGAACGAATCACCAAAAAGGCCAAAGAACTCGGAGTAAATGTTACTACTCCTGAAATTGGGGAGACTTTTATGGTGAATGGAGAGAGTTATCCGGAAGGTCAGTGGTGGGTGAATTAATATTGATGTCATCGCGAGGGACTTAGTAATCTTTACAATTAATGTAAAGATTACTTGCACCTACATTGGAGCTATGGAGTAAGCATACAGTCGTAGTTCTTTCCTAATGACAAACTATTTATTCATCAACTCTTCAATCTCATCTGCTTCGATCGGAATATCTTGCATCAAATCTTTAAGCCCATCATCGGTGATGACCATATCATTCTCCAATCTGATTCCTAGATTTTCTTCTGGAATATAGATTCCTGGTTCTACAGTGAACACCATTCCTGCTTCCATTTTGCGATAGACATTTCCAATGTCATGAACGTCTAATCCGATATGATGCGATGTTCCATGCATAAAGTACTTTTTATATATGGGATTCTTGGGATCTTGATTTTTAACATCAGTGCTATCAAGTAGTCCTAGGCCGACTAGTTCTGCTTCCATCACCTTGCCAACTTCTTTGTGATATGTTGGAATGGTGTTTCCTGGGACAAGTAATTTCATCGCTTCTCTCTTTACTCTAAGTACTGCATTATATACATCCTTCTGACGATCTGTAAATCGGCCACTTACCGGAATACATCGAGTCATATCAGCGTTATAGTTGCCATACTCGGCACCTACATCCATAAGAATAAAATCTCCGTCTATGCATTCTCTATTGTTCTCAATATAATGTAGCACACAGGCACTCGATCCAGAGGCAATGATAGGCGTGTAAGCAAACCCTCTTGATCGATTCCTCAAAAACTCGTGAGAAAACTCTGCTTCTATCTCATACTCCATCACTCCAGGCTTCACAAAATCTAGAATTCTGCGAAAGCCCTTATTAGTAATATCACAAGCTATCTGCATAGCAGTGATTTCTTCCTCGCTTTTGATCGCACGTAGCTGACTCATGATCGGAGCCGCTCTATTATACTTATGCAATGGGTAAGTCGCTTGACATTCCTTGATAAACCTGGCATCTCTTGTTTCTACTTCGACTGCCGCTCTGATGTGTTCATTCGTGTTAAGATAAACATGCTCGGCCTCTGCCATCAGAGTATTAAAAACTGACTTAAATTCAGATAACCAATAAATAGACTGTATTCCAGATTGTTCTTGGCCTTCTTGCTTGGTGTACTTATGACCTTCCCAGACGGCTATGTGTTCATTCGTCTCTTTCAAGAAAAGTATTTCTCTCAGTTTATCATCATGAAAATCAGGATAAACTACCAGAATGCTCTCCTCTTGATCGATTCCTGTCAAATAGAAAAAATCATTGCTTTGTCTAAAATTCATGGTGCCATCTGCATTAGTTGGCATCACATCATTAGAATGAAAAACAGCTAAACTATTCGATTTCAACTCTTTAGTAAATCGATTTCTATTGTTAATGTATAGGGCCTTTGAGAGTGGTTGGTATTTCATTTGTTCAATCTGTTAATTTTCGAACGAAATATACAATTATCTAAGATCAAAAAAAGGAAGCTTTTAGACTTCCTTTTTTTGATCTTTTACTTTAACAGTTTATTTATTCAATCGATACACCAATACCAGAAGTGCAGATGAATTGGAAAGCCCATAGTTGTATCCGCTTATATCTCCTTTTTCATCAATATCATTACTCCATTGATCATCCCTTTCTCTCACCTCTTCTAAAGTTCCAGAACGATATGTTACTTGAGGCAACATTTCAACTCCTAAAATAGGATTATTTCCAATTTCATAATTGATTCCTAATATTAAATTTACCCCGTAATCCGAATATTCTCTTTTCGTGAAGTTTCTTTGAGAAATGGCCAAAGTTTTATTATAACCCTGCTCAGACTTATTGTGTGTCCACAATACTCCCGTACCATATCTTAATTGTAAATCTTCAGATGTAGATTTACGATACTCTCTACCAACCGTCAATCTTACACCGAATGATTTATTTTCGACTGTTAGACTATCTCTTTACTCTAAATTATTACCACCTGAAATTGCTAGAGTGTTAAACCTCCAAAGCGCCTTATCATTTCCTACCCTGTAAGTAAATCCAAAGCTATTGAACCCACTAAAGGCGAGACCAACTTCTTTAGTTTTCGGTTTGGATTCTTGAGCGAAAGAAAAAACGGAACATGAGACTAAGACAATAATAAGTAATCGATTTTTCATGGTTGGATAATTTAGTTGAAGTTAAAAAACAATAATTAAACCACCCCGAGGAAAAGTCATCAAGGAATTAAGTTGAGTTTACGATGCGAACCCGCTTGCTTCCGATCTAAAAGGTCGGGGAAGTTAGCCGCCAATAATTAAGCAATAACTAAACCAAGCTATTCAAGTTTCAAAAATTAAAAATCAATATTAGACAGAGAGAAATACTTTTCACCTCTAATCCTTCTAGTTTATCAAGGCCATCTCTAATCTCTTTGAGTGGTTTCTTGCTCACTTTTTTGTTATCTAATACTCGTATCCTCTGATTCATTTTCGACAGATTAAGGATACTTAAGTAATCACAGAGAATTATGCACCTCTAGCATATTTTTCTATATTGTGTTTTTTAATTTGGTCTTGCGCTTTAATCATTCATGAAAAAACTCAATTACCCTAAACTCACCATTATTGGTTTATTTGGGCTCGGGCTATATGTCTCATTGGTGTTCATTTTACTACACTACGAACAAGGTCATGAAAGCTCAAATATTCAGAATCTGAATGATGCCTTTTGGTATTCTATTGTCACATTTACCACAGTTGGTTACGGTGACTTCTACCCAGTTACGCATTATGGTAGAATCATAGGGTTTGTATTCCTCATGTTTAGTTTTGCGATATACGCCATACTGATCGGCCAGATCACAAGTATAATGAACACATATAGAGAAAATAAAAAAATGGGACTAGACGGAACAAGATTTAGCAATCACGTAGTCATTATTGGCTGGACAGATTTTGGTAAAGCAGTTGCAGATCAACTGGTAGCAGCCAAGAGGAAAGTCGCCATTGTGACGAATATCAAGGACAACATAGACCTTGTCAGGGAGTACTATACAGAAAAGGAAGCTTTCGTATTATTCTCAGATTATAACAATATAGATTCACTGGAAAAACTCAACATCAGTGAGGCTTCGGTTGTGTTTGTCAATCTATTAGATGATACAGATAAGTTAGTCTATGTACTCAATCTAAAAAAACAATACGAGGACGCCAAGTTCGTAGTCACACTAGACAATGCTGATCTAAAGTCAACCTTTCAAACTGCTGGAGTCACCTACGCTGTGTCAAAACATGAGATTTCGTCTAAACTTCTTGCCAGCTACATCTTCGAACCAGACGTAGCCGCTTTTAGTGAAGAGATTATCTCTTACGCTAAAACTGACGATCACTTTGACATCAAACAATTTAAGGTACTGGAGAGTAATCCTTATAAGGATCAGTACTATGGGAAGATCTTTTATGACCTCAAAAAAGAGTGTAATTGTATTCTAATTGGTATTGTGAAAGATCAGGACGGGAAGCGCAACTTGATGAAGAACCCTGAAGATTCAGTCAAAGTTGAAGAGAATGACTACCTCATCATGATTATGAATCGAAAAGCAGTTAAGAAACTGACTAAGATGTTTAATACCGAAGAAGGGTTTATTAATATGTAATCTTAGAAATCACCTCAAGAGTTTAAACTCTGAAAACAAAAAGGCAGATTATCTTACGATAATCTGCCTTTTTGTTTTGATTATGTATTATACTCAAGCCAAGGCTTCAGCCATTTTATCTCCGATATCTGCTGGAGATTCTACTACATGAATACCACACTCTGCCATGATCTTCATTTTTGCAGCAGCAGTATCGTCAGCTCCTCCAATGATAGCCCCAGCATGTCCCATTCTCTTACCTTTAGGAGCAGTTTGTCCAGCAATGAATCCAACAACAGGCTTAGGATTGCCTTGTGCTTTGATCCATTTTGCAGCATCTGCTTCAAATTGACCACCTATCTCACCTATCATTACAATAGCATCAGTTTCAGGATCATTCATCAATAGCTCTACAGCTTCTTTTGTTGAAGTTCCAATAATAGGATCTCCACCGATGCCGATAGCGGTAGATATACCATATCCAGCTTTTACTACTTGATCAGCAGCTTCATATGTCAATGTACCAGACTTAGAAACAATACCAACTCTTCCTTTTTTGAAGATAAAACCTGGCATGATACCAACTTTAGCTTCTCCTGGAGTAATAACCCCTGGACAGTTAGGCCCAATCAAAGTGACGTCTTTATCAGCCAAGTAGTTCTTAGCAGAAATCATATCTTTCACTGGAATACCTTCTGTGATCGCAATGATCACTTTGATACCTGCATCAGCAGCTTCCATAATCGCGTCAGCAGCAAACGCTGGTGGCACGAAAATAATTGAGACATTAGCTCCTGCTTGCTCAACAGCGTCAATCACTGTGTTGAATACTGGTCTATCAAGGTGCTTTTGTCCACCTTTACCTGGAGTTACTCCTCCTACTACGTTCGTTCCATATTCGATCATTTGACCAGCATGGAATGTTCCTTCTGTACCAGTGAATCCTTGTACGATTACTTTGGAGTCTTTATTGACTAATACGCTCATTATATTTAGATCTATTAATTGTCTGCAATAAATTTTCACAAAAATAGAACAATTCATCGCTTTACAAAAGCCTAAAATGGAATAAAGTATTCCATAATTATTGATCTTGACGATACTCAAATAAATCCCCAGGTTAACATTCTAGCTCTTTACAAATTGCCTTCACAGTTGAAAACCCATGGCCTTTGTTTTTCCTATTTTGAGTATGGATAGATTGGTGAGAGTTATTTCAATTTTTTCTACCGATTCTTTTGATTGCATTTCATGTTGTAAATGATACTTATGATTTTTCACTACATTCAAATAAAAATAATTCTTATGAAACTTACACAAATAACAGTTCTGGCTTTTCTAATAATTACTGGTTGCACGAGCCCTAACACCAACAATGTAAAGGAAATATCTGAAGAATCTGAAAAAACTACAGAAGAAGAAACTAATGTGACTAAACTTTGGGAGACAGACACATTACTGACTACTTCAGAATCCGTACTGTATCACTCTTCCTTAGACCTACTGTTTGTTGCCTGTATCAATGGTGCACCAACGGGTAAAGATGGCAATGGCTTCATCGCTCAAGTAGACCTTGATGGTAACATTGTCAACGAGAAATGGGCAACAGGGCTAGATGCTCCGAAAGGAATGGGCGTGTATGGTGACCAGCTTTACGTGACTAATATTACACAGTTGGTAGAGATCGCTCTAGGATCTGGCGAAGTGACTAATCGTTGGGAAGTTGAAGGGGCAGGATTCTTAAACGATATTACTGTTGACAAAGCTGGGACAGTATATTTCACAGATTCTAAAACCAATAAAATTCATTCACTTAAAAATGGCGTAATTTCTACTTGGCTAGAAAGCACCGAAATAACTGGATTCAATGGACTTCTAGCTGAAGAAGGTGGGTTAATGCTCTCTTCAATGGGCAGTAGTAACTTTGCTAAAATAGATTGGAATACTAAAGCCATCGAAGTACTAACAGATAGTATTGGTGCAGGTGATGGAGTTGCAGCAGATGGAAATGAAAATTATATCGTCTCTAGTTGGGCAGGAGAGATCTTCCATATTGATGGAAATACTTGGGCGAAAACAAGTATCCTAAACACCCAATCAAAAGAAATCCAGTCAGCTGATATCACTTATATCCCAGGGAAGAACCTTTTGTTGGTTCCTACATTCTTCAGTAATTCAGTAGTGGCTTACCGTTTGGAAGTGAAATAAAGATCATTATCGTAAGTTGAGTAGTTGATAATTAAACTTAGTAAGTCATCTCATAGTGACCTTTCCCATTGACAATCTTTCTAAATGTTAATGGGAAAGATTTCTCTGTTTCTCTGCGAAATGACTTCAAAATGGAAACACATATAAGTCGTCAGGTCGAAAGACTTGACTTATCCACTCTATATCTTCTCCAATTCCTCCCGGACAAAAGTCATTAACTCTTTGATATACTCCCTACTAAAATCAAACTTGATATTAGCAGCAGCGTAGACTTCCGGAATACTTTTCTTGTAGCCTAATTTCAAGGCATCGAGATATCCTTGAAGTCCTTTCTTTGGATCTTCCTTATAGTTCTTCCAGACCGCAATCGCTCCCAATTGCGCCATACCATACTCTATATAATAGAATGGAACTTCATATAGGTGCAGTTGCCTTTGCCATAAGTAATCCTTTTGTTCTTCTAGTCCTTCCCAGTTGGTAATAGTATCTGCGAATTGATCAAAAATCTGATTCCAAGACACTAAGCGTTCTTCTACTGTCTGGTTTGGGTTTTCGTAAATCCAGTGTTGAAATTTATCAATAGTCGCGACCCAAGGCAGCGTATCTATAATCTGGAGTAAGTGTTCTTTCTTTGCACGTTTCAAGTCTTCCTCATTTTCAAAAAACAAGTGCCATTGATCCATTGAAATAAGTTCCATAGACATAGAGGCCAACTCAGCAACTTCTGAAGGAGTGTTTTTGAAATCACCAAGCTCCAAATCCTTAGTTAGGAAAGAGTGTACAGCGTGACCACCTTCGTGCATCAAAGTGACCATATCTCGCAAAGTAGAAGTTGCATTCATAAAGATGAAAGGCACTCCTATTTCACCTAATGGATAGTTATATCCTCCGGGAGACTTACCTTTTCGAGACACCAAGTCCAAGTGTCCCATTTCTTTCATAGTCGTAAGACACTCTCCTAAGTAAGGATCGATATTACTAAAGCATTCAATGGATTTCTCTAATAAGTCTTCACCACCATTAAATGCTTTAAGGGCTAATGACCCATCTGCATCTACCGACTTATCCCATGGCATCAATGACTCAAGCCCTAGTCTTTTCTTTCTATCATTTGCACTATCATTGAGCAATGGAACCACTTCTTCTGCCACTGCCTCATGAAAATCAAAACAATCTTTTGGTGTATAATCAAACCTTCCCATCGCTGAGAACATATAATCTCTGAAATTTTCGAAGCCAGCATTCTTACCAACTTGATCACGCAATCCTATAAGTTCATTATAAAGATCATCGAAACTCACTTTATCTAGAAGTCTTCGATTTGAGATCAGGCGGTATACTTCTTCCCTTAGTTCTCTATCTGTCGACTGGAGTAATACACCAGCTTGTTGTAAAGTTAGTTCTTCACCCAAATGCTCAATTGACATAGCTCCTGACAATTGACCATATTTCTGGGAAGCTTGTTGTATTTCGGTCTTCAATGGCACATTTTCATCTCGATAGATTTCCAAAGAAGTCTTGATATTGCGAATCATGATATCATATCCTTGTTCCTTTCCTAAAGAAGACAAGAACTCTGAAGCCATAGCCTTTTTATTAAGATCATTGCTTACCGGTGAAATTTCTGGCTGAATCTCTGTGACAAACTGTGTGTAATGATTGACCAATTCTTCGTTAGAAGAATCGCAAGTCATCTTAATATATCGCCATGCCATATCCTCAGAGATGATTGATTCCAATTCACTCATATCTTTGAACCAAGCTCGCAATGCTATCTCAGTATTGATTGTTCTATCCTGCAATTCTTGAAAGTAAGGCTGTAAGGTTTCCCAAGTTGTCACCTTAAAATCTTCAGGAATAAACCTTCTTACTTTTCTTTTAATTACTGCCATTTTATCTATTTTTTTTCGATTTAAGAATAAAGACACAAGATTTAAGACTCGTTGAAGTCTATCTTGTGTCTTTATTCTTAAATCTTGTTTCTTGATTTATCCAATCTCAATCACCACATTATCAGTCAACGGGTGTCCAACGCATGTTAGTACATAACCATCATTGATCTCTGCTTCAGAAAGCCCTTCTTCTTCGTCAAGCTTAACTTCTCCAGAGGTACATCTCCCTCGACAAGCCGTACATAGTCCACTTTGACATGAATAAGGCAAATCTATATCAGCATCTAGAGCAGCCTCTAAAATTGTTGTATCAGCTGCAACAGAGATCTTATGTTCTTCATCATCATATATGATGGTAACTTCTCTTTCTTGAAGTTCATCAGAAGATGCGCTATCATCAGACTTATTAATAGTCCCTTGTACAAAGCTCTCTTTGAAAACTATCTCGTTTGGAATATTTTTCTCTTTAAGCAATGTCTCAACATTGTTCATCATCCCTTCTGGCCCACACATCAAATAGGTAGTCTTATCCCAGCTTGGAATACGCTCGAATAAACTTGTTAACATATCGTGGTTGAGTAGCCCAGAATATCCCTGCCAGTTCATAGGCGCATCATCCAATATATGTATCACATGAAGTCTACCTTGATCAACAGTCTCCATCTTTGACAATTCTTCTTTAAAGATGATGGAATCGATATTTCTATTGGCGTAAATCAAAGAAACAATACTATTTGGTTCTTGTGAAAGAGTCGATTTGACAATCGACATCATCGGTGTGATCCCACTACCTCCAGCAAACAATATCAAATGGCGTTTATTCTCTGAAGAATAGTCGGTAGTAAACACACCCATTGGCTCCATGACCTTTACTTGGTCACCAGCCTTAACATTATCGGGTAGATAATTCGACATCAATCCACCCTCCACTCGTTTGATACTTACCGCCAACACATCATCAGTGAAAGGTGACGAACTTAAAGAGTATGCTCTTCTAACTTCTTTCCCCTCAATCGGAACAATCAGTGTAAGAAACTGTCCAGACTTATAATTTATCTTGTTCTCAGGTTGTGAAAATACTATAGTGATCGCATCAGCGGTCTCTTGAACAATCTCTTTTATAGTCAAGTTAAAGTATCTATCTCCAACATCTGCTTTATCGTCTTTCTTTCCTTTTTTAAAAAAATTGAATGCCATACTTCTCTAAATGTTTAACCAATAATTAATTTTAAGAACAAGTGCTCGGTTCTTAATACCGAAGCTTCCCGGCAGATAGTTATCAGTGTAGACTATGAATAAGTCTGATGCCGGTTTGTATCTCCACTGGAACCTAGCATTTACATTGATATTATCTGCTTGTTCATTATATTGAACAAATGTAGTTAAGAAAAGTTCTTTTGTGAAAGTAAAATCGATTCTTGGTCCGATCAACCAAAATTTAGCACTGCTATATGGAGATGGCAATTCGATATCGTTGTAATCTACCCTTAACCCAACACCTCCGTATGGCTGATATCTATAGGTCAATAATCCGTTAAAATTTGTTCTATTCCCGTTATAGAATCCTCCAATTCTTGCTCCCCCTTCCAGAGAAAACCTTTTCCTTGTATCAGTGTTAAATCTAACAGCTGTTGTATTCCACGTAAATGATTGTCCTTCCAACAATTCTACTCCATCATCAGATCTTGTGGGATCAAAGTCTCTACGTAGCACTTCACTTCTTCGTTCAGTTTCTACCCTAATCCTCATTGTGTTAAGGAATTGTATGGTATACTCTAACTTAACGCTGTAATCTGTCCTCTCATTATTCATATTCGTGACATAGCGTAAATCGACCGCAGGACCATGATTATTAATGATTCCAGATTTTGGATAAAAGAAAAAATCATTGCTGCTTCCGAATTCTTTAACATCCTTCCTTCGGATGAAACCCACTTCTGCGTTGTAGTCTTCAGTTACGGCCACCGCAAAGAGTCGAGCTTGCACGTTTCGGTTGGTGAATCCAATAAATGCACCCGTTGCAAACTCACCGCTTCTATTATTCGGAGACACTGATCTATGATGGAAGGAATTGCTGTTCCATTTATTATTTGGAGATCTGAAGTTGAAATCCATACCATATACAGTATTGTAGTCATTCAGGTACAGTTCTGACTGATCATCATCTGGATCCTGATTTTTGAACAATGATTCGTTATAAAGCAATTTGGTACTATCACTCAAATCTATCCCAAGACTGTTCTTATTTACGACCATAAAACCAATATTAGAAGAAGTAAATACTTGTCGCTGAACTGTTGCCATCGTATAGACTTGCTGAGGCAGGGCCAACTCTTCTGTCTCTTTTGTCATCATATTGAGTAGGCCTACTCTCCAATCTTGACCGATTTTACCACTTAGTCTTGCTCCATACTGGATTGGAACTTGTCCGCTTAAGCTTTCTTCTTCGCCATCAAGCAACACATCGTTGCTTGTGATCCCAATTCGTCTCGAAAAGAATGGTCTGGAGCTTCTGAAACCATTTGATCCAAATAGGTCATTGTTCTCTAAAAAGAACTGTCTACGTTCTGGGAAAAATAATTCAAAACGATTGAGATTAGTGACTTGTTGATCAACTTCTACTTGAGAAAAATCAGGATTGAATGTTAAGTCCAGATTGAGTGAGGAACTCAGCCCTATCTTCGCGTCAAATCCTGCCCCAGATGTATATTCAACAGGCTCACCATCTTCATGATTTTTGCTTACACTACCTGCCAAAAATGGGATAATGGAGATATTGACCCCGGCCTTGGGCAGATCATCCTGAAAGTTAATTCTTCCAGCAAAGGCTAGCGATGGTCTATTGCCTTGAGGAATAGGTGCCCACGCAGATCTCTCATTATTCTTCAAATCAAGGCGCAAGAACATCATATTCCAAATTTTGCTTTCTGGATTATACCTTATAGTTTTGAAAGGGATTTTAAACTCAAAAGACCAATATGAACCCGAATCATGAACAGCCGACTCCCACTTATTATCCCAATCGGCAGCTACATCACGTGCATTGGTTATGAGTCCCTCTCTTTGAACCCCAACTGGAGTTATACCAAATGTAAACCCATTCGTGAAATCGTTAAAAGGATCGAAGTATATTCCAATATTCTCATTGAGTGGCCAATTAAAATCCCTTCGCAATGACTGCATTATGTGTTCTTTGTCTGAATTTTCATAACACTTTCCTCCAACATAAAGGAATTCATCATCGAACGTAACACTCACTTCTGATTGAGAAGTAGCTTTGAGAGAATCAGTGGGGAAATTTTGAATAAAGTCAGCTGCTTTTTCTGCATTAGCCCAAGTTTCTTCGTCTAACCTTCCATCAATTTTCAACTTCTCAGAAGTCTTATGAACTGATAATTGATAATCTTCAACATTCATTTGGGCATTGGCCGTGCAAGTCCAGAATAATCCTGCAAAAAGAAATATAAATCGAGCTCTATTCATGATTGATTTTAAAAATTCAAATCTATTCAATTTCAATAAACTCTCCATATTAATTTACACCAATGGCATCATCAATACTCATTATTACCTACTTTTGCCCTTTCTAAAATCAAAAACATGAAATTAAATACCCTGACAGCTATTTCTCCAATTGATGGAAGATACAATAGACATACCGATCAACTCTCCACCTATTTTTCAGAATTTGGATTGATCAAGTATCGTGTTAGAGTTGAGATCGAATATTTCATTGCGTTATGCGAATTACCACTTCCACAATTGGCCAATTTTGACACATCTCTTTTCACTTCACTGAGAGAGATCTATGAAAATATTTCAGAGGATGATGCTTTGAGTATTAAAGAAATAGAGAAAACAACTAACCATGACGTGAAAGCTGTTGAATACTTTCTCAAAAATAAATTTGACCAATTAAACATAAGCGAATACAAAGAATTCATCCATTTCGGATTGACTTCACAAGACATCAATAATACCTCTATACCACTTTCTCTCAAGGAAGCCTCTGATGACATCTTAATGCCAATGATCGATAATATTAAAGTAAATATCGAGACCTTAAGTAAAGATTGGGATCATATCCCTATGTTAGCTAAGACTCATGGCCAACCTGCATCTCCTACCAGATTGGGGAAAGAGTTTAGGGTGTTTTCTCAACGGATTACTGAACAAGTGACTTTGCTGAAACAAGTGCCATTTGCAGCAAAATTTGGTGGCGCTACTGGAAACTTCAATGCGCATCACGTTGCCTATCCAAATACTGACTGGGTTGATTTTGGGAACAAGTTTGTAAATAACTATTTGGGGCTAGTCCGCAGTCATCCAACCACTCAGATAGAACACTATGATCATCTTGCGGCCTACTTTGACAACATCAAACGCATTAATACGATTTTGATTGATATGAGCCGTGATATCTGGCAATATGTCTCCATGGGTTATTTCAAGCAAAAGATCAAAGCCGGAGAAGTAGGTTCTTCAGCAATGCCGCATAAAGTCAACCCTATTGATTTTGAAAATGCCGAGGGTAATTTAGGAATGGCCAATGCAATCTTCGAACACTTATCAGCCAAACTTCCTATTTCAAGACTACAAAGAGACCTTACTGACTCTACTGTTTTAAGAAATATTGGTGTGCCTATCGGGCACACATTGATTGCACTCAAGTCTCTTGAAAAAGGATTGGGGAAACTCGAGCTAAATCCAGCAGCTATTCGCGCTGATTTAGAAGATAACTGGGCAGTCGTTGCCGAAGCTATTCAGACAATTTTGAGAAGAGAAGCCTACCCAAATCCTTATGAGGCTCTCAAAGAGTTGACTCGGAAAAATGAAAAAATGACCGCTGAAAGTATTTCCACCTTCATTGATTCATTGGACATAAGCACCGAGTTGAAAGCAGAATTGAAAGTTATAACTCCGTTCAATTACACAGGCGTTTAGAGACTTGAATTTCCAGTACTTTAGGAGTACTCTATCTTTCCTTATTAATTTATAATTAAGAAGAAACACCAGGTTGAATAAACTTGAAATGTGCACTTATTAACTATTTATTAACAGTCATAATAAATTAGGTCGCGTTAGTGTGATCAAAAACAAATTAACTATGGCAAGAGTATTAAAAATTGGAGTATTGTTCCTTCTATCAATCACTTTGAACACAATAGAGACTAACGCTCAAGAGGCAACAAAAGAACATAAAGATTCACTCAAAAGCTTTGTTGAAGAATACTACAGATTGAATATCGCGGTATTTCAAGCTAACTCTACAATCGAAGACATCGACACTATTTTCAGCATGTTCACTGATGATTTCATATATATTCATCCTAAATATGGTGGCGTTTATTCGAGAGAAAATCTGCAAAATGGTTATGTCCGAAATCAGAAAAACGGAGGTTATAATGGGAGTATTGTCGACATAAAAATTATCAATATGATCATAGGTCTAAATGCCGTTGTTGTTGAAAAGAGATTTATTAAGAAAACAAAAGATGGAATACCAGAGAAAGGCGATTCAGAAATGACTTTATTCGAATTCGAAGCTGGCAAGATTTTCAAAATATTTGAATATTGGTAGAATTTTAATTGAAAACCTCATATCCCTTATTTTATAGATCATATTATTACGAGATTAACAAATACATTACATTGATTAGTAATTGCTTTCAGAATTGTGCACATTAAAACAACTATTAGTCACTATGAAGAAAATTATATTGGTTTTAATCTTGGCAGCTTCGGTCCTAGCTGTGTCATGTACTTCAAAGGCTCATTGTAAGACTGGAAAACAGCGGAATAAGCACTATAACACCTTACAATACAAGTAAGAAGGAGTTATTGGCCTTAGCCTATATGATCACCCGTCAACCTTCGGCATTCCTTGCGTTTGCGCTTTAGTTTTATTTTCCAGAATGGTCCATTTCTGAAAAATATTGTTGTTTTCGCTCCGAAATTATTTATTAACCTGCCAAACTCATGTCGGTTTCCTGGTTGTCCCTTGAGCTGAACCACGTACTCAAATCCCATTCCGTGAGTAACTTCATTCATACAAGCATTACCAATGAGTAAGTCCTTACTGTCGTTTTTGATCCAATGTACGAGCCTTCTATTTTGATGATCTTTAGGATTGTGTGTATTTCTTGGGTTATGACTAGTATTCCCTGTAGTACCAACTCCACCTTGAGCGTGAGTTTCAACACGGAAAGTCACCAAAAAGTAGATAGAGATAACTAATGCAAGCTTAATAAATCTCATTTTCATTATTTCACTACAGTTAATATTTGTCAACATAACAATTTAATTACTGCTATTCCATATATCCCAAGATTTTTCAGCCTGGAGTTCAAGCATTTCTAATCCGTTCTTCACTTTGGTGCCCTCTTTCAATCCTCTATTTAGAAAAGTTGTTATTGAAGGATTATATATAAGATCATATAAGTAATGGGATTTAGTAAGCACCTCGTATTGCAAATCTGGTGATGATGTCAATTGAGGCGCCATTCCCAAAGGAGTAGCATTGACGATTAATTTATGCTCTCCTAAAATTTCTTTATCAAGTTTCAACTCGTTATACGAAATAGCCGAATTGCTATGGTTTCTAGAAACCAATTTATAATCAATCTCAAGAGATTTCAGTACTGCTATTACAGCTTTTGAGGCCCCACCAGTGCCCAGTACCAATGCTTTCAACTTCTCATCTGGAAGCCACGTAATTAAAGAATGTTTAAATCCATAGTAATCACTATTGTAGCCAACCCACAAACCAGAACTTAAGCATTTAACGACATTCACCGCTCCAACAGTATCTGCACTTTCGTCTAGTGAATCCAAAAAAGGGATGATAGCCTCTTTGTATGGTATAGTGACATTAAAACCTTCAAGTCTTTCATTTTTCTTAAGTTTCAAGACATCTTCGATTTGTTGTAAATCGAATAAATCATAGGTACAGTTTGGTGTCCCTAATTTCTCAAACTTTTCACTGAAATATATCTTTGAAAATGAATGAGAGAGTGGGTGGCCAATTAGACCGAAAATTCTCCTCATTACTTCACTGAACTCCTAGTGGCTACTTTTTCTAAAATCACAACTACAACTATCCCCATAGCAATAAGTAATATGGCTTGTAATATTTCAGGATCATTCCCTGTGACATCATAATAATGATTAGGGAAGACACTTTGATCCAATGCGGTAACTTGATTACCGTCAGAATCAATCCTATATGAGACTACTTCTTTCCATGGCCATACTTTATTCAGTGATCCTATCATAAATCCAGACAGCACCGCTATTGTCACTTGGTGATATTTATCCAGCACCCAAGAGACCAATCTAACAAAACTCATTAGTCCTGTAATACACCCAGCTACAAACACCAAGATCACTCCAAAATCAAATTCATGAAGAGCACCAGTAACGTACTTATATTTACCTAAAATCAAGAGTATGAATGCTCCAGAGACTCCTGGCAATATCATAGCACTAATTGCAATCATCCCTGATAAAAATGTAAACCACCAAGTATTTGGAGTCGCAGCAGGGGTGGCTATTGTAATCATATAAGCAATAACAACACCTGATATAAGCCCCACCACAACACTTAGTTTCCACCTCTCAATTTGACGTAATACAGTAATCGCTGATATAATAACTAACCCAAAAAAGAATGACCACACCTTGATTGGATGGTTCTCTAACAGATACGTGATAAGCTTTGCTAATGAGACTATACTCACTAATACTCCTAGAAATATACTTAATAAAAAATTCCCGTTAATGGCCTTCCAAAAACTCACTAATTGCAATCTCAATAATAACTGAAGATTGACAAGGTTGATTGACTGCAATGAATTGAGCAACTCCTCATATACCCCAGAAATAAAGGCGATAGTTCCACCAGAAACTCCAGGAACAACGTCAGCCGCTCCCATCCCCATTCCTTTAGCAAAAATCAGCAAGTAATCCTTGAATGTTCGCATACTAAATACCTATTACCTAATGATCGCTATGAAAAGTAGAGATTCTCTTTAAAGGAACTGATTGAAGGTATCTCCTCTTAATCCCAATCGAATTGTCTCCAATGGTATTACTTCATTTGGAGCAATATTTCCAACATTGACATTGGTTCCAAGTAGTTTGATAAACCAAACTTGTTGTGCCTTTTGAGGAGCCTCCCATATGATTTTCTCAAAAGGAATTTTAGTAAGAATCTCTTCAACGAGGCCTGATCTTACTTCACCACTTGATCGAAATAGACCAACATTCCCACCTTCTCGTGCTTCACCTATCACTTTCCATGCCCCAGCATCAAGCTCGCTCTGCATTAGATCAATCCATTTATAAGGAGGAATGATTTTCTCTGCATCTTTAGAGCCTACTTCAGAAAGAACTGTCACTTGTTCAGATAACGTTCTGATGCATTCACATTTATCATCTTGGTTCATCTCTATTGATCCATCAGATACCTCTGCATAAGTGATACCATATTTATCTAGCACCTTTCTAAAGTCATCAAACTGATTTCTAATATAAAATGCTTCAAATAATGTCCCGCCAAAATAAACAGGAATTCCCGCTTGTTGATAGAGATTTATTTTATCCTGTAGGTTTGGTGTTATAGAAGAAGTCCCCCATCCTAACTTTACAATATCAACAAACTCAGTAGAGACACTTAGAAAATCTTCAACTTCTCTTAAACTCAACCCCTTGTCCATCACCATTGTGTATCCAAAATCTCTTGGCTTTGCAGTACGCTCTGGTATGTTATTTAATGTGTAATTCATCTAATAGTTGTCTTTGCGATATTGATCAATAATTTTATAGAGTGCTTTTTGGACTGTTAGCTCTGTAAAGAACTCAAAAAGCACCTCGTGTTTTTCAAAGTCCAAAATTAATGCATTTTCTAAATAATTAAAACCTTCTTTGTATTTCCCTGCAGTTATCAAATAAGCTGTCAAACGATAATGTAAATCAGGATTGTCAGGATCTACCTCGAAACCCTGTAGAAGAACTTCAATCGCTTGATCATAATGACCTTGTTCGAAATATATATAGGACCAAGCCATTAGCGACTCGAAGTTCTTTTCATCCAACTTCACAGCCTCTTCGTAGGCCTTCAGACATGCCACAATATTGCCAACTTTATTTTCTGATTCTGCCAAACCAAGCCAGTAACTTTCATTAGCAGGATCCATCTTCACTGCTTTCCCGAAAAAATGTGTCGATTCATGCCATTTTTCTAACTTAAACAAACAGACTGCCGCACCATACCATGCCTCATCATTGAGTAAATCAAGTTTTGTGGATTTCTGAAAATATTTAAGTCCCAATTCATATTGTTCTAATTGTTCGTAGGCGTTACCAAAACAGCAATAAATCTCAGGACTTACACCTTCTATATCAATCGTTTTACGATAAGCGTCCAAAGCTTTCGTAAACTTCTCCATATTCATATAGGTGTTCCCCATATTATAATATGCTGAAGCAAAGTTCTCTTCTATAGCTACTGCATATTCGTAAGCATCTATTGCTTTATCATACTGATTCAACTTATTATAGACTATCCCCAAATTATACCATGCAGCCTGCGCATATGGATCTTCATCAATGAACTGGTGATAATAATCAATACTTTTCTCAAGTTCGCCTGTCACATCTAGACAAAAAGCCAACTCATAAAGAGCTCCTTCATGCAGGATGTTATCTTCAATTGCCTTCTTATAATAAGATATGGCCTTATCGAGCTGATCAACATTCTGATACCCCACTCCTATACTATAATACACTTCATCTTTGTTCTCAGCCAAATCAAGCGCTTGTTGATAAGAATCAATGGCTTCTTCATGTTGAGACATAAGGGATAATATTGACCCCTTAAGCATATATATTTCGGACTCTCCGGGTTGAATACTTTGCACTTTTTCCAGTACTTCCATAGCATCCTCATATTGCTGCATATTACTCAACACCTGTGCCTTACTTAACATGATATCTGTAGAATAAGGATATTGTTCCTCTGCCATATTACAAGCTATCATTGCTTTCTTAAAATCAGCTTCCATAACATACTGACTAACTATCTCCTCATATGCCTCTACTTCAAAAAAGTGAGAGGTCCCATTTTTTAAGTGATCCTCAAATCTCTTAATTAGCTCATCCTTCCTCTTTCTAAAATTCTCCTCCATACTTATGCAGTTGTATATTCAATATACTTAATTCCCTTTACATTCTTTCGCTTAGCGAAATATTGAATTATATGATTATAACTATCGGCTCAACTCCTTGAGCTAAAAATGTTATAGGGTATTGTTCAATAATGTCAAGGATGACAATTTTCGATATATTTTATGATCAAAAACCTCTTTCATAACATCAAAATGTCTCTGATTATGGCAATCACTCCCAATGAGATGAATCATATTATTATCAATCAACTTCTCCGTTGTTTTTTTTACTTCTTTCGAGTAATATCCTACAACGGAGTTAAGATTGAGTTGAAGTAAGACTCCACGATCTATCAAATCTTGCAAGCCATCCAATTTTTGATGATAATATAAATATCTCTCAGGATGTGCTAGTACAGGTTTATAACCTAAAGTAATTAGGTCAAATATCGCAGTTCTAAGCTGAAGTGGCTCACTGATAAACCCAATTTCAAACAATAAATAATTATCTCCGAATGTCAATAGCTTCGACTTACTTTTAATTAATGAAATGAAATGCTCATCAAAGTAATATTCAGCTGCCGCTTCAATTTGAATTGATAGTTTTTCTTTGACAATAGCCTGTCTAACCAAAGAGAGTTTTTCATTGATAATC
>JAWUWD010000121.1:0-14887 GCA_034112085.1 Cyclobacteriaceae bacterium
GGTGTTTTAGCAGCACCAAGCATTCTTAGGGCCTCTTTATAGTAAGGTGCCAGTTCTTTTTCCCAATCATGAAGCTTACTCCAACTGCCCGTTTTAAAAAATGTTGATTTTGGGATAGGTAATGTATTGGCATAAACCAAAGACCCTCCACCGACTCCCGTTCCTGAAAGAACCGCTACATGTCTGAATATGGTCAATTTCATAATACCAAAAAAGCGTAGGCCTGGCATCCAAAGCCATTTTCTAAAATTCCAGTTGGTCTTAGGAAAATCTTTAGCCTTGAACCATTTCCCTTTTTCAACCACTAAAACCTTATATCCTTTTTTTGACAATCTTAAGGCACTTACCGAGCCTCCAAAGCCACTTCCTATGATAATGTAATCGTAATCCATTTTCTTCACTCTATAGCTACCTACCGGTTATCTAGAATAATCGGTATTTATTTTTGTAATTGGAAATTACGTAAAAATTAATTGTACTGAAATATTCATGTTAAAAAAGGATACAGATAGATGGTTTTGTTTAGCCGGAAGATAGCTTTATATTATATTTGGGGGATCGGGGAGCTATCTGAAGATGGTTCCGATAATATAAAGAGAGGCAAGAAAAAATAAATTGGGGTATGATTTTTTTCAGCTATTGTCTCGACTATTTTTAATCTCTTAAAGGTCTAATTCCTCGAGGCTCTGCCTCGTTTTACTTGCTTCGGTAATGACTTTTATTTCATATGCCTTTACATCAGCCGTTTTTCTAATCAAATAAGGTTTGCTCAAAGCCCCAATACCTTGAGAAACCACTTGAATAAGCTTTTTTAATGGCTCACTCAGGCCTGTTAAGTCTTTTATTTCCATATGGATTCTCTATGTTTATTAATGCACGCCAACGTTTTGAATAAACACCTGTTTTAATGGCGTATATTTTTTGTTGGCAAACGTACATTTTATCCCAAATTCGATAATAGATAATAATTCTAATCAATTGATTTCGGTGCATTACGCAGCATAAATATTCCTAACAAAATGAACCATACTATTTGACTTATTCCAAAAATTTCAGTGAATACATCTAATGGATAAATGGTTAAAATACCTGCCAGACCAACTACAATACCTAAAAAAATAACTGATTTTGGGAAACTTTTCTGCTTTACAGACGCTAAACTTAAAAGTAGTACCCAAATTCCTCCGACAATTTCGTTTCCACCTCCTAGTCCTTCAGTGACTATACTAACGCTAGACCAGATTAACATTGCTTGTTCTGGTTCTTTGGCCCCTAGTTCAACGACAGAGTTAAGACCTACGTTTCCTATCATTCCACTAGCTATGACAAGTCCAACCCAAATCAACCCAAACACTGAGGCAATCTGAGAAAGTATTGGAGAAAATTCTTTCAAACGTTTATGGATAGCGAGAACCAAAATGGCTAGTAAAACACCGAACAAAACATATATAACCAAGTTCATAACTGATAAAATGAGTTGATTATCAGTCAGAAATTTAAGTTCTTGTACGGAATCAGCGTTTATAGGGGGATAAACTAATACTGCGCCATAAATAATGAAAGCAGTTATATAAATAGTAGCTTCTAGAATAGCTACTATGCCTCCCATTTTTTGTAAATTATTCATTATTCTATCTTTACCTTTTGTTATAAAATGCAGACGAATCAATTGACAAGATGTTACAATTGAAGAGCTAATGTTTGCCAACGCCCTTATAGAACGCTGTGCCTATCCGGTGCTTAATGGTGATGAAAGTAGTATTTTCTGGGTTTCCCTGTAAGTATCAGAGAGATTAGCGACAGCCTTTCTGCGCCCTATGAGCCGGAACCTGCGTGCAGGCCAACCACAACAACTAGCTTCAGCGAGACCTTCTTAGTCAGCCATGAAACTCTAAACACAGAAGGTACGGACTAGTCGCACTCACTCAAATAAACGTGAGTAATAATGTTAGCAGCCGATTAGCTTACCCACATTGGAATAGTAAAAACATATTTCCAATCACCTTCAGCCGATTTTGAATATATATTTATCTGACCACCACCACATTCTATACCACAATGGTTCTCTATGTATAGTAATGCTAGTTGTCCATTTCTTGCAAAAATGGGTGGACAAATTCTATATGTTTTTTGCTTGGGAAAAAGTTTTTCAGATTCTGTACGTTTGTCTTTAATCATTATGTTTTGTCTACGAATTTTAAGTTTGGATTTATCCAGCTTTGTAACGGTAGCAAGTTCCCGGATATTGATTCGCAGATCATGAATCGTTTCTTCGTTGAATAGTGAGTCTATATCAATTAAAGGAATACCAATATACCCTTCTAATTTGGAATCAAATAGCTCGCTTATATTTAGATATTCATTTTTAAAAGTGACTAGATTTACATCTATTTTGAAATCTATTTTACCATCGAATTGATAGTTAATCAAGTTATATGCCTCAATTGGAAGGACTTTTTGTGAATATGCTATTTCTGTGAAAAGAAAACCAAAAATTATGATGAAGAGTTTTACCATATATTTGCTGCTAACAATTGCTGTCAACAATTGTTCATAGTGATTATTATACCAAATATAATATTACGCTTGTCCCTTTTCCTTTATCTGTCTACAATTTCACTAATTTGCACCGCAAATAATCAGTGACTCATGACGTTACGCTTAAAAAACATCATTTATTCATTAGGCTTGCTCTCAGCATTGTTTTTGGTATATTATTACCGACAAAACAGCGAGTCTACTTTGGTTGCCATTTCAGGCAATACCATGGGGACGACTTATCACATTAGTTATTTCGATGAAGAGCAGCGGAATTTCAAGAATGACATAGACTCTATTTTGGTCGTCTTTAATAATTCTTTGAACACCTATTTGCCAAATTCTGAAATTTCTCAATTCAATTCTTCTGGCACTTTCACTTTTGATTTACCCTACTTTCTACCTGTTCTAGCGGGTAGCGATGAGATTGTTGATATCACGAATGGAGCTTTTGACCCCACAGTTATGCCATTGGTCAATGCTTGGGGATTTGGTCCGCAGGAAGAGATTACCAATGACAGCACGTTGATCGATTCGTTGAGACAGTATGTTGGTTTTAAGAAGGTAATATCATTCGATAATCAGGTAGTGACAAAACTACAATCAGGCAGCACTTTAGATTTTAGTGCCATAGCGAAAGGGTACGGGGTGGATATAATCGCTGACTATATCCAGCAGCAAGGAGTGAAAAATCTCTTTGTAGAAATAGGAGGCGAAGTAGTCGTTAATGGAGAGAATATAGATAAAGGTCAGCCTTGGAAGATCGCTATAGTCAATCCTGAAAGCGAAGTGCTTAATTCTACCTTTATGGCATATGTAATCTTGCAAAATCAAGCAGTAGCGACTTCTGCCAATAATTTCAATTATCGGATCATCGATAGTGTGAAATACTCACACACCATCAGCCCAACTACTGGATATCCTATTATTCACAAGATATTGAGTGCAACGGTGTTTGCTGATAATTGTATGAAGGCGGATGCACTGGCTACGTCATTTATGGTGATGGGACATGAGAAGGCTATCGAAATCTTAAATAATAATAATGATATTGATGCGCTATTGATATATAGCGATGGATATGGTGGAATGACTACATATATCACTGAAGGAATGAAAAATCAAATCGAATTACTGTGATAGAAGAATCAGTACAAACAAAGGAATGGTTCGGAGAGTGGTTTGACAGCCCTTATTATCACATACTTTATAGAGATAGAGATCATCAAGAGGCTCAAAAATTTATTGATAAGGTCGTGGATCATTTCGGGTTGACATCAGAAGACCATATTCTTGACTTGGCGTGCGGAAAGGGAAGACACTCCATCTACCTTAATGAAAAGGGTTTTGATGTCATAGGAGTAGATTTATCCGAGCAAAATATCAGCCATGCAAATGAATTGGCCAATGCAAGGTTGAAGTTTTTCGAGCATGATATGAGAGAAGTCTTTAGAGAAGCGACTTTCGATTATATTCTTAATTTATTTACGAGTTTCGGGTATTTTGATGCGCAAGCAGAAAATCAAATGGCGGTTTCTGCTATGGAAAAAGGACTAAAACCTGGAGGCTCACTTCTCTTGGATTTTCTGAATCCTTACAAGGTTGTAAATAATCTGGTGCCAGAAGATGTGAAAATTGTGGATGACATTGAGTTCCATATTACCAAACACCTCTCGGAAGATAATTATATAATCAAGGACATTAGA
This sequence comes from Cyclobacteriaceae bacterium, assembly GCA_034112085.1. Taxonomy (GTDB): domain Bacteria; phylum Bacteroidota; class Bacteroidia; order Cytophagales; family Cyclobacteriaceae; genus JAWUWD01. Next base: position 4,245 of record JAWUWD010000121.1, read on the forward strand.
TTTGAAGACAAGGGTAAGGACTATCATTTTCAAGAGCGGGTCAAAGCTATAAGAAGGCTAGAGTTTTTGAACTTTTTTGAGTCCTCAGGACTTGAGGTGTTGGAAGTTTTTGGTGATTATCAATTAAACGCGTATGATCGTGAAGTTTCAGATCGAATGATCTTTATTGTCAAAAAGAAAAAATAATTAGATGGCAATCAATCTCATACTTTTATTCTTAGCAGCATTTCTACCTGGACTTGCAGTGACCAAGATGAAAAATGTGGATAATGGAAATCTACGTTTGATCCTAGTGTTCGGTGGAGCATACTTGTTCTCAATTACCATTGTCCATATTTTCCCAGAATTGTATGCAGCAGCCAATGGGCAATCTCATAAGATTGGGATATATGTACTTGTTGGTTTTTTCATGCAGCAAGTGTTGGAGTACTTCACTTCGGGAGTTGAGCATGGGCATATTCACAGACATGATCACGATCATCAACATGGCCAATTCACATCAGTAGTTGTGTTAATTGGGTTATGCTTACATGCATTTTTAGAAGGATCTATGCTTGCTCATCCGAGTGCTATCCATGATCACAATGGTTCGACAGCACTTTTAGGAGGCATCATTATTCATAAAATTCCTGCTGCGATTGCACTCATGTCTGTATTATTGTGTGATATTCCTAGTAAGAAAAAGGCGATTTTCTTTTTGTTCCTGTTTTCAATCGCATCACCAGTTGGTCTCCTGGTCAGCGATATGGCTTCAGAGATAGGAACCTTATCCGAAGATATGATCATAATTATTTTCGGAGTGGTTAGTGGAAACTTCCTATATATATCAACAACCATATTTCATGAGACGAGTTCAGATCATCGTTTCAACGCACGTAAAACAATTGTAAGTCTACTCGGGGTGCTAGTGGCCGTACTAGCAGAGTTGTTTTTGTAGATTCAGTTAGCCTTCTTATTCACAAGTCTTTCCGTAGGAATTTTCCCTATGGTTAATCTAATGTTCTATAGGTTAAGTACTTTCTTTTATTTCCCTCAACCCCAGTTTGGGAAGTATACGAAATGACTTTGAACGCATGAATTAGTCCGACTTGGATATCTCTCGACTTCGAAAGGATTCTCACCTAATTTTTCCTAATTTTGCACCCTTAAAATAATAGCATCAATATTCTGGTATTCATATGGAAAGAGAAGTAAGGGTAAGATTTGCACCAAGTCCGACAGGGGCTTTGCACATAGGAGGTGTTCGAACAGCGCTTTACAATTATCTATTTGCCAAGAAGAACAAAGGTAAGATGATCCTCAGAATAGAGGATACGGACCAAGCACGTTTTGTAGAGGGTGCTGAGGAATACATCAAAGAAGCCCTAAGTTGGGCTGGTATCGTGCCAGATGAGTCACCTGATGCAGGAGGGGAATATGGCCCATACCGGCAGTCAGAGCGACAGGGCATGTACAAAGACTATGCAAAACGATTGGTGGATGAAGGAAATGCTTACTATGCGTTCGACACTTCGGAAGAACTAACAGCGATGAGAGAACGTCTCAAAGCAGCTGGAGTGGCTACGCTCAATTATAATGCTATCTCTAGGACGCAGATGAAAAATTCATTGACACTTCCTGAGGACGAAGTGAAGTCTCGTTTGGCTTCTGGAGAATCATATGTGATCAGGCTAAAGGTGCCTCGCAAAGAGGAGGTAAGACTCAATGATATGATTCGTGGATGGGTGATGGTTAACTCAGCAGCGATCGATGATAAAGTATTGATGAAGTCGGATGGTATGCCTACTTATCATTTAGCGAACGTAGTAGATGATCATTTGATGGAGATCACTCATGTGATAAGAGGAGAAGAATGGTTGCCATCAGCGCCACTACATGTATTGCTTTACAAGTATTTGGGCTGGGAAGACACTATGCCTCAGTTTGCACACTTGCCACTGCTCTTGAAGCCAGATGGTAATGGAAAATTGAGTAAGAGAGACGGGGATAAATTAGGATTCCCAGTATTCCCAATCGATGGAGAGTTCCCGGATAAAGGGGGTAATCTTGAAAAATTCAGTGGATATAGAGAGGCTGGCTATTTGCCAGATGCATTTACCAACTTCTTAACATTCTTGGGATGGAACCCTGGTACAGAACAAGAAATATTCTCTATGGAGGAATTGATAGAGGCTTTCACTGTGGAGCGTATTGGGAAGTCAGGTGCAAAATTTGACATTAATAAGGCTATTTGGTTTAATCAACAATACTTAAAAAGTAAACCTGAAGAAATACTAGCTGGATTCTTAAAAAATGAATTGAGTAAAAATGGGGTGTCTTGCGATGATGATAAAGCTGTAGTAATTGCTAATCTACTTAGAGAGCGTGTGACATTCCCAACTGATTTTTGGGAACAAGGGAAGTCTTTCTTTATAGCACCGATATCCTATGACGAGAAGACTACTAAGAAAAAATGGACAGCAGAAGCTGTCATGATTCTCACAGATTATACAAAAGCTTTGGATAATGTTGCGGACTTAACGGCCGAAAGTGCCAAATCTACGTTAGAGAATGTATTGGAGCAGCATGGTGTAGGACTTGGTCGAGTGATGCCGGCAGTGAGATTGTCGATAACTGGGGTAGGTGGAGGACCTGACTTGATGAGTATCATCGAAGTATTGGGTAAAGATGAGGTAGTCAACAGGATCAATAGTGCAATCAACCAGCTGCCAGTAAAAGCATAAAGCTACTGGATATGACAAAAAAGAAAGAGGTAAAAAAGGATAAGCCAAAAGTAAACCCAAAACTGGAAGGCTTTGAAATGGAGATTGATAAATTTGGCGAGATCAAAACCTCCTTTGACATCGATAAGCTCAACGAGTTTCTTGATGAAAATGTAGAGGACAAGAAGTTGATCAATCGAGAGGATAAGAAAGAGAAGTAAGCGATTCTCATAAATATTATAAGCAGGTCAGTTTAATTTTTTGGACTGACCTGCTTTTTTTATGCTGACGATCTACTCCTAGGATACAAGCTAAAGCATTAGACATTAGTGAAATGTCATGTAAAAAAGAAAGCCCAGAACATGTTCTGGGCTTTCTTCATTATGGATATAATTTATTAGATCAACTACCGCATCCTATACACTCGAAGTCAGAATTAGATTCTCCAACAATGTCGTTTGTAGGGACTAAATCTTCTTGATTTTCTTTCGTGACAGTAAACTTGATCGCTTGTGTAGCTGCTTTTGATCTCAAGTAGTACATTCCAGTCTTAAGACCTTTCTTCCAAGCGTAGAAGTGCATAGAAGTCATCTTGCCAAAGTTAGGGTCTTGAATATGGATGTTCATACTCTGTGATTGACAGATATATGCTCCTCTATCAGCAGCCATATCGATGATGGTTTTCTGAGAGATTTCCCATACAGTTTTGTATAGATCTTTGATGTTCTGAGGGATCTCAGGAATATTTTGAACAGACCCATTGGCTTCGATCAATCTGTTTTTCATAGAGTCATTCCAGATGCCTAATTTGATCAAATCTCTCATCAAGTGCTTGTTCACAATAATGAACTCACCTGACAATGTTCTTCTAGTATAGATGTTAGAAGTATAAGGCTCAAAACATTCGTTGTTACCCAAGATTTGAGAAGTAGATGCTGTTGGCATTGGAGCCAATAGTAACGAGTTTCTCACACCATGTTTTTTCACTTCTTGTTTCAAAGTGTTCCAATCCCATCTGTTTGATGAAGGTGTTACTCCCCACATGTCAAACTGGAAAATCCCCTTAGATACTGGAGATCCTTTGAAGGTCTCGTAAGCACCATCTTTTGTTGCTAAATCTTTAGAAGCAGTCATTGAAGCAAAGTAGATTGTTTCATGAATGTCTGTGTTCAACCCTTTTGCTTCGTCTGATTCAAAAGGCATCTTCAACCTCATGAATACATCTGCTAATCCTTGTACACCAATTCCGATAGGACGATGCTTAAAGTTAGAATATTCAGCTTCTTTCACTGGATAGTAATTGACATCAATTACTTTATTCAAGTTCAGTGTGATGACATAAGTAACATCATAAAGCTTTTGATGATCGAACTTACCATCTTCGCCTATAAACATTGGAAGAGCAATAGAAGCTAAGTTACAAACAGCCACTTCTTCTGGTGAAGTATACTGTATGATCTCAGTACACAAGTTACTTGACTTGATTGTACCTAAGTTTTTCTGATTAGACTTCTTGTTAGCTGCGTCTTTGTACAAGATGTAAGGAGTTCCAGTCTCTATTTGAGCTTCCAAGATTTCAAACCACAATTCTTGTGCTTTTATAGTCTTTCTAGCTTTTCCTTCGCGCTCGTACTTTTCATATAATTTCTCGAAGTCATCTCCATACACCTCAGCAAGTCCTGGACATTCATGTGGACAGAATAGTGACCACTCTTCGTTGGCTTCTACTCTTTTCATGAATAGATCAGATATCCAAAGTGCGTAGAATAAATCCCTAGCTCTTAGCTCTTCTTTTCCATGATTCTTCTTCATGTCTAAGAAGGCAGAGATGTCAGCATGCCATGGCTCTAAGTAGATCGCAAAACTTCCTTTACGTTTTCCACCACCTTGATCTACATATCTAGCAGTCATATCGAAGTTTCTCAACATCGGTACAATACCATTTGAGATACCGCCTGTTCCTTTTATATATGAACCTGTAGCTCTTACATTATGGATACTTAACCCAATACCACCGGCAGATTGAGAGATTTTTGCTGTTTGCTTAAGTGTGTCATATATTCCATCGATACTATCATCCTTCATTGTCAATAAGAAACATGAAGACAATTGTGGTTTAGGTGTTCCTGCATTGAATAATGTAGGTGTAGCATGTGTAAACCATTTTTCAGATAGCAACTTGTAAGTCTCTAATGCAGCTGTGATATCTTCGCCATGAATACCCACTGCTACTCTCATCAACATGTGTTGAGGACGCTCAGCTATTTGACCATCTACCTTCATCAGGTATGATCTTTCTAATGTCTTAAACCCAAAGTAATCATAGCCAAAGTCTCTATCATAGATGATAGAAGAATCCAGTAGAGCTGCATTCTTCTTTACCACACCATATGTTTCTTTTGATAGCAAAGGAGCATTTTCACCCGTTTTAGGATCTATATAAGTGTAGAGTCTCTTCATCGTATTAGAGAAAGACTTACTAGTTACTTTATGTAGGTTAGAGATGGCTATTCTTGCAGCAAGCTTAGCATACTCTGGATGTTTTGTTGTGAGAGAAGCAGCAGTCTCTGCGGCTAGATTGTCTAGCTCTACAGTGCTTACTCCATCATAAAGACCATTGATCACCTTTTTGGCAATATCAACTGGGCTGATAAATTTTGGATCAAGACCATAACAAAGCTTCTCTATACGAGAAGTGATTTTGTCAAATTTGACAGACTCTCTTCTGCCATCTCTTTTAATTACTAACATTGATTTTGGTTAATGGGGTTTTCTACTTACTAAGTTTAAAAAATGTTCTAAAAGTCCTCGTCTAGTGAAAACTTATGCGAATCTCCATCATTGTTAAGGAGACCTGCTTTTTGATAATCACCGACACGCTTTTCGAAAAAATTGGTCTTCCCTTGTAAGGAGATCATCTCCATAAAGTCAAAAGGATTACCCGCGTTAAAAATCTTCCTGCCAATAAGTTCATATAATAATCTGTCAGCAACAAACTCGATGTATTGGCACATCAACTCTGCATTCATGCCGATCAAACTCACAGGAAGTGAATCTGTTACAAATTCTTTCTCTATCGATACGGCATCTTGGATCATACCAACGATCACTTCGTCATCTAGCTTATTCTCGACATGGTTATTATATAAGAGACAAGCAAAATCACAATGTAGCCCTTCGTCTCTAGAGATAAGCTCATTCGAGAAGGTAAGCCCTGGCATCAATCCACGTTTTTTCAACCAGAAAATAGAACAGAAAGATCCAGAGAAGAAAATACCTTCCACTGCTGCAAAAGCAATCAATCTTTCTTGAAAATTCCCTTCATCAATCCAGCGTAGTGCCCAATCAGCTTTTCTTTTCACACTTTCCATGGTATCAATAGCATTGAAAAGCTTATCTTTCTCTACTGCATTTTTGATATAGGTATCAATTAGTAAAGAGTAAGTTTCTGAGTGAATGTTCTCAATCGCTATTTGAAAACCGTAGAAGAACTTAGCCTCTGTGTATTGAACCTCTGACACAAAGTGTTCTGCAAGGTTCTCGTTAACAATCCCATCACTAGCAGCAAAGAATGCCAAAACATGAGAAATAAAATGGCGTTCTCCATCTGTCAAACTTTCCCAGTCTTTTAGATCTTGTGCTAGATCGATTTCTTCTGCAGTCCAAAAACTAGCTTCAGCCTTCTTATAAAACTCCCATATATCATCATGTTTGATTGGGAATAAAACAAATCGGCTATTGTTAGCCTCTAGTATTGGTTCGTGAACAGCAGGGGTGTTTGTACTCATTGTTAATTGATCGTTCTGTTGTAGTTAGCTTAATCTGTAGACACTTTATGCAATAATCACTTCAACAGTAGTAAATGTTACAAGTTGATTTGAGGTGATAATTAGCATTCTTCTGCGTCTTCCGACTGCAAATATTACGAATGAAAATTGGAAATCAAAGTGCATTAATCGCCCGAATTATCAATGTTAATTTAGTGTTAACATATTGTTAATTAGATAGTTAAGTTGTTTTTGAAAAAATCAACTTAGCCTCTAGAAGCGAGAATAAGGGGTTACGATTTTTGATAAAAAGTTTTCCACAGCGGCAAGCATAATCCACACTACTTTGTGCATAAATAATACATCAATAATACTTGTTTATTTGTTATAGAGGAGTCTCTCTTTCAGTTCTTCTGACATATACTCTATCTCTGGCTCGTATTGATTCAAGAAGTAACTTACTGGACCATAGTAAGATGCTCCCGTTACAGGATCTTTGAATTTCTCGTAAGCATTAGACTTCAATCGATTGGAAAGTGCAGCAGAAACAGAGCTTCTTACCTTGCTTTTAGTGAGCTCAGGTTCTTTGTCTACAATGAAGTCTACTACCTCTGAGGTGGTAATCAATTTACGTCTAAACTCTTGATAATAAGTGATTTTCTTAGTCCAGGGCCATTGAGAGTTGTATTCATTGGTTTTCCAGTTAGGAGATTGTCCCTCTACAGTGTCGCCAAATAGTGGGACATTTGTCAGTGCATTGATATGTCCTTCGATTTCACTGATCTCTTGTTTGAATTGACGAATTTTATCCAGTAATCCTTGCTTTTTTTGCTCTAAGGCCTTGACATATAAGTCTGCGTATTTTTCTGGGATGTTGACTTTCATAGCTTCAAAAGCCAATTACGTAATAAATTCATGAATATACAAGCTAATGAAGCGTGTTAAGCAAGCATTTCAAGCAGATAAATGCTTCAATATGTCATTTATATTAGTTATTAGTGTTACTGTGCTTGGAAAATACTAGAATGCAAGCAGTGTGGCTACTGCTTAGATGTATGTTTACAACAATAGTAGTTGATGACTTTTGAGTGTAAATACATATTCATCAAGTTGTGTTTGATATTTATCCATAAAGAGTTACATTTGCAGTTCGATTTTTTTAAAGCGAAATAATATTAAATAATTTATCACATGTACGCAATAGTAGACATATTCGGAAAGCAGTTCAAAGTAACGCAAGACCAATTCGTTTACGCTCCATTGATGGAGGGTGAAGAAGGCGCTTCCGTAGAGTTCGACAAAGTGTTGTTGTTAGACAATGACGGCAAAGTCGAAGTAGGCGCACCCTTAATAAAGGGCGCAAAAGTTTCAGGAAAAATTCTTGGACATGTAAAAGGTGACAAAGTAATTGTCTTCAAGAAGAAGAGAAGAAAAGGTTACAAAGTGAAAAACGGTCACAGACAGGATTTTACTAAAGTATTAATTGAGGGAATCTCTAAATAATAAAATACCATGGCGCATAAGAAAGGAGCAGGTAGTTCTAATAACGGTAGACAATCGGAAAGTAAACGATTAGGTGTTAAAATATTCGGTGGCCAAGGTGCTATCGCTGGTAACATCATAGTAAGACAAAGAGGAACAAAACATCATCCAGGAGTAAATGTTGGGATCGGTAAAGATCACACACTTTTTGCTTTGAAAACAGGTATTGTTGAGTTCAAAAGAGGAGCTAAAGACAGATCATACGTTTATATAAACGAGATCGAAGCTTAATTATTTCTTTATAAAAAGACTGAAAGCCCGAATCATTTGATTCGGGCTTTTTTTTTATAAATTATGGCAGCCTTAGTTCGATTCTAATTGTTATGTCATTCCACAATATCCGAATGAAAGCTCTAACGTAAATGTTAGGGCTTTTTCTGAACGAAAATCTTAGTAAAAATGTATGTTAGCCAGATTATAAAATATTGAGATTTTCATGAAGAACTACCTTTTAACTCTTTTAGCACTCAGTGCGATTATTGCAAGTCATGCACAAATATTGGAACCGGCCAAATGGTCTTACGGTGTCAGCGCCAATGAAGTAAGCGTTGGCGATGAAGTCGACCTAGTTTTTAAGGTAGATATAGATCGTAAATGGTATCTGTATAGTTCGGATTTTGATCCAGAGTGTGGCCCAATTGTCACAACCTTTGAATTTGCAAATGACGCATCTTTTGAGTTGGTTGGAAAAATAAAACCCATTGGAGCAAAGAAAAAGGTTGATGAAATTTTCGAGTGTGAATACACCTATTTCAGAAAGACAGCGGAGTTTCGACAAACAATTAAAGTATTGTCAACCAATCTTAATATCAGCGGGGTTTACGAATATCAAGTATGTACAGATGTAGATGGTAAATGTATCACATTTGATGATGAATTTGATATTAGTAAACAAATAGCAGTTACGGCAACAGCTGCAGATGAGCAGTCGACAAGTCAGGACACTGAACAGTTAGAAGAAATAGTAGAAAACAGCTTTGAACTAACCATTGATGAATCGGATACTGAGGACAACACAAAAGAAGAAAGTACTTCTGAAGCACTTGTAGTAATTGAAAATACTGCTGAAGATTCTTCACTACTTGGATTTATGCTCTTGGCATTTGTAACAGGATTGGCAGCATTACTTACGCCATGTGTATTTCCAATGATACCAATGACGGTTACTTTCTTCATGAAAGACAATGAAAACGGAAAGTCAAATGGGGTTAAAAAAGGAATATTCTTTGGGGTTTCAATTGTGCTTATCTACACATTGCTAGGGACTATCTTCGCATTTGTATTAGGAGCAGATGGACTCAATGCCATGGCAACGCATTGGCTACCTAACATTTTGATATTTATTATATTCATCATATTTGCACTGTCCTTTTTAGGGTTATTTGAGATTACATTGCCAAGTGCCTTTGTCAATAAGGTAGATCAACAATCGGATAGAGGAGGAATGATTGGGATATTCTTCATGGCATTTACTTTAGGTCTGGTTTCATTTTCATGCACAGTTCCCATCGTTGGTAGTATTTTAGTTTTGTCTGCAGGGGGAGAGATTATCAAACCGATATTGGGTATGTTATCTTTCTCAATGGCCTTTGCACTTCCATTTACGCTCTTTGCGATATTTCCTCAATGGCTCAAAGGACTTCCAAAGTCTGGTGGGTGGCTCAATTCCGTAAAAGTAGTTTTGGGACTTCTAGAGTTGGCATTAGGTCTCAAGTTCTTGAGTGTAGCAGATCAGGCATATCACTGGGGCTTATTAGATCGTGAAATTTATCTCGCATTCTGGATTGTTATCTTTACAGTTATGGGACTATACTTACTTGGCAAGATTATATTGCCACATGATAGTAAACTGGAGAAAGTTGGTGTCTTCAGACTATTGATGGCGATCGCCACATTTACGTTTGTTATGTACTTAGTGCCCGGTATGTTTGGAGCACCTCTGAAAGCGCTGGCGGGATATTTACCTCCAATGTCGACTCATGACTTTGATGTGCCAGCCCTTATTAGAGCCAGCGGTGGAGGAACTTCGGCTAAGAATACACTTTGTGAACAACCGAAGTATGCAGACTTCCTACACTTACCACATGGTATCCAAGGATACTTTGATTATGACCAAGCTTTGGCATGTGCCAAAGAACAGGGCAAACCAATTTTTATTGACTTTACCGGACATGGATGTGTCAATTGTCGTGAAATGGAAGCTCGTGTGTGGTCTGAGCAGGCAGTATTAGATCGGTTGAATAATGATTTTGTGGTTTTGGCACTGTATGTTGATGACAAAACTACTTTGCCAGAAAGTGAATGGTATACTTCTGAGTATGATGGTAAGGTTAAAAAGACAATAGGAAAGCAAAATGCTGACTATCAGATCACGAGATTTCAGAACAATGCACAGCCATACTATATTATTCTCAATACTGAAGGAGAGTTATTAGTTCAACCAAAGGCCTATGATTTGAGCGTCTCTGCATTTGTGGAATTTCTGGAGGCAGGCAAAGCTGCTTTTTAGTAGAACAAGTCTTAATCAAATAAGTCTTCAACTTTTTATAATCAACAAGTCCCCCTTTCGTGGACTTGTCATATCAATGGTTTTTGGTATTTTTATCCATTGGAAATCAAAACCAGGACCATG
>JAWUWD010000122.1:0-46761 GCA_034112085.1 Cyclobacteriaceae bacterium
GATGTGTTTGAGTTCGTGGAAATCTGGTACAACAGAAAAAGAATACATTCATACCTCGGGTACAAAACACCCGAACAATATGGGAAAATCAATTATTCAAAATGCGCTTAACTATTTGTCCAGTTTTTTGTTGCAAGTCCATATCTCATTATTATATAATACACGGCCTTGCGATCAGATATGTCAGAATATTGATATATGTAAGGCTATTGATGGGAAATTACCCAATGTTCTAAAGATAGAATAGCCTTACAATAAAAAAAGCTTCTAATGATGTTACTCAATAGAAGCTTGTATTCTTAGTGGATCAGTATTCTACTGATCAGTAGTTTCTTTTTCAGAACTTTCTTCTTCAGAAGTTTCACCTTCTTCAGTTTCTTCTTCCTCTTCATTTTTAATACTAGTAACTCGCAGAACGGACTGTTTGTCCATAGCAAATTCGAAAGTTGCGTGAGTAGTTAGCTCGGATGCTTTGTTCGAACTTTGTAATAGTACCAATAAGTCTTGAGCTACTATTGATGTCTTGATGTTATTAGCAGCTTTTCTATTGAACATTTGAAGTGTGAAGGCATGACCACCTTTTTCCTTGGCATTGATATCAGTAAACTCATGTTTGGAGAACTTATATTCTTGTGGAGCTTCCAAAGCATCGGTCATTAATTTAACCATGGCTGGACGATATTTTTTCCAATGGGCAAAATAAATATTAGTGGTAGTCGGATAATTGGTCATGGTTAAAGCTTCTTCTAGTCAGCAAATGTTATTGTGCAAGATAGTCACAAATGATCGACATTACCATGGAGCAGTTGAGTATGCTTAAAATAAATTATTCAAAGTATATAATTTACTATGTTAATGATCAATTTCCATTGATCAAATTGAGAATATGGCAAGCTGCGATGCCGGCTGTTTCGGTTCTAAGTCTACTTTCTCCCAGGCTTATTTTTTTGAATTGATTTGTAGTAGCCAGTTTTAGCTCTTTTTCTGAAAAATCTCCTTCTGGACCTATAAGGATAGTAATTGCTTTATTAGGGGCAGCCTGTTCAAACAATAGATCTGGGTTGTCTTGATCTACATAGGCTATATAGCGTTCTGTATTGTCGACCTTAGCAATGAGTTCTGAGAGCTTAATTGGACTATTAATAATAGGTAGAAAGGTCTTGAGTGATTGTTTCATTGCGCTCACCGCCTTTTTATAGACCCGATCAGTTTTGAAGTGTTTCCTTTCTGAATTGTCGGCAAAGAAAAAGCTAATTTCTTGCACGCCAAGCTCTACAGCTTTTTCAACGAACCACTCTATACGATCAATATTTTTGGTAGGAGCAATAGCAATATGAATTCGGTGATCTGGTGGTAGGGCTTGTTCACTAGCAATGATTTCAAAGCTGCACTTCCTATAGTTAGCCTCTTTGATAGCAACAGTATGTTTTCCACCGTTGCCATCCAATACAAGTATTTGATCTTGTTCTTTCAGTCTCAATACTTTCACACAGTGTCTAGATTCTTCTGAATCTAAAAAATAAGCTCCGTTAAGTATATCTGGTTGAAAGAACAATCTCATTTTAGTACTTGCTATGCAGTACTTCTACTAAAGCGATATACTCGGTCATACACTCGTCACTCGATTTATCTTTTAGCTTATCCCAAGCGTCATGTTTAGCAGCTCCTTTGAAGTCAAATCCACCAGGACGTGCGCTTGAGTTATCTCCTTCAGTAGCTTGCTTAAATAGTGCGTATAATGTTAGTAATTCGTCATTAGATGGGCGCTGGGTCAAATCTTTGGACTTGACAACTGCAGCTTCAAACTTCTCTTTTAATTCCATTAAATTAGTGTTTAAATAAAAAAGGTTCTTCCAAAATTACATTTCGAAAGAACCTTATGTTATGAATTATAGATATTACTTGTTAGGGTAAGGTCTAAGATTATGTCCAGTGTACACCTGACGTGGTCTACCAATAGGCTCACCATTTTCTCTCATCTCTTTCCATTGTGCTATCCATCCTGGAAGTCTACCAATAGCAAACATTACAGTAAACATATCCACTGGAATACCCAATGCTCTGTAAATAATTCCTGAATAGAAATCTACATTAGGGTACAACTTACGATCAACAAAGTATTGATCTTCAAGCGCTTCTTTTTCAAGTCCTTTGGCAATATCCAATATAGGATCATTAATACCCAATTTCTCCAACACATCATCCGCTGCCTTTTTGATGATCTTAGCTCTAGGGTCAAAGTTCTTATATACCCTATGCCCAAACCCCATCAATCTGAATGGATCATTTTTATCTTTGGCCTTTGCCATCCATTTCTTAGTATCACCTCCGTCTTTTTGGATATTCTCAAGCATGTCAATGACTGCAGAGTTAGCACCACCATGGAGTGGTCCCCAGAGTGCATTGATTCCGGCAGAGACAGAAGCGTACATGCTTCCTTGTGATGAACCTACAACACGTACCGTTGCTGTTGAACAATTTTGCTCATGATCAGCATGAAGAATCAACAACTTATCAAGGGCATTTGCAACTACTGGATCTACTTTGTAATCTTCAGAAGGCAACGCAAACATCATTTTCAAAAAGTTAGAACAGTAGTCCAACTTATTATCAGGGTAGTTCACTGGGTGACCTACTTCATTCTTATATGCCCAAGCAGCAAATGTTGGCATTTTAGCCAAAATTCTAATGATACTCTCGTTGACTCCCTCGACTGATCTATTTGGATCAAGTGACTTAGGATAGAATGCGGTCAAGGAAGTTACTAGAGAAGATAAAACACCCATTGGATGAGCGTTAGAAGGAAATCCTTCTAAGATTTTCTTTATGTCCTCATGAACCAACGTGTGTTGTTTGATTTCATTCTGAAAGCTAGATAACTCCTCAGGAGTCGGTAACTCACCATAAATCAACAAGTATGATACTTCGATGAACGTAGATTTCTCAGCAAGTTCTTCGATCGAATACCCTCTATATCTAAGAATACCTTTTTCACCATCCAAAAAAGTGATTGCACTTCTAGTGCTACCAGTGTTTTTAAACCCAGGATCAATAGTGATTAGACCACTTTCTCCTCTTAGTTTACTGATATCTAATGCTTTTTCGTTTTCTGTTCCCTCTACTACAGGAAGTTCGTATGACTGATCATTGAAGGTAATCTGAGCTTTATCGGACATATATATGTTGTTTTAATATCGTTTTTCAAATGAGATTACAAAATTAGTAAATCTCTCTCTTAAAGTGAAATGTTATGCAAGCAGAACATATTAATTAATTGTTACCTAATATCAAAGGCATTCCATCCTTACCACTTCCAACTACAATCACTTTGCTATTCGGTGATTTGGCCAATTCTAAAGTAGCTTCAATACCTCTCATTTTCAACAATTCTGGAGTTAAACTACTGTTAATAATTTTATTGGCAACAGCTTCACCATCAGCAGCTATTCGTTTTCTTTCGGCTTCACTTTTTTCTTTATCTAACTTAAACTGGTAAGCCAAAGCTTCCTGTTCTTGTTCCAATTTGTTTTCAATTGCTTGCTTGATTTGTGCAGGTAAATTGATTGATCGGATAAGTAACGCTCTCATTTGAATATTGTTTAAAATAAGAACTTCACTTGTTTCAGTAATAATCGCAGTCTCTACTTCAGCTCTTTTTGTTGAGTAAATTTCTTCAGCAGAATATCTACCCATCACTTGTCTTACAGAAGATCTTACTTCAGGGATCACTAATTTCTCAACATAAGAGGTGTTAAATTTCTCGTGTATATATCCGATTTTATCGAACAAAGGATAAAATCTAAGTGTTACGTCAACTTTTATGGATAGTCCGTTTTTATCTAAGACATCCATGCCTTCTTCTTGCTTGTTTTCAGAAACATCATAAACGTAAGCTTCATTCCAAGGCGCCTTTACATGAAGACCCGGAGTTTTCACATTGTCTTTATCCAGACCTCCTGAGAATTTATAGAAAATAACTGCTCTTTCGGTAGCTTCAACAGTGTAAAATATGCTAGATGAAAAAGCAAACAAAATCATGAATCCGATAATACCTACGATGAGTATTGGTAAAAATTTCTTGTTGTCCATTATTATTAATTTAGTATTTCAATTTTACGTAAATTTCGTTGTTTTTTTGTCGTATGAAAGCTATTTGCATAGTTTTTTCATTTTCTCATAGTCTTCGTAGTAGCCCAAATCATTGGCTTGTCCCCAATCTTCACAAGCTCCTGAATTGTCTCCGGTAGCATATTTACTATTGCCACGATGCGAATAATACGCACCATCTTCAGTAATCATAATTGCCATATTGAAACTTTCGATGGCTTCATGGTGATCTAGTAATTTGACTTGAACATTGCCGCGCTGATAATAGCCATCAGCATTGTAGCTATTGATAGCCACAGATTCATTGAATGCGACAATGGCCTCTTTATATTTCTTGAGAGAGAAAAGCGTACTACCCTTATAGAAATGATAGCCATAGAAATCAGGGTTGATCTCAATGGCCTTGTTAATTTCTTTCAGAGCTTGGGTGAACTTTCCTTTTTTCTGATTGGAAAGAAATCGGTAATAATAGTACTTCTCTTCAATGGGCTTAAGAGCTACGGCTAAATCATAATCATCAATAGCGCCTTGATGGTCTCCAGCAGCATTTCTGATCTTCCCTCTTAATATGAATGAGTAAGCTGAAGTATCAGTAGGATTTAGAGATATGTATTGAGTGAAATTTTCTACTGCACTATCCAGTTCTCCTAAGTTGCGCAAAGCAAAACCTTTATATATATAAGTTAACGTAAGTGTGTTGTCACATATATATGCAGTCTCGAAATCGCTGATTGCTTTTTGATATTTTCCGGATTTATAGTGCAACAATCCACGATAATAATAAGCCTCTCCATAGGTAGAATCTTGTTGAATAGCATCATTGAGATGTTTCATTGATTCTACTCTGTCTATTGTCAATAAGTAGAATCCTTTATGCAGGGATAACTTTGAAGGTGAGTGCTGACCATGTATTCTAATGTTTGCAGTAAAAAAAAGAATGAGCAGCGTAATGTTTTTTAGCATCAAATATGAAACGTCAAGTGATCAAATATGTTTGGAGGAATGGGGATGTGTAAATTAGAGGTTAAGGCAAATCACTGATGATAGTAAAAGGTTTTATTTGTTCAAAAGGACTGATTAAATGAATTAAGTATCAAATATATGGAAACATATTAAGCGATAGATAATGTCGACTATAATAGGTTCAATTATGAAATATAAATAGTGCGTTTCTACAAAGAAAATTCGCATATTTGTGACTGCTCGAGGTTAGCTAAATACTTTGAGTCTAAGACTACAATAACGATAGGTATAAAATGATAAAAATTACTCTTCCAGATGGTTCTGAAAAATCTTTCGAATCTGCAGTAACAGGGCATGATGTAGCCATGAGTATCAGTGAAGGACTGGCTAGGAATGTATTGGCGGCTAAAGTCAATGGTGAGATTTGGGATTCTAATAGACCGATTGCTCAGGACGCAACAATTCAATTGTTGACATGGAATGATGTAGATGGTAAATCTACGTTTTGGCATTCTTCAGCGCACTTGTTGGCCGAAGCATTGGAGGCACTCTATCCGGGTATTAAGCTTGGAATAGGACCTGCAATTGAGACGGGCTTTTACTATGACGTTGATTTTGGAGAGGTTGAGTTTGGGGAAGAGGATTTAGCAAATCTTGAGAATAAAATACTAGAACTTGCTCGGACCAAAAGTGAATTTGTAAGAAGTGATGTTAGTAAAGCTGATGCTGTGAAATATTTCACAGATAAGGATGATGAATATAAGCTTGAGCTGATCGAAGGTCTTGAAGATGGAACGATCACATTTTACAAGCAAGGGAACTTTACAGACTTATGTAGAGGACCACATATTCCCCATACTGGAGTGATCAAGGCTATCAAATTGATGAGTATTGCCGGAGCGTATTGGAGAGGAGACGAAAAGAGAAAGCAACTCACGAGAATCTATGGGGTATCATTTCCTAAACAAAAGGAACTTAAAGAATACTTAGAATTACTAGAAGAAGCTAAAAAGCGAGATCATAGAAAGTTAGGAAAAGAGTTAGAACTTTTTGCCTTTTCAGAAAAGGTTGGAATGGGACTACCTCTATGGTTGCCAAAAGGAGCAATGCTGAGAGAGAGATTAGAACAATTCTTAAGAAAAGCACAAGTCAAAGCAGGATATGAGCCAGTGATAACTCCTCATATTGGTAACAAGAACTTATATGTGACTTCAGGTCACTATGATAAGTATGGAGAAGATTCTTTTCAGCCGATCAAAACACCTAACGAAAACGAGGAGTTTTACTTGAAGCCGATGAATTGCCCACATCACTGCGAGATATACAAAACGAAGCCAAGATCTTACCGTGACCTACCAGTGAGATATGCTGAGTTTGGTACTGTTTATAGATATGAGCAATCTGGAGAATTGCATGGACTTACGAGAGTTAGAGGGTTTACTCAGGATGACGCACATATATTTTGTCGACCTGATCAAGTGAAGGAAGAGTTTGTTAAGGTTATTGATTTGGTCTTGTATGTTTTTAAAGCTCTTGGCTTTGAAGATTTTACAGCTCAGGTGTCTTTGAGAGACCCTGAAAATAGAGAAAAATACATTGGTGAAGATGATTTGTGGGATAAGGCTGAGCGAGAGATTCAAGAAGCTGCAGATGAACGAGGATTGGATACCGTCCGTGAAATAGGGGAGGCTGCATTCTATGGTCCTAAGCTTGACTTTATGGTCAAAGATGCGCTCGGTAGAAGTTGGCAACTTGGTACTATTCAGGTAGATTACAATTTACCTGAGCGTTTTGAATTGGAGTATGTTGGCGCTGACAATCAGAAGCACCGGCCTGTGATGATTCATCGTGCACCTTTTGGCTCGTTAGAGCGATTTGTAGCAGTACTGATAGAACACTGCGCTGGTAACTTCCCACTATGGTTGTCTCCTGATCAAATAGCGATCTTGCCTATTTCAGAAAAGTATGCAGATTATGCTCAGAAACTTCACGAGCGTCTTGCAGAAGTAGATATTCGAGGGTTGATAGATCATAGAGATGAGAAGATTGGTCGTAAGATTCGTGATGCTGAAATGAAGAAGATTCCATACATGTTGATCGTAGGAGAGAAGGAGGAAGCTGAAGGAAAAGTCTCTATAAGAAGGCATGGAGAAGGGGATCTAGGGAGTATGACACAAGATGAGTTTATTGAAATGTTCGAAAAGGCGGTTTCAGACCGTGTATGAGACATATGTTAGCTTGTAAATAATGCGCCACACAATTTTGTGTTTCAAGAAATAATAGGCGATATTTGCAAACTGTTTTTCACACATATAAATAGGAGGTAAAAATTAGTAAGCAACGATTTAAAGGAAGGCGCCCATTCAGAGGTAGAGTAGAGGAGCCTTATAAGGTCAACGATAAAATCACAGCTCAAGAAGTAAGAGTTGTAGGTGAGAACGTTGAAGTAGGAGTTTATTCGATCCGTGAAGCTTTGGTTATAGCCAAAGATCAGAGTCTTGACTTGGTTGAGATATCTCCAAAAGCGGTACCACCAGTTTGTAAAGTAACTGACTATTCGAAGTTCAAGTACGAGCAAAAGAAAAAGCAGAAGGAGATCAAAGCGAAGTCTCAAAAGACAGTGCTCAAAGAGATTAGATTTGGTCCTAATACAGATGACCATGATTTCAACTTTAAGTTGAAGCATGCCACTGGTTTTTTACAAGATGGTTGTAAAGTGAAAGCTTACGTACATTTTGTGGGTAGAACAATTGTCTTTAAAGAGCGAGGAGAAATACTCTTATTGAAGTTTGCGCAAGCACTTGAAGAGTATGCGAAGGTGGAACAGCTACCTAAGCTAGAAGGTAAGCGTATGTACGTGATGCTATCGCCAAAGGCAATAAAAAAATAAGCAATATAGATTGATTAATAAATATACGAAATGCCTAAAGTAAAAACGAAATCTGGAGCAAAGAAGAGATTCAAATTGACAGGTAGTGGCAAGATCAAAAGAAAGCATGCTTTCAAAAGCCACATCTTGACAAAGAAGGAAACTAAGCAAAAGAGAAATTTGACAAAATCTGGACTTGTTAGCAAGGCCGATACGCCAAATGTAAAAACAATGCTTAATATTTAATATTAGCAAAGTAGGTTAAATGTTTCACCAGGTAATTGGCCAGTAAATGAACTAAGTCTCTGAAAAGAGCGCCAACAACCAAAAAATTTTAAAATTATGCCAAGATCAGTAAACGCAGTAGCGTCCAGAGCAAAGAGAAAAAGAGTAATGAAATTGGCCAAAGGTTACTTTGGTCGTAGAAAAAATGTTTGGACTGTAGCTAAAAACGCAGTCGAAAAAGGTTTGACTTATGCTTATCGTGATAGAAAAGTTAAGAAAAGAGATTTTAGAAAACTTTGGATCCAAAGAATTAATGCGGGAGCAAGAATGCACAGCATGTCTTATTCTCAATTCATGGGTACACTAAAGAAGAATAAGATCGAATTGAATAGAAAAGTATTAGCTGATTTAGCAATGAATCATCCTGAGGCTTTCGAAGCAGTCGTTAAGAAGTTAAAATAAGTCTAACCGACAATCTATATTGATCAAAACCCTGACGGAAACGTTGGGGTTTTTTTGTTGGAGGGTGTGTGATTTTAATAAAGGTGAACGAGTTATGTTTGTTACTTCTCTCGTTCTATAGTGTATTGGACTAGCTGCCCTAGTGAAGTCTTGTATTCAGAATCTTCGAAAGTGTCTAGCATATCAATCGCTTCTTTGTAGTACTTTCTCATTACCTCTTCAGCGTATTCGATACCACCAGATTGTTTGACAAATGCAATGACTTCATCAACTTTCTTAGGTTTGTTACTGTGTTTTTTGATAGTATTGATAATACTTCTTCGCTCTGACCATGAGGCCTTTTGTAAGGCGTATATTAATGGCAAAGTCATTTTCTTTTCCTTGATGTCAATACCCAGTGGCTTGCCGATTTCATTGGTGCCATAGTCGAATAAATCATCCTTAATTTGGAAAGCCATTCCAACTTTCTCGCCAAAAAATTTCATTTTCTCAACCGCGTCATTCTGACCACCAACTGATGATGCACCTGCTGCACAGCATGAAGCAATCAATGAAGCAGTTTTTTGCCTAATGATGTCATAATAGACTTCTTCTGTAATATCTAATTTACGCGCTTTTTCCATCTGCAATAACTCACCTTCGCTCATTTCTCGAACGGCAGTTGAGACGATTTTCAATAAACCGTGATCGTCATTGTCTATAGATAGTAGCAATCCCCTAGATAGCAAGTAATCCCCCACCAATACTGCGATTTTGTTTTTCCATAATGCATTGACTGAAAAGAAGCCTCTGCGATAGTTGGAATCATCAACGACATCATCATGTACGAGTGTAGCAGTATGCAATAGTTCTATGAGAGAAGCTCCTCGATAGGTTGCTTCAGAGATGTTGCCACAGGTTCCGGCACTAAGGAAGACAAACATCGGGCGCATTTGTTTTCCTTTGCGCTTCACGATGTAGCTCATTATTTTATCGAGTAGCAGGACCTTACTTTTCATCGATGCACGGAATTTTTTTTCAAATTCTGTCATCTCCATTTCAATAGGAGCTTTGATGTTTTTTAAATGTAAGACCATAGGAAAAACTACTGTACAATAATACTATCTTAACGTGTCAAAGCAAAGGGAAGTATTTGAAATATTTAGACCTAATTATTGGCTGAGTTGTGATAGGTAAATATCAAGATATTACAAAACAAACATGTATATATGACTATAAAGAGAAGTGGAGATATCGTATTAAGTTCTACTAGCCACAACAGAGAATTCCTCATGGACATGAGATATGTACCTTCAGAAGTCGAAAAACAAATAATATTGTTTATTCATGGTTTTAAGGGTTTCAAGGATTGGGGTGCTTTTGACCTTATGGCGGATTACTTTGCTAAAGCGGGATTTGTCTTTGCTAAAATGAACTTCTCTCACAATGGAACAACGATTGACCATCCACTAGATTTTGCAGATCTTAAGGCTTTTGGTAATAACAATTTTACTCTCGAACAGGGAGATATTGGATCAGCTCTGGATGCTTTGTTAGATAGTGATTTTATTGAAGATACTCAGGCCTACTTCAAGAAAGTTTATCTACTAGGGCATAGTAGAGGAGGAGCTGCTGCGATATTGAAGGCAGTAAGTGATAACCGAATATCCAAGTTAGCCACTTTGGCTGCTTTGAATGACCTAGCTAGCCGCTATCCTCAACATCTAATGGATCAATGGGAGGTAGATGGAGTGCTTCACATATACAATGGACGTACGGAACAGCAAATGCCACTCTATCACCAAATAGTTGAAGATTACCACACCAATGAAAGTCAGTTGAATGTGAAGGATGCAATAGAGAGACTAAATAAGCCGTACATTGCTATCCACGGCACATCTGATGAAACACTTCCCATCAGCATGTTGCATGAAATAAAAATATGGAATGATACTGTTGAAATAGTTGAAATAGATGGAGCGAATCATACTTTTGGGAGTACGCATCCGTATATGCAAAATGAATTGCCAAAAGATATGAAAATAGCAGTTGATCATATTATAGCGTATTTCGAGAAATAGATATGAGAAGTATTTTAATAATTGTACTGGTGGTTATGGCTGGGTGTAGTTCTCCCAGAGTCGTATACTCGTTGGAGCAGGCAGCACTGTATTCAAAACTCGTAGAGTACTACGAACAGCTTAAATCTAGACCTGCACCTATTGGTTTTTACAACGATAGTCGAGTGCAACAAATCCTACTTATCAGACATGGAGAACCTATACTTGATAAGAAGAGTGCTAGAACAAGAAAGAAAATGAAGCAGTATGTCTATGACTATGATACGGCAAAAGTTTATGATTTTGAAGATATGCCAGTGAGCATTAAGCAGGACGAGATAGATACGATCTACTCAAGTCCTATAGTAAGAGCCAGGGACACTGCAAGTAAACTATTCGGAAATCAATTTACTATCGTTGAAGACAGTATTTTTAGAGAGTTTGAACGTGAAGTGTTTCCCCTACCATTGATTCCTTTACGTCCCAAAACGTGGGGGATAATATCAAGAATCCCGTGGATACTGGGATTACAATCTCGAAAAATAGAAGGATTTGGACAGGCAAAAAGACGTGCAAAGCTTGATGCTTTGTTCTTAGAAAAAAAAGCTTACGAAAATGGAAAGACTGTGTTAGTGGCTCATGGTTTTCTCAATCGATATTTGGAGAAATATCTACAAGAGCAAGGCTGGCAGCTATCCTACGATGGAGGCAAAGATTATTTGAGTGTAAAGGTGTTGAGTAGGGTGACTATATGATTTTCACATCCTGAGTCTTAATATTAAAAGAGTCATTCAAATACATTTGAATGACTCTTTTAATATTAAGCGTACTGTCAGATCTTGCGATCTTATACACCTATCTATACATCACTGCCTTAACAGCTTCAATAGTTCTTTTTACATTCGGTAAGATCGCTTCAATCAAAGTTGGTGCATATGGTAATGGTACATCCATGCTATTAATACGGTGGACTGGAGCATCTAAGTAGTCAAAGGCATGCTTTTGAACATGGTAAGTAATTTCCGTTGCTAGTGACGATAATGGCCATGCCTCTTCTACGATTACCAATCTATTTGTTTTCTTGACAGAATTCACAATTGCAGCATAGTCAATAGGTCTTACTGATCTTAAGTCAATGACTTCCGCAGAGATACCATCTTTCTCAAGCTCAGCAGCAGCTTCCATAGCTAACTTCATCATTTTCCCAAAGGATACGAGTGTTACGTCATTCCCTTCTTTAGTGACTTTAGCCACACCAATAGGAATAATATATTCTCCCTCTGGAACTTCACCTTTATCTCCATACATCAATTCAGATTCCATGAATATCACAGGATCTTCATCTCTAATCGAAGCTTTCAATAAGCCCTTAGCATCTGCTGGGTTAGAGGGAACAACTACTTTCAATCCAGGACAGTTGGCAAACCAATTCTCAAAATTTTGAGAGTGCTGAGAACTCAACATTCCTGCATTTCCAGTTGGACCTCTAAAGACAATAGGCACTTTGAACTGACCACCAGACATCGACATCATCTTAGCAGCACTATTTATAACTTGATCAATGGCTACTAATGAGAAGTTGAAAGTCATGAACTCTATAATAGGTTTTAGCCCATTCATAGCAGCACCAACACCAATACCTGCAAACCCCAATTCAGCAATAGGAGTATCCAAAACGCGTTCTGGCCCAAATTCATCAAGCATACCTTGACTCACTTTGTAAGCACCATTGTACTCAGCAACTTCTTCACCCATAAGAAAGACAGACTCGTCTCTTCTCATCTCTTCGTTCATCGCTTCTCGAAGTGCTTCTCTAAATTGAATTTCTCTCATTGATGTCAATATTTAAAAACAACCTTTGGTCTCAATTATATGCTTTGAGGTGTTCAAGGGCTAAAAATAATTCGTTTGAAGTCAGTTTTAAAAATTGATTCTGACTGGCTAGTAAAATTAAGGTTTGCACCTTAATTAACAAAGTATCTCAATATTAATTGGGGATAAAAAAAGCCCTAACAAATAATGTTAGGGCTTCCTTATAAAGAGGGTTGTTGCTTATTTCAACGCAGCTACAAAAAGCGCGTTACCTACGAATGCTTGGAACTCAAGATCATTCAAGACTTTGCTTTTTAAATCTGTATCGATTGCGATAGCACCTTTGATGTATTTGATTACAGCATCGATTTTATTCAATCTTGCATTTGCTACAGCAGCAGCATAGTTAGCCATTGCATGCTTACTGTCCAATTCGATAGCATCATCAAATGATCCAATTGCATTTTGAAAGTCTTTGTTCAATAATTGAGCAAGTCCTTTATTGAATGCATTAGTAGCATTGTTTTCAGCAGAAGATTCAGAAGACACAGCTTCAGCATATTTTGCCAAGATGATTTCAGTAGCTCCTTTCACGCCATTCATTCCTTTAGTTACATCGTTAGATGCTCCCATAGATCCAGCCTTTTTCAATGCATCGTTAGCCTTAGCAGCATTTCCTTGCATCAAATAAACAGATCCAAGATTAGCGTAAGCTTCAGCACTTTCATTTTTCTTATTAGCGATCTCCAATTGAGTCAAAGCCATGTCAGCTTTGCTATTGTCACTACTCTGCATAGCTTGTGCAATATACACAGCAGCAAGGTTGTTATGAGAATTCCAGCTGTCTGATTTTTTAGTAGCTTCTTTGTAGATAGCTTCTTTTTCAGAAAGAGATGGAGTCAAAGATGCAGCATACATCATTTCTTGTTCAGAAAGTGTGTCAGCACTTGCGGTACCATCAGCTATTTGCTTAGCCAACACAGAAATTTCAGCATCAGATTTTTTTACTTTGATTTTCAAGATTTCAGTCTTAGCTGTTCTTAACTTAGGGTAAACATCTTTGAACACCTTTTTGTAAGAAGCTACCTTTCTAAGCGACTTTTCTTTTTCTTCGAAAGTACCACTTCCATTCACGATGTTTAAGTATTCTGATTTTTCATCAGAAGTGATTCCTTCGTAAGCGTTCAATTCAGCTTTGAATGCAGCCCAATCATCAATGATAGGCTTGATGATGAAGTTGATAGAGTCAGCTAAACCTTTATAGTCATACTTTGTCATATTTTTTCTGTAGAACGCTTCGATAACTTGAGCTCTTTTCTCAGAAAGTCCAGAGTTGATTCTCTCAGTTCCTTCAGGAGAGTGAGATCCTATTACTGTTACACTTTTTGTTACATTTTTATCAGCAATGAAAGCAGAAAGTTCTTTTCCTCTTTCTCCAGTTCTTTCAGAATATCTTAAATCAGATCTTCCTTGTAAGAAAAAGAAGTCAACGTTTACAGGAGTTAATTCTTCCTTGTTATTGTATCCGTGATCAGCATAAGCAGCATAGTATGCATTTTCTACTAATTGAGAGGTAGTGATTACCCCTTTAGCAATTGGAAGTCTCTCACCTTCTTTTGATTTTCCATTTTTAGGATCAGAAGCGATTCCTTTTATTTCTACAGAACCTTTAGCCATAGAAGCAGAGTAAGGCATTGCGAAAGATTTGGTGATTTTTGGCTGCGTCTCTCCTGAGTTAGGGTAGTCATCTGCCTTAAATACTATGTCTTCTAGTTGAGTTTCGCTATCACTAGTTTTATAGAACGTTTGGATAGTATAAACTTTTCCTTTTTTGAGCATCTTCACAGGAAGGTTAGCTGCCATGTCGAACTTCACTGAGTCACCGTGAACTTCAAGCGGGTTGGGAGTTACCTTAAGGTTTTGATTCTTTGAAGCTGATGCCATCTGGTTAAGTGAACATCCTGAAAGGGTTAGAATTGCGAACAATGCAATTACATAAGCTAATCTTTTCATTTCTTGATTTAGTTTAAATTGGGTTGAATTAGATTCGGTATTATTTGTATATTGTGTTTACGAATGCAATAATAATTAAAAAAAACCAGATTAATATATATCTTCGGTGAATAGTTAGTTATTATATTTAGATGAATATATAATCAGATGAAGCGAATACAGCACTTTTTTGAACAATACGCATTTGGGGTTTGTACCCGACTTGGAGAGAAGATAGGATTTGCTACTTCGAGCATTAGGCTATTTTTCATATATACATCATTTTTGACTTTTGGCTCGCCAATTTTGATTTACATGGGACTTGCCTTTCTAATGAATATTCGTCAGCATTTGCGAAGACGTAATAATTATGTCTGGTACTATTAGTACTATAAATCTTGATACTTTCTTATTCCTTTTAGAAAATACCGATAAACTATAGACTGTTGGTACAAAATGTAATCAACGTCTTTACTCTTGTGTTTTGTCACCTTTATTCGCTTGCGAAGAATAGTAGATATATGAGTTGAGAAATATATAACCGCTTTTATCACCGCCCAGCCATCTTTAACTGATCCACTAAAAGTGAATTTTACAGCTGCGACTAGATCTAAAAGTATTCTTATAGGAAGACGAGTGAACAATTGGCCCATACTATAATTCTTCACTAATAGCGTGAGTCCATTTCTGAAGTTTAAATACGTTTTTCTTGGGTTTGATTTTGGCAAAGTCCCACCGCCAACATGATATACAGTACTTTCGCCATTATACATTACCGTATAGCCAGCACTATTGATGCGCCAACAGAGATCAATCTCTTCCATGTGTGCAAAAAAGTCATCATCAAGGCCTCCAAGTTGATGATAAACTTCTGATCTAATAAAAAGGCAAGCACCAGTTGCCCAGAATGTTTGACTTACATCATCGTACTGCCCGTTGTCTTTTTCTAATTCATCAAATATCCGTCCTCGACAAAATGGATAACCTAAGTAGTCCAATTGCCCACCACCTGCACCAGCATACTCGAAATATTCTTTCTGATCGTATGAGAGAATTTTGGGCTGAGCTGCTGCAATATTCTGATCTTTTGCCATCATGGAAATGATGGGGGAGGTCCAATTGGGTGTTACTTCTACGTCAGAGTTGAGCAGGACATAATATTCCGCTTGTACTCTTTCAAGGGCAAAGTTATATCCTGCACTAAATCCTAAGTTACTAGGAATTTCTATGATTCGTAGATCTGGATACGCGGTGTTAAGGAATGATATAGAATCATCAGTTGAACAGTTGTCTGCAATAATTACTTCGCAGCCATCGCTATTTTGAGCAACACTTGGAAGAAATTTTTCTAGATAATTTCTTCCATTGTAGTTAAGTATGACTATTGCTACATCGCTCATTTAGAACATGCCGCCTAAGTCGAGTCCCGGGATGTTAGGGATCAAACCATCCGTATGTTTTTTCATTTCTTCTTTTGTGAGAATTTCAACCTCTTGAATAGCTTTGTTGATAGCAGCTACTGTGAGATCTTGAATCATCTCTTTATCTTCAGGCTTAATGATATCTTGATCAATATTGATTGATTCGATCTGCTTCAGCCCGTTCACAGTCACTTTAACCATGCCAGCACCGGCTTCTCCATCAGCCTTGATATTTACTAAGTTAGCTTGGGCTTCTTTGACTTTGGCTTGTACCTCCTTCATTTTGCCCATCATTTTCATCATGTCAAACATAGTCTTGATCGTGTTTTAGTAAATGCATATTTCTATTGTTGCAAAAATGTATCGATGAAAAGAAAAATCAAAGAGAAGTTATGAAATAATCAACTATGATTACTTTCTCATGAGCAATACACTACCATTTCTCTCATGACGGTTGCCAGCATCATCAGTAATTTCCGCGAAGTAGATATAGTTACCTTCGGGGAGATTGCGACCATTTTTTGTGCCAGTCCATCCTGTATTGGGATTAGTGATGTGAGCAATGAGCTCTCCCCATCTTGAGTAGATTTTCAAATCATAGGTGTTAATATATCTGCCAACGACCTTAAATTCGTTGTTGAGACCGCCTACTACAAAGGCATTTGGGAAAGTGATGTTTGTCCGATTTATAATAGCAATTGTATTTGATTTGGAATCAGCAAGTGAGCCATCTGTTGCTTTAGCAATTATTTGATAAGTTGTCTTTTGTACATCTTGGACATCGTCCAATTCGAATGATAGATCTGAGCCGTTGTAAATAGTTTCTGATCCATTTTTGATCAATTGATATTCAGCAATGCCATTTTCCCAACCAATGAAGGAAGTCCATTTTAAAGTTGTTTTACTATTTGAGGTTTTTTTTGTAAAAAAGATGCTGCATATCAACCCACTCAAGTCAGAGGTGTTTCCGCATTCGTCAAGATAGCTTATTTCATAGCATGACTGCGATGAATTATCTGCCGATGTATCTAGGAAGTTTTGCGTAGTTGTTTCACCAATAGGTAATGACCCATTACTAATGAAGTAGTTGACAGCAACAAAGTCAACTGGTTGAACCCAAGATAATGAAGGTGATGCTGTCGCATCGATACTGAGGTTTGATATTGGGTCGGGGGTGTTCAGAGATAAGGCTGTACCACATTTGGTCAAAGATGTACTCATTATACCGTTGAAACTTGAAATTATTCGGTAACAATATTCCGTATTACATATAACATTATTGTCATCAAAAAAGTCACGTGTTGTGAGTGTGAATCGTGGTTGTGTGAGATCTTCCCTCCAAATGACATGTTCGGTAAGATCAGTGTTAGTTGACCTGATATTTAAATTATTCGATAAGTTATTGATATTGATATCTCCTAAATCTATAGAGCATAGGGTGTTAGAGTAATCAAGGATAGCATTAGCGCATGGATCGAAGGTGGCGATTCGGAAGCAGTAGTAGTTCAGATCAAAATCCAAATTGTTGTCTGAAATGTTTAGTGGAGAAGTAGTTAATGGATTGGCAAGATATCTTTGGAATCCATTAGCACTATCATCGTTAGCTTTTATTTCTAGATAATACTCCACGCTGGGATCAGCAGTGAATTCTAGTATAGCTTCAGTTTTTGAAGTTAAGACAAGGCTGGATATAGCGGCATTTGCCAATAACTCAACTATTTTGGTCGAAACCACCTTTGAATCACATTCATCTTTTGCATTTGTATTGAAACCTCTGATAGTAATGTCATAGGAGTTTTCAATAGCATAAGTGTAATCTGGAGGGTTATTGCCAAGACTTACGGTATCATGAGGGCTTCCGTCTGCATAATCTATAATATACCTGTCGTAATTTGTGTTGGTTATATCAATCTCAACTTGCCGACTATTACAAGATGTTGCTGTGAATTCTGGAGGTCTATTTTCAGTTACTGTGATTTCAATATGGTCTCTGTCTAGGTTGTTACCCACTAATACAAGGTCATAAGTGCCCGCATCTGTATATGTATGAGAGAAAGTGGTTTGACCTATTGATATATTCCCATCAACAGGATTCCCGCTTCCGCCATCAAAGTATATATTACATGGACATGCTACCAGGGAGGTGATTTCTATGGTCAGTGGAGCACAACCCTTACTGAAGTCTACTTGAAAATTTCCATCGGTACTTATAGTTTGTGCATACCCTTGACTTACCGTAATAAACACGCTTACTATAAAAAGGGAGAATTGTCGTAGTGATTTTAACAAATTATAACTAATCCTTAGTTGTTCTGTTTAGCAATAAACGATCATTGTTTCACAAACGCCACTTCTTCAATGAAATTGTGATAATAGTTTTGAAGAAATATTTATATTTTTTGTGCAAACTATAAACTGCTTGAATGAATTTGCTTAACAATATCAGAAGATGATAAAGCTTCTTGCGTACCGTCTGCCATGTTTTTCAATAAAAACTTCCCTGCTTCGATTTCATCACTTCCCATCATTATGACGAATGGAATATTTTTCTTGTTAGCATAGTTCATCTGCTTTTTCAACTTTGTGTCATCAGGGTACAACTCTGATTTGACACCTGCTTTGCGCAATGCTGCTAGTAGTTTGATGTGATGAGATAGAGAATCTTCACCAAAGTTTACAATCATAGCCTCTGTATATTGAGTACTTCCCTCAGGGAATAGACTCAGTTCTTCCATGACATCGTATATCCGATCAACGCCAAACGAAAATCCCACACCTGATACATCTTTGAGTCCAAATACTCCTGTCAGATCATCATATCTTCCGCCACCGCTGACACTACCGATGCTTACATTATTAACTTTTACTTCGAAAATCGCACCAGTGTAATAAGAAAGTCCTCTGGCTAAAGTGAAGTCTAAATCTATGTGGTTGTTTTCAAGTTCAAACTGGGTGAGATAATCAAGTACGGATTGGATTTCTTCAACTCCCTTTTTCCCTGTTTCATTCGTGTTAAATAATTCACGTAGGAAATCAATGTTTTCAGTCACAGTTCCTTTTTGTGAAAGAATTGGGGAGAGTTGGGAGAGTGCTGATTCTTCGAACCCTTTAGTTCGTAATTCTTCCAGTACTTTTTCAAGACCAATCTTATCTAACTTGTCAATCACAACAAAAAAATCAGAGGCTTTGCCCGTAGCTCCGATCTGCTCTACAATACCTGTCAAGATTTGACGGTGATTGATTTTGATGTCATAATCTGTGATGTTCAGTTGGGTAAACACTTCATTGATCATCAAAATAATCTCAGCTTCACAGAGTAATGATTTGGTGCCAACTACATCAGCATCACATTGATAAAATTCTCGATATCTGCCTCTTTGAGGTCGATCAGCTCGCCATACTGGCTGGATTTGATATCGCTTGAATGGGAAGGCTATCTCGTTTTGATTCATAACGACATGCCTTGCAAATGGGACTGTGAGGTCATATCGCAATCCTTTTTCTGCTATTTTTGGTAGTAGTCCTTTGTGACCTTTGGATAAGTCTTCGTCTGAAGTTTTTGATAGGAAGTCACCTGAGTTGAGTACTTTGAATACCAACTGATCTCCTTCATCTCCATATTTACCGGTGAGTACAGATAGATTCTCCATTGTTGGAGTCTCCAACGGCATGAAGCTGTATTTTTCAAAAACACTTTTTATGGCGTTAAATATGAAATTTCTCTTACCCATTTTATCTGGACCAAAATCTCTGGTGCCTTTGGGTATAGTAGGTTTTTGACTCATGTGAATTGCTTATTTACACAAAACTACAAAAATCAGTGTAAAACTTTTCACTTTAGAATTAATCGTTTACATTTGCACCTCATTTGATTAATCGTATAGAAAATGGCTGTTACAAGACTAAAAAGAAAAGCAAAAAGAAAAAAGCAAACTGCTTCTATCAGAAGAGCTACTATCAAACATATTACGGCAAAGCCTGTAATTAAAAATATAGATGTAGAAGAAGTTAAAGCTAGCTTTGCAGCAGCTGCTCCTAAGAAAGAGGCTAAAGCAAAAAAGGAAGTTGCTCCTAAGGCCGAAGCTGCTCCAGTAGAAGAAGTTAAAGAAGAGAAAAAAGCTCCAGCGAAAAAGGCAGCTGCTAAAAAAGCTGCTCCTAAGAAGGAAGCTACCGAAGAGAAATAATCTCCATAATAATAAATATTAACCCTGACAAGCTTGCTTAGTCAGGGTTTTTTATGCGCGCTTGCCAAGTTCTATCACTTGCATATTGCTTATTTTCTTATTGTTAAGATCAAAGCGCAATAGTGTCTTGACTTGATGAAAACCATGCTTTCCACAAGCTCCAGGATTGAGGTGCAATAGATTATTTAGTTTAGGATCTGAGATGACTTTTAAGATGTGGGAATGTCCACAAACGAAAATGTCTGGTTTCAATTCTATTAGTTTTTTCTTGATAGTTGGATTGTAACGTGGGGGATATCCTCCTATATGGGTGATCCATATTTTGAATCCTTCTCGTTCGAACACTTGATTTTCAGGATAGGAAGAACGTGTTTTTTGATCATCAATATTGCCATAAACTGCTACTAATGGCTTAAATGAAGATAATTGATCGCAGACATCCATGTTTCCAATATCTCCAGCATGCCATACTTCATCACAATCTGAGAAATAATCAAATATTTTAGGGTCTAAGAAGCTATGTGTGTCTGATAATAGGCCGATTTTCATAGTTATTAATGATCTGGAGTATCTAATAATCAAATGTAAACAAAATGTTAAACCTTATGCCGCTCATGTAAATGATGTAACCTTTTAGAGTGTATGCAGT
The DNA here is from genome assembly GCA_034112085.1 of Cyclobacteriaceae bacterium. Classification (GTDB taxonomy): domain Bacteria; phylum Bacteroidota; class Bacteroidia; order Cytophagales; family Cyclobacteriaceae; genus JAWUWD01. The sequence goes on from JAWUWD010000122.1 coordinate 20,724, forward strand.
ATTCTGATTGTAACCTAAACCACTTGCCCAATAATGCTTAATCGATTCAGTGCTATTTTTTGCTGTTTATTTGCCTTGTCGACTTCTGTTGCCAGTCTGACTTACGGACAACTAGCAAAAAAGACAATTAGTGCTGAGAGAATAACCGAAGCACCCAAAATTGATGGGATACCAGATGTTAATCTTTTTGGGGATAATGAACCTTCTCATTTTTTTTACCAAAACAGCCCGGACAATGGAGCATTATCTACTAATGCTTCCCAAGTGAAAATTCATTATAGTGATGAGGCAATTTTCATCACTGCCAGGATGTTGGATGATGATCCAGAAAGCATTCCTAGAGAATTTGGTCTCAGAGATGATGATGAGAAGAATAGTGATATTTTCGCTGTCTATTTGGATACATATGATAAAGGTCAGAATGCTTTTGCTTTTGGTGTTACCGCAGCTGGAGTACAGTTAGATGCCAATGTAAGTGCAAATGATTTTGATTTCAATTGGGATGCTGTTTGGGAAAGTGCGGTAAAGATTGATGATGATGGTTGGACTATTGAGATGGAAATCCCATACTATGCTATTCGATTTCCCAAACAAGAAATTCAAACTTGGGGGGTAAATTTTTATCGTGGGATGAAAAAAACGAACGAGGAGGCTTATTGGAATTTTGTTGATAGCAATATCGATGGAGTAGTAAATCAATCAGGAACTCTATTGGGGATTAGAAATGTAAATCCACCATTGCGGCTGGCATTTTTACCATACATGTCAGTAGTGCATACCATTGATGACGGATCAGGATCATCAAAAACTTCTCTTAATGGTGGATTAGATATCAAATATGGCATCAACGAAAGTTTTACAATTGATATGAGTTTAATTCCAGACTTTAGTCAAGTGAGACTTGATGATCAAATACTTAATTTATCAGCTTTTGAAGTGAGATTTGATGAAAATCGCCCATTTTTCACTGAAGGAACCGAACTTTTTAATAAAAATGGTCTTTTTTACTCACGAAGAGTGGGACAAAGTAATGGTTCAGTCCAAACAATTACGGAGTATGATGTAGTAAAAAGTATTCCTGGTGCTGCTCCGCTGATCAATGCAACTAAATTGTCAGGTAGAACAAATAAAGGCATGGGCATAGGGTTTTTCAATGCGGTCACTAATAAAAGCTATGCTGAAATTGCCACACCTGTGGATGTAGATGTATACACACTTGATGAAAATGGTGAAAGAGAATACGAATATAAAACAGTAGAGACTCCGTATGACCAACATGTGGTGAATTATAATGTACTAGTTGTTGACCAAAATCTTAAGAATAACTCCAATATTGGAATCATCAATACCAATGTAAACCGGTCTGATGGTGGTAATAATGCCAATGTCACAGGTGTCGATTTCAGATTATTTGATAAGACAAATACCTATCGCGTATCTGGATTCGCTGCTAGAAGTAATACCTATCAAGAGGAAGAACAAGAGGAAGGAGCGGCAGACTCCTTATTTGTTAATAATGAAGGTTACAAGTACTTTCTTTTCTTAGGAAAAGTAAGTGGGAAGTGGCAATATGAAGTGATGAGGAATGTGGAGAGTGAAAATTATGACATCAATGATTTGGGGTTTTTGCGTGCTTCTAATGAGGTCTCATACAGAGGACGAATTAGCTATAACATTGTCAAGCCATTTTGGAAATTGAACAATCTTTGGTTAAGAGTAGGAGGAAATCACAATAAGCTTCATACGCCTCGGACGCTTACCGAGAAGAGTGTGAGTGTAAATTCCCGAGTACAACTGAAGAACTTCTGGACAATCAGGGGTAGTCATGGCCGTAACTTGAATGACGGATTTGACTTTTTTGAATCGAGAGACGGAACTGTATGGAATAGACCCGAGTCTAATTGGGCAAGTGTCTCCATAAGCACAGATTCACGGAAAGCATTAATGCTAAGTGCAAATAAAGGAAGATGGAAACGAAATGATTGGGATCAGATAGATCATTGGCACAGTGGATCTCTGAGATACCGAGTTAATAACAAGTTGTCTTTCACTTATAATATAAGATACAATCGAGAATACAACAGCAATGGCTACGTATCTATGGATGACGATATTCGTGAAGACAGTGGTCTTGATGATGTAAGAGTTTTTGGAGTGAGAAATATCAAACGAATGAATAATGTTATTGGCGTGAACTATGTGTTCAATAATATGATGGGATTAAATCTGCGTATCAGACAAAACTGGACAAGAGTAAGATACTTTGATTTCAAGGAATTGTTAGATGATGGAGAACTTTATAATATTAATTATACAGGTGTCGGTACCGATGGCGAAGCCAATCATGATAATAATTTCAATGCTTTTAATATGAACATGACTTATTCATGGCAAATAGCTCCGGGAAGTTTCGTCTCTGCCGTTTGGATACAAGGGATTACTAATGAATCCAAGGATATAGGAATTGGATATTCTGAAAACTTAGAAAACACTTTGCAATCACCTCAGTTTAATAGCTTTTCAATTCGATTGACCTACTTTTTAGACTACCTAACAATAAAAAATAGCTTCAAATAATTTATAGTTGAGCCAACCTTTTATCTTTGACCTACTTGTGGGTTTTATTTCTTGATTCTTACAGTTAATACTAAAATTATTGCCGAACTAATACTTTATGGACTTACTATAAGGTGATTAAAATAGAAGTATGTCACTTATTTCATCTAACATGCCGCCATTAGGTATGACTGCTCCAAGTTTTCAGTTATTAGATACTGTGACTGGAGAGTTTCAATCATTGGAACAGCTTGCAGGAGAGCAGGCTACTTTGGTGATGTTCATTTCTAATCATTGTCCGTATGTAAAGCATATTAGAGAGGAGTTAGTTCGTTTGGCGGATGAATATCATCAGAAAGGCGTGTCACTCATAGGTATTAGTAGTAATGATGTTGAAAATTATCCTGAAGATTCACCAGAGATGATGAAGGAGGAAGCGAGAAAGCACGGTTATACCTTTCCTTATCTTTATGATGAATCCCAAGAAGTTGCTAAAGCGTATGATGCGGCATGTACACCTGATTTTTATTTGTTCGATAAGGATTTGAAATTAGCGTACAGAGGAAGGCTTGATGACTCATCACCTGGTAATGGAAAACCTTTGACAGGAAAGGACATTCGCCAATCATTGGAGTATATCCTAAATGGCAATCCTGTAAGTGCAGAACAGATCCCGAGTATGGGATGTAATATCAAATGGAAATCTTAATATGAAAATTATTGAATGTCCCAGAGACGCTATGCAAGGTCTCGAAGTTTTTGTTCCAACTGAAAAAAAGATAGACTATATCAACCAACTACTTAAAGTTGGTTTTGACACAGTTGACTTTGGCAGCTTTGTTTCACCAAAAGCAATTCCACAACTAAGAGATACTGCTGAGGTTTTAGCAGGGCTTGATTTGTCTCAAACAAAATCAAAACTATTAGCGATTGTAGCTAATTTTAGAGGTGCAGAAGATGCTGTTAAGCATAAGGAAATTGACTATTTAGGGTTTCCTTTTTCTATTTCTGAGACATTTCAACAGCGGAATACCAATAAGTCTATCATGGAGGCCTTAAATGTGCTCAATGAAATACAAGAACTTTGTGTGAAAAATAACAAGGAACTAGTCGTGTATATTTCTATGGGATTTGGTAATCCTTATGGGGACGCCTATTCACCAGAAATAGTAGCTCAGTTCACCGATATATTGGCAAGTGTAGGCATTAAAATAATATCATTATCAGACACTATTGGTGTATCCAATCCTGACAACATTCAATCGATCTATACTACACTGACAGAACAGCATCCGTCAATTGAGTTTGGAGCACATCTCCACTCTAATCCTAATTCTGCAATAGAAAAGGTAGTGGCAGCCTATGATGCAGGTTGTCGAAGATTTGATGGAGCGATAAAAGGGTATGGTGGTTGTCCTATGGCGAAAGATGACTTGGTCGGTAACTTAGCTACTGAAACTATGCTTTCAGTTTTTGACGAGAAAAACGTAACATTGCAATTAAATCGAGAGGCATTCAATGAAAGCTTGTTGATGGCAGCGGAGGTTTTTCCTGTTTAGTATTAAAGGTCATTAAATACTTTCGAGGTACTAATATCTAACAATCTAATATCTATATAAATGCAACAACCAGATTCACTTAAGCAAGTAGCAGAATTCCATAAGACATTCAAGCATCCTATTTTGGGAGAACCAACTATTCCAGATGAGAAAAGATCAGCACTGAGGGTTGAGTTGATCTCTGAGGAATTGAAAGAACTTGATGAGGCAATCAAAGCTAATGATTTGGTAGAGGTAGCAGATGCTTTATGTGACATTCAATATGTGCTTTCGGGTGCGATATTAGAGTTTGGGATGGCGGATAAGTTCAAAGAGCTATTTGATGAAGTACAACGCTCTAATATGAGTAAAGCATGTGAATCACCAGAGGAGGCTCAGGCTACAGTCGATCATTATACCAATAACAGACAGACTCCATGTTACTTTAAGGAGATTGATGGGAAGTGGTTGGTTTATCGTACAGCTGATGAAAAGACTTTGAAATCTATCAATTATTCTCCAGCTGATTTAAGCACCATTTTAAAGAAGTAGTTGACATCTAATATTCTTCTGTATATCTTTAGTATTCTAAATATAAGTTATGCCAAAGGGAGAACATTTTAAAAAGGAAAATCCAAGAATTCACCAAGTGTCATTCAAAGTCAATAAGACTGAGCTTGAACAATTGCAACAAGTGGTGAAAGATGCTAATCTGTCAATCCCAGAATGGATTAGACAACAAATTATAAACCCAGATTCGACTACAGCGAAGCCAAAAGTAGCGAAGCCAATTAAAGCTAAAAAGGTGAAACCTGTTGTTCAAGACAGTGGTGTTCATAAGGGAGAGCAGACGAATATGTTTTAATAATGCTATAGAAATTTAAGTTTACTCGTAATTTTAATGAGTAGATAACTACCGGCTATGGTAATTGCTCCAAAAATAATGGCCTTGGTATCTTCACTATAAAGTAGAAAGCCTGTAGTGAATAACGCGCTGAATACGGTGATACATCCAGTAACCATTCCTAATAACTCAAGAGGAAACTGACCATTTTCTTTCTTAATGATTACTCCATCTAGCTCGGCATCCTTGATAACCTTGTCCCATCCAATTCCTGACGGTTTGATTTTGATATAGAATTCACGTAAAGTGGCATTGTTGGTCTTAGGTGTCAGATACGTGGCAATAATCCATGTGATGGTAGTTAATACGGCACCTAGCACTGTTTTTTGCCAAGCTTCAATTTCTCCCATACCTAACTGGTCATGGATAAATGTAAAGTAGATAGCAAATACCAGAGAAGCGATCATTGCTATTATTTCGGTGTAAGCGTTAATTCTCCACCAGAACCATCGAATAATGTAGATAGCTCCTGTACCTGCTCCCAGTAACAATAAGATATTGAATGCCTGAGTGGCGTCTGTCAATACCAAGCCAAGCCCAAGCCCAAGCAACATAGATACCACTGAAAAAATTCTTCCTGCTTTTACCAATTCCTTTTCATTAGCCTCTGGCTTGATGAATCGCTTGTAGAGATCATTTACCAAATATGAGGCACCTAAGTTTAGCTGGGTGGACATCGTAGACATGAACGCAGCAATCAATGAAGCGGCAACTAACCCAAGAAGCCCAGTGGGTAAAAGTGTAAGCATAGCCGGATAGGCTACATCATGACCAAGTTTGTCAGTAGGTAGATTAGGGAAAGCTGATTGTAAATCCGATAAGTTGGGATAGACGATGAGTGAGGCTAGAGCAATCAATATCCAAGGCCAAGGACGTAAGGCATAATGCGCAATATTGAAGAACAAGGTAGCGGACATGGCATTTTTCTCATCTTTAGCAGAGAACATCCGTTGAGCAATATAACCACCTCCGCCAGGTTCGGCTCCAGGGTAATAAGATGCCCACCACTGTACAGCCAATGGTACGAGTAGAATAGGGATCCAATTAGAAGGCTCACTGAAGTCTGGTAAAAAAGACATCTTACTGATCACATCCTCATTTTGAAGTAGATTGGTAAGTCCACCAACTTGTTCTAAATCCAGAATGTACCAACACGCCCAAATTGATCCGATCATTGCGATAGTGAATTGGACAAAGTCTGTTAGGATAACAGCTTTGAGTCCTCCCATCGTGCTATAAGCTAATGTGATGGCACCTGTGATGAGTAAAGTCAACCATCCGGGAATCCCAAGCATGATTTCACCAAACTTAATAGCGGCAAGAGATACAGTACCCATAACCAAGACATTAAATATAAGGCCAAGATATAATGCGCGAAACCCTCGAAGAAAAGCTGCTGGCTTACCACTGTATCTTAATTCATAGAATTCTATATCTGTTAATACTTTGGATCGTCTCCATAATTTCGCGTATACAAAGGTGGTCAGCATACCCGTGAGTAGAAATGCCCACCAACCCCAGTTGCCTGCGACACCTTGCTCTCTTACAAGTCCAGTTACTAAGTTAGGGGTGTCAGCTGAGAATGTGGTAGCCACCATGGATACTCCAAGAAGCCACCAAGGCATATTTCTGCCAGAAAGGAAGAAATCTTCTGAAGATTTGGATGAATTCTTCGAGACGAAATACCCGATTGATAAATAAATCGCAAAAAATCCAATAATAATCGCCCAATCTAATAATTCTAATTTCATCTACTTGATTATGAAGTTGTTGTATGACAGTTATATGTGTCATTGTATCAACTTGAAAGATATGCCCATGCGAAACAAAAAACAAAGCCAATTGAAGACTTTCTTCAATTGGTCGCTAATGACAAAATCACCCATGTAAATACATGCTAGCCAAACAAAAGTAGCTAGTAAATAGAAGTGACCTATAAGTTCAAAGTAAAGTAGGGGAGATGGAAGTAAATAAATATCCTTCTTACTTTTTTGAAAAGTAGCATTATGGTTTGATCAATGTAATATTTCGCTTACTAATATTAATCCCCAATACTTCGATATGAATTCATCAACCTCTTTCAATAATTTGTAATTCTGGATGATTGATTAGATAATTTCTAATGATTCTTTGTATATCTCGATTATCATCTCTTGGGGTGATATAGGGGAGGAATCCATCAAATGAAAGTACGTTTTCGGATGTTGGAATATACCCAAATCCTTTGTATCCATTTGGTGAAAGATGAACTACTACATTTTCATCCGCATCACGGCCCCTATCCAAGACGATACATTCATTCTGTCTTATTTTCAGATCGCGTATAGCTTGATCAACTCTCTTGTTATATTTATTTACATCCTCTTGATTGCAGCATACACCTTTGCATACTTTCAATTTATGACTAAAGCATGCTGTCTTTGTTTTTTCAAGTCCAGTATATCGATGGCACAACTCATGTTGTCCAGCAAAGTGATGCATAAATTTTTCTGCCTGACCTTTTGTATGGAAAGTAGCTATGGAGCTTGTGCCCAATTCTCTTTTACCAACTCTTAATTCATTTATGCCATCCCTATTCATATAGATAAACAATTCATGGCCCTCGCTTAACCTCTTTTGAGAATGATTGTATTTGGGCATCAGGGATTTTATTTCTGATGATTCCAATAGCAATGCCGCCAATTCACTGCCCGTAATTTCATAGGTGATGTTGGCAGTCTTTTCACACAAGGCAATTTCCTTCCGACTCTTATCATGAAAATGACTTAAACACCTTTGCTTGATGTTTTTAGCCTTGCCGACATATATCACTTCTCCATGCTCATTGTGGAAGTAATATATGCCTGTTTGCGTAGACAGATTATCATAAATTGCTCTTGGGAGCAATGGAGGTATTAATGCTTGCTTCTTTTTGTTGGTTTCTGGAGGGAATAAACTGTTGCCATCTTCTTTGCTTTTATCCAATAGTATATCAAACAGCTTACTAGTTGCTAGAGCATCACCATAGGCTCTATGACGATCTGTAATGGGTATATTTAGATCAGCACATATATTTCCAAGACTATATGATTTAGATCCTTTCAAAAGTCTTCGAGCAGTTCTTACCGTACAGAGTTGTCTTCTGATAAAATCACCTCCAAGTTCTTCAAATTCTTTTCTGATGATTCTATAGTCAAAGGATACATTGTGGGCAACGAAGATGTTATCTTCAGTCATTTCAAAAACCTTTTTGGCAATTTCATAAAACTTAGGAGCGTGTTTGACCATCTCATTGTCGATACCTGTCAATCTAGTGATCTTTCTAGATATTTTTTTATCAGGATTCACTAAAGATTTGAATTCATCAATGATTTTTTCACCATCATGAATGATTATGGCAATATCCGTAATCTTACAATTATCAGAGGTCATTCCGCTAGTTTCCACATCAACTATTGCATACATATTTGATAGTTTTTTTAAAAAAATGAGCAACTAATACAGTAGCGAATTTAATAGGAGAGAATAGGACGACTTCTTTCTTAAATAAACAAGTATTAATAATGCTCTGGAGAATGTAAACTCTTTCATTTTTGCAATACCTCTTGATTTCATCAAGTCCTAAGGTCATTTCCATTAAGTAAATATATAGATAAAATAACATAATTAGTAATTGCTAATTAAATTAGTATTACGTATTTTTGAATAATGAATATAGGAACTAAACACCTACCAATATGAAAAAGTACATAGCACATTCTCAAAAGAAATCAGGAGCATTTTACAAAGAAGGGTTGGACTGGCAGGATTTATTTGCAAGTGCAAAAGGATATTATGGAGTACATCAACTTTATTACAAAGAGGATCGAGCGGATGACTTCTTGATTGACGCCATGTTACGATTAGTGGGGACAATAAAATTATCACTAAATCCTAACGCAGACCCTGTACTAACAATCAAGTCGAAAGAGTCTGATAATATCTCAATGGGATTTCAAATGAATTTTGATTTCATCCCAAAGACGTATAGAGCAGTTTCTTAAACTTAGATTTAACAAGAGCTTAGAGTTAAATCGATTTACTGTAGATGCTATGATATTAAGACCATTTAAAGGATGTTCAGTATTATCATCTTTTACGAAAATTAAATGATCATTAAATAGTCGGAAACAAAAAAAACCACTCGAAAGAGTGGCTTTAAGAGTAGCGAGAGGGAGATTTGAACTCCCGACCTCAGGGTTATGAATCCTGCGCTCTAACCAACTGAGCTACCTCGCCATAGCATTTGGGAGTGCAAAGATGATATTCAATAATAAACTTTCCAAATAGAGTTGAGAAAAAATATTACTAATCACTGAAAGTGCTTAATACGTGAGAGAAATCATCTTAAAAAATAAATTACATGTTGATAAGATTATATGGTTGTTCATATCATAAAAATGCCCTATATTATCAGCGATAAAAGGATAAGGAAATGAGCAAGACATTATTTATAGACGAATTTGATATCAATGCATCTAGTAAGATGCTGTATTCATACATAAGCACAGCAAGTGGTTTATCACAATGGTTCGCAGACGATGTGACACTTGATGAGGATAAAAATTTCAACTTCATTTGGGAAGGAGAAGATCATAAGGCTAAGATGGTTTCTCATCGGATGAATCATTTCGTGAAGTTCGAGTTTTTGAAAGAAGATGAGGATGTTGGTTATTTTGAAATTAGATTAGAGAAAAGTGAATTGACCGAGTCAGTTTATATCGCGATTACAGATTACTCAGACATGGATGACGAAGAAGAATCTCGTGACCTGTGGCAGGGATTGATTGACAACCTCAAAGAAACAGTCGGGGGATAATTTTATTCATTACTTTTTTATATTTTTGGCTTCTTTTTTGCTCTCTAGGAGCAATTCGAATAATTATGCAAAATGAAGAAGCTAGATAAGCTCATCTTATCATCATTTATAGGACCATTTCTCCTCACTTTTTTGGTAGTGGTGTTCATATTGTTGACACAGCAGATGTTGAAGTACTTTGATGATATCCTAGGTAAGGATATTGGATTTATGGTGCTGGTCAATCTTCTGTTTGATTTTAGTATCTTCACAGCGCCATTTGCCTTTCCTTTGGCCATATTACTTTCTTCTTTGATGACGTTTGGTAATCTTGGTGAGCATTTTGAGTTGACGGCAATAAAGAGCGCAGGAATTTCTTTGTTAAGAGCAATTTTGCCCATATTCATAATTGTAATTGCAGTCACCGTCTTTGCCTTTTATTTTAATAATTACTTTGTGCCGAAGGCTGCCCTCAATGCATATAGCCTATTGTATGATATTAAACAAAAGAAGCCTGCATTGGATTTGAAGGAAGGAGCATTTTACAACGGAATTCCAGACCTCAGTATCAAAGTGGCTAAAAAGGACCCAGAGACTGGTAAGATATGGGATGCGATTATTTACGATCATAGAGATAAAAATGGTAATAAGAAAGTAACTCTTGCAGACTCAGGTAAGATGTACACCATATTGAATGATCAGTACTTGATATTGGAGCTGTATAGTGGACATAGTTATATAGAAGGAACGTCCAATGCCAGAACCGTATCTTCAAGAAATACTCGTAGCAAAGCTGAGTCCTTGTCGAGAGTGAAGTTTGACATGAGTAAAATAGTTCTGGATTTATCTTCCTTTGGAATGACAAGGACTGATCAAGATTTGTTTGCTGGAAATAGGATAATGCGAAATTTATCTCAACTCACAGAAGATGTGGATTCGTTGAAACAGGATGTTATGGAACATAAATTAACAGCCTATAATAACACAAAAGGTTCTTTTAAGTATTTGTCTGAAGATCGCTTTTCACAATCTAATGAGTTAATGACCTTAGTAGCGTTAAAAGATTCTTTACAGGTGTTGAAAGAAGATAGGGAGAAGCAACGGCTAATTGAAGCAGATACCTTGCTTTTAAAAAATGGTGAAATACAAGGGCAATTTAAGCCCAAAGAGATAGTTGTTCAGGTAATTTCTCCTGTTCCTAAAATGAATTCTGGTAAAAAAATGTTAATGCCAGATTCAGGGATCTCTAGCACCCTTTTGAATAAGAAAAAGTTAATTGAAAGACAAAGACTGAGTAGAAAAGTAGCTTTGCCAAATGATAAAAAAGTAATTCAAATTGATCGCAATAAAAGAATTTCTAAAAATAATCAGCAAAAAAAGACTAACAAAGGAGTAGTAGAAGGCGGGGGGTTCTTTAAAAAAGGTAAGCCAATTGACGAAGAATTACAGCTAGAAAAGCTTAATAATTTTGTCGTAGATAAGGGATTGAGTAAAAAGCTACTGAAGACCACGGTCAATCGGGTACGCCAGATGAAAAGCAAAATTCAAAATAGCGCGTCTAGAATAGAAAAGACTGATTTGGATAGGTATGTTTTTGAAGTACAATGGCATAAAATTATTTCCAATTCATGTGCGTGCTTAGTAATGTTCCTTATAGGAGCGCCATTAGGAGCTATCATCAAAAAGGGTGGATTGGGATTTCCAGTTTTGATTTCAATATTTTTCTTTATTGTTTTCTACGTGTTGGGTATGATAGGGGAGAAGCAAGCCAAGCTCGGATTGATTGATCCTTTGGTTGGTGTATGGGCTGCCAACATTATATTGCTGCCTGTAGGTTTATTCTTTTTACGACAAGCACGTAATGATGCTAGGCTGTTTGATGCTGACTTTTATAATGTAACCCTGCAAAAACTCAAAGTTAAATTTGGTAAGAAGGATTAATTGTTATTCAAATGCGAATAAAGGTTTTGGGATTATTGGAATGATTCTTACCTTTGCGGTTCAAATTTTATCATCAAATAAATTAATCGCTAATCATGTATTTATCAAAAGAAAAGAAAGAAGAAATCTTTGGGAATCATGGTCGGTCAAAAGCAAAGACAGATACTGGTTCGCCAGAATCTCAAATCGCGCTTTTTTCTTACCGTATCAAGCACTTAACTGAGCACTTGAAGAAAAACAGAAAAGACTATTCAACACAACAAGGGTTGTTGACACTAGTAGGTAAGAGAAGAAGATTACTTGACTACTTGGCTAAAATTGATATCGAGCGTTACAGAGCAGTTATCGCTGAACTCGGAATCAGAAAATAATTAATAAGGAGGGAATTCAATATGGATTCCCTCTCTTTTCTCCTATCTATTAGGTCACTGATCACACCCCTTCATCACCTAATACATATTTTTAAACTTAATATATATGAACGTAATCACGAAATCATTTAATCTTCCTGATGGACGCGAAGTGTCTATCGAAACAGGGAAATTAGCCAAACAAGCTGATGGGTCAGTAGTAGTGAAAATGGGTAACACCATGTTACTAGCTACTGTAGTGTCTTCACAGACAGCAAAAGAAGGAGTTGACTTCTTGCCCCTTTCAGTAGATTATCAAGAGAAATTTGCTTCAGCAGGGAAAATACCTGGTGGATTTTTGAAAAGAGAAAGTAGACTATCTGACTATGAAATTCTTATCTGTCGTCTCGTTGATAGAGCGATCAGACCATTATTTCCAAGTGACTATCATGCAGATACTCAAATAGCAATCTCTTTGATTTCTGTTGATCCAGAAGCACTTCCAGATGCATTAGCAGCATTAGCTGCATCAGCTGCATTGTCTGTGTCGGATATACCATTTGCAGGACCTATCTCTGAAACGAGAGTGGTAAGAGTAGAAGGTAAATACATTGTGAACCCTTCTAAATCTCAGCAAGATGCTGCTGACTTAGATATTATCGTTGCTGCTACCATGGATAACATCATGATGGTAGAAGGCGAGATGAAAGAAGTAAATGAGGACGATATGCTCGAAGCACTCGAAGTTGCTCATGATGCAATCAAAACTCAATGTCAAGTTCAGATTGACTTGGCAGAAGCTGTTGGCAAAACAGTAAAAAGAGAATACAATCATGAAGTAAATGACGATGAGCTAAAAGCTGAATTGATGTCATCACTTTATGATAAAGTATATGCAGTAGTTGCACAACAGATTTCAAATAAAGACGAGCGCAAGCAGGCAATCACTGCCGTCAAAGAAGAATATATTGCCAACTTACCTGAAGATCACGAAGTGAATCTAGGTTTGGTAAGTAAGTACTTTGGTGGTGTTGCTAAGAAAGCTAGTCGTGACCTCGTATTGAAAGAAAGCAAGAGACTTGATGGAAGAAAGCTTAACGAGATCAGAAATATTTGGTCTGAAGTGAACTACCTACCATCTGCGCACGGATCATCCGTATTCACTAGAGGAGAAACACAATCATTGAGTACAGTCACTTTGGGTACTAAGATGGACGAGCAAATGGTTGATGGAGCTGTTCATTCTGGTTACAATAAATTCTTTTTACACTACAACTTCCCAGGATTTTCTACTGGAGAGGTAAAGCCAAACAGAGGACCAGCTCGTAGAGAAGTAGGTCATGGTAACTTGGCTTATAGAGCATTGAAACAAACGCTTCCTCAAGGAGAAGATAATCCTTATACTATTCGTATCGTATCTGATATTTTGGAATCAAATGGTTCGTCATCAATGGCTACTGTTTGTGCTGGTTCATTGGCATTGATGGATGCAGGTATTCAGGTGTCAGCTCCTGTTTCAGGAATTGCAATGGGAATGATTTCTGATCCAGAGACTGGAGAGTACAGGATTCTTTCTGACATTTTAGGTGATGAAGATCACTTGGGTGATATGGATTTTAAAGTAACAGGTACTGCCAAGGGAATCACAGCTTGTCAGATGGACATCAAAGTAGATGGTCTTTCTTACGAAGTATTGAAAAAGGCATTGCTTCAAGCAAAAGAAGGTAGAGATCATATCTTAGGTGAAATGGCTAAAACAATGACAGCACCTAATACTGACTTGAAACCGAATGCACCTAGATCAGTGATCATAATGATCGATAAAGAAATGATCGGTGCTGTAATCGGACCTGGTGGAAAAGTAATACAAGAAATCCAAAAAGAAACGGGTGCTACTGTTGTGATCGAAGAAATTGAAAACAAAGGTAAAGTGTCTATTTTCGCGGTAGACAAAGAGGCGATGGATAGTGCAGTTTCTAGAGTGAAATCTATCGTTGCCGTACCAGATGTTGGAGAAGTTTATACAGGTAAAGTGAAGTCAATTATGCCATTTGGTGCATTTATTGAATTCATGCCAGGTAAAGACGGTTTACTCCATATCTCTGAAATCTCTTGGGAAAGAATAGAGAAGATGGATGGTGTAATGGAAGTCGGTGAAGAAGTACAAGTGAAGTTGGTAGAAGTAGATAAGAAAACTGGTAAGTTTAGACTATCTAGAAAAGTGCTACTTCCTAGACCTGATAAGAAGGAAACAGAAGCATAAGTCTTAATAAGTTCCATAATCCTAGGATTATGGAACTTATTAGTGTATTATCATCGTTGCCGTTTTAGTAATTTTGGAAAATTAGAAAGATCTGAATGAGACAATTAAAAATTAGTAAGCAGATTACCAATAGGGAAAGCCAGTCGTTGGATAAATACCTTCAGGAAATAGGTAAAGTTGACCTATTGACTCCTGATGAAGAGGTAGATTTAGCGAAGAGGATCCGAGATGGAGATCAGTTGGCATTAGAGAAACTGACTAAAGCTAACCTTCGATTTGTAGTGTCTGTTGCTAAACAATATCAAAATCAAGGATTGTCATTGGGAGATTTGATTAACGAAGGAAACTTAGGTTTGATCAAAGCTGCACAGAGATTTGATGAGACTAGAGGGTTTAAATTTATCTCATATGCGGTATGGTGGATTAGACAATCTATACTTCAAGCGTTGGCTGAGCAATCAAGAATTGTTAGACTTCCTTTAAATAGAGTGGGTTCTCTAAATAAAATTTCAAAAACATTTTCGGCACTTGAGCAAAAATTTGAAAGAGAGCCATCACCAGATGAATTGGCAGATGTATTGGAAGTGACTACTGCAGAAGTGGTAGATACTATGAAGATATCAGGTCGCCACGTATCTATGGACGCTCCATTTGTACAGGGTGAGGAAAATAGCTTATTGGACGTTTTAGAAAATGACTTGGATGATAAGCCAGATGATGGACTGATGAATGACTCTTTGAGAAGAGAAGTTCAGAGAGCATTGTCAACTTTGACCCATAGAGAAGCTGATGTTATTTCTCTTTATTTTGGATTGAATGGTGAGCACTCTATGACCTTGGAAGAGATCGGTGAGAAGTTTAGCTTGACAAGAGAGCGGGTAAGACAAATCAAAGAAAAAGCAATTAGAAGACTAAGACATACTTCTAGAAGTAAGGCCTTGAAACCTTATTTAGGATAATAGTGTTTATGTTTTGTAAATAATATTAAAGGGTCTCATTTGAGACCTTTTTTTATGAGCTCATAAATTATTTTTATCAAAATATTCGAGTCCTTTGGGCAAGGATCGTATTTTTGAATACCAACTACTAAAATTATAACGTGATGACAAAAGAAGATGTAAAAGTATTGATTATTGGATCTGGACCATCGGGATATACTGCAGCTATATATGCAGCTAGAGCGGGATTGAACCCTGTCTTATATACAGGAGGAGAGCCTGGAGGACAATTGACTACTACTAATGATGTAGAGAATTATCCGGGATATCCAGATGGAATCAATGGTCCACAGATGATGATGGACTTCCAGAAGCAAGCAGAAAGGTTTGATACTGACGTTAGATTTGGAATGGTCACAAGTGTTGACTTTTCGAGCTATCCTCATAAAGCCATCATTGATGATGGTAAGCATGAAATCACAGCTGAGGCGGTTATTATCTCAACAGGGGCAAGTGCTAAATATTTGGGACTTGAATCAGAAGCGAAATACTTGAACGAAGGTGTATCGGCTTGTGCTGTTTGTGATGGTTTCTTCTATAAGGGAATGGATGTTGCCGTAGTTGGTGCTGGTGACTCAGCGGCAGAGGAGGCCACGTACTTGGCTAATATCTGTCCTAAAGTATATTTGATAGTTAGAAGAGGCGAAATGCGTGCTTCTAAGATTATGCAGCAACGCGTTTTGAATACACCGAATATTGAAGTTATTTGGAATTCTGAAACAGAAGAGGTGTTAGGTGATGATAAAGGGGTGAATGGTGCAAGACTTGTGAATAACAAAACTGGAGAGAAAACCGAAATAGCCATCAAAGGCTTCTTTGTAGCTATAGGGCACAAGCCTAATACAGATATTTTCAAAGATTATATGGAAATGGATGACACTGGTTATTTGAAAGTAGTTCCAGGAACGTCAAAAACAGATATAGAAGGAGTTTTTGTTACCGGTGATGCATCTGATAGAGTTTATCGTCAAGCAGTAACTGCTGCAGGTACCGGTTGTATGGGTGCTTTAGATGCAGAAAGATTTTTGGCAGCTAAGGAGTTTGAAGTAACCGAATAATAATTAAGATTCAAGCCTTACTGAGTACTAAAACTTAGTAAGGCTCATTATTACATAGCAATATTATGAAACTAGACATACTCGCTTTAGCGGCACATCCAGATGATACTGAGTTAGGTTGTGCAGGAACATTGTTAGTGCACATATCCCAAGGGCAAAAAGTGGGTGTGGTCGATTTTACGAGAGGAGAAATGGGTACAAGAGGATCATCTGAAATCAGAGATCAAGAAGCTGCTGATTCGGCCATGCTAATGGGGTTAGCTACTCGAGAAAATCTTGGTTTCCGCGATGGGTTCTTCGTCAACGATGAAACCCATCAGTTGGCAATCATTCAAAAGATAAGAAAGTATCAACCAGAAATTCTTTTGATCAATGCCCCAAAAGATCGACATCCTGATCATGGAAGAGCATCAGAAGTATCTGTTACGGCTTCTTTCCTTTCTGGCCTCAATAAAATAGAGACAAAAGATGATAATGGTCTATTGCAAGAATCATGGAGGCCAAAGGCTGTCTATCATTATGTTCAAAGTGATTATATTAAACCAGATTTCATTGTAGATATTTCTGCACATTGGAATAAGAAAATGGAATCGATTATGGCGTTTAAATCTCAATTCTTCAATCCCAATAGTAAGGAAGAGGATACCTATATATCATCTGAATTATTTATCAAAAGTATAGAAGCACGGGCCTTAGAATTTGGTCGAACCATCGGTGCTCAGTATGGTGAGGGATTCATTACTAACCGTACAATGGGTGTCAATGACTTATTTAAGTTGAAGTAGCCAATACTGAAACGCTTTGCCTATTCTTATCTGTAAACGCCTAAGTTGTCTAAAATATCCTCTATAGAGTGAGTGCTATTTCCATTTAGAATTAATGCGTTATGAATTTCAGGAAGTTTTCCATACCGTAAGTAGCTCGACCATATATGTTCCAAATACCAATCAGGTTCTTTTGCCCATCTTTGATCGAGTAATCTTCTATGAGTAAAAATGTCTTTATCGATCACAACATAAATTGAACGATCAAAGCATTGAACGACATCTGAATTATAGAATGACAAGAAACCTTCGATGATTACATAATCATGTTGTTTTGAGGCACTTTTCACATCTTTTAATAACCTTTCAAAGTCAATAGATAGTGGAGATTCCCAATCGGGAAAATTCTTGATATGAGGGATTGACTGTTCTGGATGAACATAATCATCCTGACTTATGATACTAGTCCTTTCATGACCTAAAGTGGCACTGATAGAATTCGCCAGTAGCGTTTTCCCAGACCTACTTGCACCCCCTATTCCTATAATCATTCCAGATAAATTCATTTTGATAAAGTCAAATATACTTAATTCCAAACCGGCAATTAATTGAAAATAGCTTTCATTAATAGATCAATTACTAGGTGGGGTTATTTGAAAGTTGATTGTATATTGTATTCCAGTTTTGAAAAACACAATCTAAATGAAGTCTAAATTATTGGCCATCTGTTGGTTTCTTTTAATTACAGGATGTAGCTCTTCAAAAACTATAGATTATCATAAAAATGGTCTTTGGACATTTACTTCAAATGAAGAAGTGGAGATAAATAGTCAGACACCTAAAGTGTTTATGACATTGATATTGAATAAGGAGATGTTGCAGAGAAAACTAAAAAATAGTGAGAAGCCTACTTTATCTTTACCTTTAAGCGATCATTCATTAATTGTGGTGAAGTTGGAAGATTCAGGTACTATGTCACCAGAATTGGCTAAAAAATTCCCCAATATCAAGAGCTATCGAGGTTACGATCTCGCGGATTCTAATATTCAGGTAAGAGTTGATTGTAACTTGGGCGGGCTGTATGCAATGATAGTGAAGGGCAATGAGACATATTTCATCAACCCCATCATTAAAGGTAGCCCTAAATATATCGTCTATAACAAGAAAAACGCAGTAAAAGGAGGGAATCCATTCGCTGATCAAATCATTAAATAATAAGAATTAATAGCCTTACTTCATCCTATGAAACCATTGTACCTAACTTTGCTATTTGCACTTATTACACTAAATATATATGCGCAAAAAACATCAAAGATGTTTTTTGATCAAAAAGTTGATATTGCTTTTGATAATATCGAGATACCAACTCACAAGGCGGCCTATTTCACAATGGACTTAGCATTATTTAATAATGATGTCAAATCCTTTCAAGGAAGAAGATCATCAACAATTGTTTTGCCATTGCCAGACGGGACTTTTGACGAGTTTTCGGTAACTGAATCACAAGTGATGTCAGATAATTTGGCTGCGAAGTATCCAAATATTAAAACTTATCAGGGAATCAGTGTAAATAATAATTCGAGTGTAAGATTTGATATTACCCCTAAGGGGTTTCATGCGATGGTCTTCACTGATGAAGGAACGGTATATATAGATCCGATCAATAGACAAACTGTAAAACACTACCAATCTTATTATAAAATGGATTTTGATCCTATGGCAAAAGGAAGTTTCCAAGAAGGACAACCGATCGATTATAATCCTGAATTAACTAAGCAAATCAACGCAATGGTCGCTAGGGGAGTTCAACCTCCTTCGAGAGTTGAATTGAGAACATATAGACTTGCTATCTCTGCGACTGGAGAGTATACCGCATTTCATGGAGGTACTGTAGAAGGTGCTTTGAGTGCAATAGTTACTACGATGAATAGAGTAAATGGAATTTATGAAAAGGAAGTAGCGATAAGAATGGTATTGGTTGAAAATACTGATAAATTAATATTTACGAATTCCTCGACTGATGGATTTTCAAATAGTGATGCTAATGCATTGATCGATGAAGTTCAACAGAAAATTGATGAGGTTATTGGCGACTCTAACTATGACATAGGTCATGGCGTATCTACTGGTGGAGGTGGGTTAGCTGGATTAGGTGTTCCTTGTCAATCTGGACGGAAAGGAAGCGGGATCACTGGATCTTCTAGCCCTATAGGAGATCCTTATGACGTTGATTATGTGGCGCATGAGATTGGCCATCAGTTTGGAGGAAATCATACATTTAATGGATCTACAGGCAGTTGTGCAGGAGGCAATAGGACAGCATCAACAGCTTATGAACCAGGAAGTGGAACAACTATTATGGCTTATGCTGGTATATGTAGTGGACAAAATGTTCAGAGTAACAGTGATGCCTATTTTCATTCACAAAGCTTTGATCAGATTATAGCCTACTCTACTCTAAGCGCAGGAAACTCTTGTGCGGTAGTGACGACCACAAGCAATAGTTCACCAGTGGTTGAAGTGGGAGAAAGCGAATTTACAATTCCGAAAAGTACTCCGTTTAAGTTAGATGGAAATGCCACAGATCCAGATGGAGATATATTAACTTATAGTTGGGAACAATTTGATTTGGGACCATCAGGAGCTCCTGATTCACCAACAGAGAATGCTCCATTATTTCGATCATTTGCTCCAAAGGAGGTGTCTTATCGTGTATTTCCACAGAACAGTGATATTGTGAATAATTCAAGCACTATGGGTGAGATTCTACCAAGTTATACTAGAGATATGACTTTTAGACTAACAGCTAGAGATAATAAAGCAGGAGGTGGTGGTGTGGCATATGATCAGATGAATTTTAAAGTAACAGACCAAGCGGGTCCATTTGTGATAAGTTCTCCAAATACCAATGAATCAATAACGGCATTAACTACTTATGAAGTTGTTTGGGATGTTGCTAATACTAATATAGCCCCTGTAAACTGCTTAAAGGTAAATGTTTTACTATCAACCGATGGTGGGAACACTTATCCAGAGATTCTCGTGACCGGTGCTGATAATGATGGAAAGGTCAATGTACTTATCCCTGATATGACTACCGATGAGGCTAGAATAAAGGTCGAGGCTGCTGATAATGTTTTCTTCGATATTTCTAACAATAATTTCAGTATAGTTCCTCCTTCCAGTGATAACTTTTCTGTTTTTGTAGATAACGAGAGTTTACAAGTTTGTTCTCCAAATAGTCTTGTGATAAATGTTAAGGTAAGTGAGTTAGGGAAATTTGATTCTCCAGTTACCTTATCGACAACTGGCTTACCGGATACTTATGGAATTGTGTTTAGCTCCAATCCGGTGGTTCCGGGTAATGATGTAAGTTTGACGATTTCTAATACGGGGTCTGAGGCAGGAGATTTTAATCTAAACATCAAAGGTGTATCAGGGGAGATAACCCAGATGCAGGGTGTCACACTGGAAGTGTTGGCTGGTGCACCAATAACAGCAACCTTACTAACACCAGTTGATAACGAGACTAATAGTATTCTTTTTCCGACTCTGGCGTGGAATGAAGTAAATGGAGCGGATAGTTATGAATTATCAGTTGCACTGGATGCTAATTTTACAAATGAAGTTCAGAATATCTTATTGCCTAATCAACTTGTCTATGCATTTGTTGATAAGTTGGGAAGCAATACAAGACATTTTTGGAGAGTGAAGGCCATTAATCAATGTGGAGAAGGGTCATTCAGTGAGGCTAGGAGTTTTGTGACTTCAGAGGTGAGTTGTTTTACAAGTGAATATACAGGAGAAGCTATTCATATATCAGAATCCGGAACACCAACGATTACATCGACTTTACAAGTCACTCAAGATGGCGTCATCAATGATGTCAATATTCTTCAAATAAAAGCTACGCATACTTGGACTGCTGATCTAACAGCGGTATTGATCAGTCCAGTAGGAACTTCAGTTACTTTGTTTACTGGTATTTGTGGAGATAATGATGATTTTGATCTAGGTTTTGACGATCAGTCTGGAAACGCAACTGTAAGTTGCCCGCCAACTGATAAAAAGATATATAAACCTGCGCAAGACTTATCCATATTTGGAGGAGAGGGTAGTGTCGGGACATGGACTTTGGAAATTAGAGATGAGGGGAATGGAGATGGAGGTAGTCTGGATGCTTGGAGCATAGAGTTTTGTGTCAATGGTATAGTTGGGGAAGCACCAAATGCAGCTACAGAGTTGACGGCACAGACGATATCATCTAGTCAAATTGATCTACTTTGGACTGACAATGCAGATGACGAAACTGGATATGTTGTTCAAAGATCGGAAGGAGGTAATAAGAATTATATTGATGTCATAACTTTGGCTGCGAATAATGTTAATTATTCTGATATGTCTCTCGAGGGTGATGTGACTTACTACTATAGGATAAAATCAATAAATGGTACAAATTCATCTTTTTCAAATGAGGTGTCGTCAAAAACTGATTCCTCTGTTCCAAATGCACCTACTGGGTTGAAATTGGAATCTGTGAGCTCAGAGTTTGTCAAAATACTTTGGGAAGACAATTCAAGTATAGAGACAGAATATGTAATAGAACGATCTATGGGGAGTAATATTGAGTTTGTTGAGGTAGCGGTATATGAGGCTAATACCATCTTGTACACTGATCTCGATGTAATAGGAGGAATGACTTATTTTTATAGAGTAAAAGCTAGAAATTTAAATGGAAGCTCTGAATACACTAATGAGTTAGAACAAATTGTATCAATAGCACCTCCAGCTAAACCAACTAATTTTATAGGAACAGTAAACTCTGCTAATCAAATCACTTTGACCTGGGATGATAATGCCTCTAATGAGACCTCTTATGTTATTGAGCGTTCGGTAGCTGACGTGAATAGTTATGAGATGTTAGTTACATTAGAGGCTGATGTAACTAATCATGAAGATGCTGGTTTAACTCCAAGTACTCAGTATTCTTATAGGATTTCAGCAAAAAATGATGGTGGATTTTCGCAAGGAGTACTTACTGATGCAACTACACCAATGGAAATTCCTTTGGCACCAAGTGAACTAGAAATTGTTAATGGAGTCACCAGTGTAACCTTAGAATGGAATGATAATTCCGATAAGGAGGAGGAGTTTATAGTAGAACGATCGGTTGGGATAAATACTAACTATATTGAAATTGGAAGTGTTTCTTCTGATGTTCTTGTCTTTATTGACGAAGGAATAGACTCAAAAACCACTTATTTCTATAGAGTGCTGGCGCGAAATAATGGAGGTGATTCAAATTACAGTAATGAAGTAACTATAGCAGAAACATTATCAAATGCACCTACAGAGCTTATTTCAGAAAGCAGTATTAATCAAATCAAACTCCAGTGGAAGGATAATTCGGAGAATGAAACTGGATTTGTAGTTGAACGATCAATTGGATCAAATTCTAATTATTTGGAACTTATAACTGTCTCATCTGATATTGCAGAGTATAATGATGGGGATACGGAACCAGGCACGAATTATTTCTATCGCGTATTAGCACGTAATAGTGGAGGTGATTCGGGTTACAGTAATGAGATCAACTCTGATCTAGTAACAGGGCTGATAGATGATATTCTTAATCAACCAGTTAGTATTTATCCAAACCCTTCAAGTGGAATCTTCAATGTAAAAGTTAACAATACTACAATAAGTGATATAAGTATAGTTGTGGTTAACTTACTTGGAGAAGTAGTTCTAAAGGAAGTCATTCAAAGTGATGAGGTATTTGACTTGTCAGACCAGCCCAATGGGATTTATATATTCAAACTGATAAGTGATAAGACTTACTCCATTTATCGTATGATTAAAAATTAGGAGAAAATTAATCAACTTAACATTGGGAAGGGTGTGAATAATCATGCCCTTCTTTTATTTTAAGATGGTTTTCAATAAAGTTGGAGTAAGTTCAAGTACTTTGGCATGACCAGCTTCTAGTAAATTTACGTCAAAACCGACACCATTGATAATTGGTATTAGCTTTTTTGGATTGATGAGACGATCAAGCTTACCGAGAATGAGCGTAGCCTGTAAATCACCTGTGCTAATAGATTTTTTCAATACTTTTCGATCGATGAATAATTGTTGAAAATTAATCCATGTGTAATACACCATTGACCTAAGCTCCTTTTTTGCCATTTGTGATTCTCCAAATTGGACTAACTTTTCTGGAACGAGCCTTGTCATTCGGATGACTTTCGTAATCAGAAAGAACGCTCCTGGTCTATCAATGATCTGATGAAATAAAAACTTAATCGGCCATGAAGTTGCCAGACGATACCAATGACTTTTGAAAATGCCATCTGGTGCCACTAGAATTAGATTTTTGACTTTCTCCGGAAATGACTCTGCGAGCGATATCGCGAATTTTCCTCCCATACTATATCCAAAGACAGAAAATTCAGTGATTTGACAATCATATAGCCACTTTTCAAATATTTTAGTGATTATCTCTTTGGTCACTAACTGTTGTGACGCGGACCACTTACTATTGCCATGATAGGGAAGATCAAAACTATACACCGTGTATTGCTCCTGTATAGAGGAGGCTAGTGGTAATGCAATAGAGTGGTCTTGCCCGAATCCGTGAAATACAAGTAGTGATTTTGGACCACTTCCATATTGACCATAACACAACGGTCCAAGAGATGTTGAAATAGTGTGAGTTTTATATGAGTCTTGCATGTATTATTGGCTACTTATATCTCGCAATTTGCCTCAATTATTATCTCAGGCTTGGGCTGTAATATTAGCTAATTTCTTGTAAAAGCATACCTTTATCCCAGACTGAAAAATTATTTCATTTTCTTAAAATATTTTGTGAGGTCATCCGACTATACTAGAGATGATGCACAATCAAGCCATATCGATAGAGTTATCTATGACCCAACATCAAGAAGAAACATTCAAGAATGAGAAGGGCAGATTACTCAACTTTATCAAATCCAGGGTAAATAATCTGGAAGATGCTGAAGATATTCTACAGGATGTATTTTTGCAGTTTGTCAATGGATATGGAGCTATTGGAACAATAGAAAATGCGACTGCTTGGATGTTTAGAGTTGCGCGAAATAAAATCGTAGACCTTTATCGTAAGCAGAAAGTGAGAGGTAGCCAAACTGATACTGTTGTTAATGGTGATAATCAAGAACCATTGATGCTTACCGAAATGCTTCCAGAGCTCGGACAGTCTCCAGAAGATACTTACTTCAGAGAGCTCATATGGGAAGGCATCATGAAGTCATTGGATGAGTTGCCCAAAGAACAACGAGATGTATTCGTCATGCACGAACTAGAGGACAAGAGCTTCAAGGAGATCGCAAAGATAGAGGGGGCTGCAGTCAATACATTGATTTCGAGAAAGAGATATGCAGTGTTATCACTTAGGAAAAAATTAATCAACTTATACGAAGATATATAGACCATGAAAGAAAAGATGGGAAAAGGAGTGAAGGTGATTTTCATGATTATTGCGGGGTTATTTTTTGCTGCATTATTCGCAGGAGTCGTAATGTATTTATGGAATTGGCTTATGCCAGACTTATTTGGACTCAATATGATTGGGTATTGGCAAGCTATAGGAATCATCATATTGTCAAGAATTCTATTTGGAAGCTGGTCCGGAAATAGTGGAATGAAAAAGTGTAAACATTGTGCTCAACACAATGAACAATCCAAAGGAGATAAATATTCTATGAAAGCCCGATTCATGGAGAAATGGGCTGAATGCAAGGATAGTAGAGAATCTTCTACCGTTGATTCCGAAGTTCAAAAATAATTTCTCAATTTCTGAAACAAACAACAATTGGAAACGTAAGAAACTTATAAAACTACGGAAACTTATTTAATAATTAAAGTTTCCGTAGTTTCGCAATCAGAACAAATACAATTGAATGGAAATTAATGAGAGAATTATAGAAGCAGCAGATTCGCTTTTCATGAAGTATGGAGCGAGAAGCGTGACTATGGATGATATAGCGAGGGAGCTTTCGGTTTCTAAGAAGACCATTTATCAATATTATACGGACAAGGATGAGATAGTGACTTTGGTGTCTCAGGCACATATAGATCAAGAGAAAGAAGATTTCAATAAAATTTTCGAATCCTCTCAGAATGCAATGGAGGAAATGTTCAAGATGAGTCAATGCATGAGAAAAATTGTAACCGAAATCAATCCTTCTCTATTGTTTGATCTTCAGAAATATCATCGCAAGGCTTGGGATCTATATCTTGATTATAAAACGCAATTTATCAAAGACTCAGTGGTCAATAATCTCGAAAGAGGAATCAAAGAGGGATTTTATCGTACAGAAATTGATGTAGAGGTGATAGCCACCTATCGAGTCGAGCAAGTGCAAATGGCTTTTGATGATAAAATATTTTCACGTAATAAGTTCAATTTTTCACAAGTACAAATGCAGTTATTTGATCATTTCATCCATGGATTATTGACTGACAAAGGCAGAAAATTATACACGAATTATCAACTAAACAATAGCGATCAATAAATGATGCGTATCGTAACCAAACAACTACTCATTACCCTTTTGCTGATTGGATCAGCAACTACAGGGTGGACTCAAGGCGAGTCAAGGACTAACAGCTTCAATTTGGAGCAGTGTATTGATTATGCCTTGGAGCATAATCAAAATGTACTCAATAAAGCGCTCGATAAGGAGATAGCAGATACTCAAGTTGGAGAAACACTCAGTCTTGGGCTACCACAGGTTAGTATCAATGGAGGTATCAACTATAACTATAAAGTGCAGAGGTCATTATTGGATCCTAGTATTTTCGGAA